>CAZUAH010000185.1:0-19953 GCA_964617665.1 uncultured Pirellulaceae bacterium
TGGAGTCCCTCAAAATGATCCCCAATCGTGAAGAGAATCTGGGCCGCCGGAGCCGCCACTCGCAAGTTCGTCTTCAAGGTCAAGACCAAGAGTGGCGGCATCATTGGCAATATCTTGATCGAAGCGAAAGACATGTTTGCTGCCATCGCCAAGCTGAAGAAGCGGTATCCCGGCTGCGAAATCGTGGAGGCGAAAGAGAAGTAGGAGAACGACTCATGATTCGTCACGTTGCCTGTCTGATCGTTGCGTGTCTGTTGGTTGGAACGGCATTTCATTGTGCGCCCATGGCGCACGCCCAGCACTCACCAGACAGATCGGCTGTTCCTTCCGAAGCCGTCCAACAACAATCCCTCGACCTCATCAAAGAGGTCTACGGCGAAGAATGGGAAGCCGCCAAGTCCTCGGCGCAGAGACAATCTCTGGCAACGAAGTTGCTGAACAAGGCCCAGGAATCAAGCGATGCAGCCAACCGCTACGTCCTGTACAAGCTTGCCAGAGATATTGCTGCGCAATCTGGTGATGCCGACCTGGCGTTCAAGGCCATTGATGCAATGGCGGCTCGGTACGAAGTGGATGCCTACAAGCTCAAAGGTGCGGCACTGTCGCAGGCGGCCAAGTCGGCCGTGTTGCAGAAGCACAGGAGCACCATTGCCAAACTCTCCTTGGAATTGATCGACCAAGCCGTCGAGAAGGACGATTTTATCGCCGCCACATACCTGGGCGGTCTCGCCATTGATGTTGCTCGGAAGGCCAGGGAGTACGCACTGGTCAAGCAGATCGTTGCCCGAAATGAGGAAGTCGAAGATGTTGCAAAGGCTTTTGCAGATATCCAGGGGGCTCTGGCGAAGCTGAAGGACGATCCGGTCGCTCCAGATGCGAATCTGGCAGTTGGCAAGTACCACTGTCTACTCAAGGGCGACTGGGACCGGGGGCTGCCGATGCTGGTGCTGAGTAGTGATAAGGAGTTGAAGAAGTTGGCGGTAAAGGAACTCGGAGACGTGTCGGCTACTGATGAGCAAGTGGCTTTGGGCGATGGTTGGTGGGACTTGACTTTGGCAAGTGAAGGCGTGGCAAAGAAACAGCTTGAGCGGCGGGCTGCCTACTGGTACCGAAAGGCGCTGCCGGGGCTAACAGGGTTAGTGAAGGACAAGACTGCCAATCGGCTATCGGATCTCGCTGCCGAACCAGTAGATCGAGAGGAGTTGCTCGCCGAACGCAAAGCGGCGAGATTGGTTCTTAGCTTTGGCGGAAGAGTATTTATTTATGGGAGCAATGATCCCGTCACTCGAAGCGAGGACGTTCCCAAAGGACCATTTCACATCAAGGTGATCGAAATTGAGACAGCGAACCACTTCACCGATGCCCACCTGATTGCACTCAAAAAACTTTCGAGACTCCAGATCTTGAGGGTCTGTTCGCCTGATAAAGCAGAGATTACTGATCGGGCCCTTGCGTGTCTTTCCGAACTACCTCGCCTCAAGGGACTCATGCTGATAAATACCAAGATCACTGACAGGGGTCTGCAACATCTGGCGGACTATCCAGAACTGAGCGGATTCGATCTGCGTGGGGCTGATATTACAGACGAGGGGCTACGCCACATCAAGAGAATAGACAGCCTTAGTTGGATTTGCCTTTGCCATGCCAAGATTACCGATAACGGTCTGGCCAACATCGCCCATCTCACTGACCTTCGCCACATTTCTCTTTCTGGGGCGAAAAATATATCGGATAGGGGGATCGAATATCTCCTACCACTCCCGAATGTGATCAGGCTCAACATAGACGGCACGAAGGTGACCCGCCATGGCATTGAGCGATTCCGACAACGCCACCCGGAGTGCAATATTGAAAGATAAGACTCGATAGAATTTCTTCCGGAATAGTCCAGTTCGAGGCCCATCGGAAGCGTGTGAGCGAGTTCCAGGAGAAGCTCCGTTACGTCAAAGGGGCCATCGGGGCGGCGGTCGCCGTGGGAGGCAAGGTCGTTTCCTGTGACCTGTTCGACAAACCCTCCACATGCGAGAAGGTATGGAAGCGGCTCCTGTCGGGTGTCGTGCTCGACGCCCTGGAGGCTGAGGCGGGCGAGACGCAGGTCGAGCCCGCTGATGTGGAACGGGTGATCAACGGGCTGGGCGACCAGTCCTGGGAGCACGCCGATCCGGTCGGTGAGGGCGAGGAGCTACGGGCGTCTTCAGAGCAAGGCGACCATGCCTCCGCACTGGTCTTCGATGATGTGGTCGTGCATGGCAGCGTGCTGTGCGGGGTGATGCTCTGAATCTGCCTTTGTTCACCGCCAATTCGCAGGCCGTTTTTGACCAAATTTAACCAGTGAAAGAGCACCCCTATCTCAAATGCACCGTACTGACACTTGCGTGCAAAAACCTGGCGATAAATTTGCGCCAGAAAGGGTCAAATAGGGGCAAATCCGGGCAACGAGAAAAGCCGAAAGTCCCTGGTATTTCAGGGACTTGCGGCTTTGCCCGGCTGATCCAATTGAGCTAGGGGTGCATTGTCGTATGTTGTTAATTGACAAGCGTTTACGAGAGTCCAAGCATCATGGGCTAATGGACGAAATCCCGAAACGCATGTTAATAATGAGTTTAACGGGCTGACGCGAAACGTAACAGCCCTCCTCCGGGAAGAAACCGCCGATCTGGCATTCAAATCCTTGCCGTCCGTGTGTCATCCGTGCTGGATCTGTGGCCACCGCGGGTATCTCTAGTCCAAGTGATACACCTCTTCCATCGTTTTCCACCATTCGCCTTCTTTTCGGTTCTCCAGTCCGATTTGACACGGGTCGGTCTCTTTCCACCAACGTTTCACCTCGTTGTCGTCGGCAAGCTTCTTCATGTCTGCCTCGAAGTCGTTACCGGTGTATTCGAAGTAGCCGAACAGATACCACTTGCCGTCGTCGAACTGGGTCAGATATATCGAGTAGTTGTGAATGTTCGCCCCTTTGACTGCCTTGTCGACAGTGGGCCACGGTTTGGCGTGAAGCTGCTTGTAGTACTCGAGCTTATCGGGCTTGACGCCGATCACTGCACCGAAGCGTTCCACGTGTTCCGATTTCTTCGAGCCAGTCGCGACCAGCAGTAGGATTACCAACGAGGCAACGGCAAGGCATTTACAGGGGCTGAGTCGAATCGTCATGGCAGGCTCCCAGTGTGTGTTTGCGATGAATCGTTCTCGGTGTAGTTTACTGTTAGAATTGATAGTCAGAGTACAATTCTAACCATAGATGATCAAAACTGCGGTGACTATGCCGCAAGGCCCATTAACGCCGCCCCGAGAGCAGGAATCGCTGTCGCTGCTCCTGAAGCAGTTCGATCTGCGAGCGGACAAGGAGCCTCGTCAACTCCTGCGCGATGTTGCCACAGCGTTTGCGACGTTGCCGTACGAGAGCCTTACGAAGATCATCAAAGGCCACAAACTGGCGGACCCGACGCAGTCGAGACGCGCAGTGTTGACGGCGCTGAACGTCGCGAAATACGCCATTACGAACTCATCCGGCGGATCGCGCCCGAAATTGGCATCGATCCGAAAGTCACGGCGCGTGCGCTGAGCGTCTTGAAGGGGAAGGGGGAACTTTTTGGCCAAACCCGATGCGGTCGATCCCGTCAAACTGCTGGTGGCAATACTGTGGACTGACGCCGGGGCTCTAGAGGAAGCGTTGGACAGTCTATGTGGCGAATGGGGCGAAATCGACTTCACTGGCACGGACCGGCACTTTGACGCGACCGACTACTACGTACCGGAGATGGGAC
Source organism: uncultured Pirellulaceae bacterium (assembly GCA_964617665.1). Lineage (GTDB taxonomy): Bacteria > Planctomycetota > Planctomycetia > Pirellulales > Pirellulaceae > JADHUC01. The sequence goes on from CAZUAH010000185.1 coordinate 3,768, forward strand.
CAGGTATTCAGCGGCGGCTGATCACATTCGGCCAACTTTTGGCTCCAGAAGGCATACGGCAAGCCAAGTTGATCTGTAACGACATCGAAGATCGCTTCGCGGACGCTGATGGCCGACGCGTCAACCTGGATATTGGCTACCTGGATCGCAGCAAAATCGTGTTGGCCAGTCTCAAATTCGCCGGGCAGAGGATTCATTTGGGCGATGGCGTGTACGCGGACATGATAGCTCGTTACCAGCAGGGGCGCTACCAGCCTTTCGAGTGGACGTTTCCCGATTTCCGTGATGGGCGATACGACGAAGAATTAGCAGCAATACGCCGCCACTATTTGGAGCAACTCAAGAGCGAGAAACGAGGAGATTAGGTCGAATCAGTCCACGTCGAGTTGCCGGAAGATTGGCAGATGGCGGTAGTAGACTTCCAAAGAACAGGTGGCCAGAGCCGTCATGTACAAACGCCCGCCAGCCGATGCATGGCCGCCGCGCGGTGCCCAGCTTCCGGCGTAAGGGCCGTTCTTTTCCTGGGTGTTGACCAGCACGTCGCGCATCTTCAGGTTCCACCTGTCCCAAATCGATCCGCCTAGATGGTGCATGGTCTGCGTGGCGTAGTACCAGTAGTACATATTCGTGTCGTGCGTGCTGGGCATGTGGTTGTCTAACAAGTACTGAGCGCCTTCCACTAACGCCGGATCCTCCTTGGTCCAACCCAAATAGATACGGCAAAGCAGCGCTTCGGCGGTCATCGTTTGCTTCACACCCTGCCTTGGCTGGTAAGCATAAAGGGCCCCGTCCCTATGTTGAACGCTGTCCAGAAAGTGGTTCGTCAGTTCAAACGTCTCGTCGGGCACGGTCAGGTTTGCCGCACGCGCGCTCTGTAGAGCCATCAGTTGCCAGCCGACAACGCTTGTGTCACTTCGACGTTCGTGGGATCGGCATTCCTCGTTAGGCTTGTAGCGCCAGCCACCGTCCGGATACTGTGCGTCGACGATGAAGTCGATCGCCTTCTGTGCGGGGATCCTCAACTCTTCGTCCCCCGTCATCAGGAAGGCTTCGCACAATACGATCGCCCCTTGCCCATGCGCGTACATGCCAGTGTTGCCGCCCGAACCGGCTCGAAGATCACCGTCCTCTTTCTGCTGGCCGACCAGCCAACGCAGCCCTTTGGAGACCTCGTCTTTGTATCGGCCCACCAAATGTGTCTGGCCCGCACCGAGATACGGCAGCAGGGCGAGAGAGGTGGCTGCCGCATCGCTTCGCGCGTTACCGTCCAATCGCCAGCGGCCGTCCGACTGCTGCTGCTGAGCCATCCATCGCAAGCCGCGGGCCACCGCCGCCTCGGTCAGCGTAGTGCCGCCCTCCTGCCTGATCACTTCCACCCGCACGCGAGGATCACGTGCGACCAGCGCCACATGGTCGCCATCCGCATCGCCTATCCGACGCTTCACCTGCTCCAGTTCAGCAAGATTTGGATCTGCCGTGTCAACAAGTCGCAGCTCTCGGGCATCCTGGTCAGCACGCGCCATGGCCTCGCGAGTTCTTCGGTTGTTCAGATCGACATTCTCTGGTACCGGAAGATCGAATTGAATTTCGTCGGCTGGGTTTTCGATCTCTGCTTGCCCGGGACGACGAAGATCTTTGCTCACGATGGCGTTCAACGTGATGTAGTTGCCATCGTCGTCATTGGGCATCGTCAGCAGCCCCAACAACGTGAGCAGAACAAGGTGGAAGACCAGACTGACAAGCCAAGCCGGCGTGTCATCGAACAGACTGGACAGCCATGCACCGGCGCCACGCTTTTTGGCAACCCGACGTCGAGCCAAGTTTTGCGCCGCCGTCACTCGTTTTCGGGAATCACGCCGTTTCGCGGCCGACGCGCTCGGCTGCCCGGCGGGCGGCGCCGGCCTGCCAACGGGCTTGCCAGATTCTCGTTGCGGCTGGCCGGCAGGCGTCCCAAGCGGCTTGACCCTAGTCTGAGTCCCGGTCGGTACGGCGTTTGCGCGGTTTGTCGGCCGGGAGACAGTACTGCCGGCAACAGCCGGGGCAGACCGCTTCTGAGCTCGCCGTTTGGCCTTCTCTCGATCCTTCAGAAGGCGTTTAGCCTCGCGCTCCTGCTCCTCGGTCAGCTCGATACTGGTCCCGCATTTCCAGCAATCCGCGATCATCAGCCACAGCCGAATCGACATGGGCGCGCGGCAATCTGGACAGGCGCACATCAACACGTCGCCTTCCAGCCAGATCGCGCCACTAGCTCGTCCGACAGCCTCTTCCGGCGCCGCCGACGGCGTCGGCAGCGGAGCTAGGTTTGCGTCATCGGGGACTTCGGGCAGGGGTTGGTCCGACGACAGATCGATAATCGGCAGGTCATCCAACGACGGGAGCTCGTCCGCAGCGATCTCGCCCGATTCATGCAACGGAATCAGGCGAAAATCCAAGTTGGAGTCCGATGTCAGTTGCGTTGCCATGCCCGGTCTGTTCCATTCCGGCTCGCGACGCCGGTACCACAGTATCAACCCCGCCGGATTGCGAATCCGGCGCCAAACGTTTAGTGTAACAACTTCCGTCGTATGTCCTCAAGCGAACGTGCCTGCAGCCGTCAATTCCTCGCTGGAGGATGGACTAGGCAGGTCTGGTCCAATTACTATAGGTATTCGGCAACAAAGCGGGCTTTAATCCCGCAGAAGTGCCGTCCCCTCCAATAAAGGGAGGGACACCTCCCAACACCAGTCCTTTGCCGCATTTCAGCCGAATCCACCGGGAGTCAATTCCTCGACCAAGAGCATTTTGGAGAAACCGATGCCCTCAGAGCTGCACAACGCCATCAAACAACTAAATGCGAATATGCAGAGCGTAGTGTTGGGCAAGCCCGAGGCGATACGCATGACGCTGGTGGCATTGCTGGCAGGGGAACACGTTTTGCTGGAAGACGTGCCGGGAGTCGGCAAGACGCTGGTCGGCAAGGCATTGGCCAAGAGCCTGTCCGGGGATTTCTGCCGACTGCAGTTCACTCCAGACCTGTTGCCCAGCGATATTGTTGGCAGCAGCCTGTTCAATTCGAAAACGTCCGAATTCGAATACAAACGTGGTCCAATTTTCGCCAACGTCGTTCTGGCCGACGAAATCAACCGGGCGCCACCAAGGACTCAGAGTGCCCTGCTGGAGGCGATGAGCGATCGGCAGGTCTCGGTAGACGGCGTGACCCATAATTTGCCGCAACCCTTCATCGTCATCGCCACGCAAAACCCATTCGAGTTCGAAGGCACTTATGCGTTACCAGAGAACCAACTGGATCGATTCCTGTTGAGGGTTTCAATGGGTTACCCGGACCGCGATGCAGAGCGTCAGATCCTCTCGTCGCACCGCGATGGCGAACCAGTAGAAACGCTAGAACCTGTGTTGGGATGCGACGAAATCGTCGCCCTGCAGCAGGAAGTTCGCCAAGTCACCGTCGAGGACTCCATCTACGACTATCTGCTTGACATCGTTGAAGCCACAAGGCACTGCGAAGACCTCCACGTAGGCGTCAGCACGCGCGGCGCGATCAGCCTGTACCGGGCCGCACAAGCGTCCGCACTGATCGACGATCGCACGTTCGTTGTACCCGACGATATCAAGCAGCTAACCATACCGATACTTTCCCACCGCGTAGTCACCAAAGGTTTCATACAAGGCGACAATCGCCAAGCAGCCGAATCGATCATCGAGCGATTGGTCGACGACGTTGCGGTTCCCACGTAGCAGATCTGCCAGTGTGAACCTGCGTGTTTGTGCCCACTGGTCCGCTCGCGAACGTGTCGGACATTTCGTAGACTATCACCATGGATTTTCTGCAGCTTTCCGACAAATCGGTTCTCGTTTTCGGTGTCGCTAACCGGAAGAGCGTGGCGTACCACATTGGTCGTACTCTGGCCGAGTGCGGTGCCAGCGTCGTTTACGTAGTGCAAGACGAAGAACGACGGGCCAGCACAGCAAAACTGCTGGGCGACGCGGACGTCTACGTTTGCGACGTGGAACAAGAAGATCAAATCGAGCGATTGCGGAGCGAGTTGACGGCGCGCGGCGAGCGGTTCCATGGGATGGTTCACTCGATTGCCTTTGCCGACTTCTCGGACGGCATGAAACCGTTTCACGAAACCGGCAAACGCCAGTTTCTGCAGGCGGTCGACATTTCGTGCTATTCGCTGATCGCTTTGTCCAACGCAATGAGGGATGCGCTGGATGCCGACGCGTCGGTAGTCACGATTTCCATTTCGACGACGCGCATGGCCAGCGAGAACTACGGGTTTATGGCGCCGATCAAGGCGGCTTTGGATTCGTCACTGGCGTTTCTCGCGAAATCGTTCAGCAACTTCTCGCGGGTCCGGTTCAACGCGGTTGCGCCCGGGCTATTGAAAACGTCAGCATCGGCTGGCATACCGGGTTACGTCGATTCGTACCTGTTTGCTGAAGAAGTGATCCCTCGCAAACAAGCCGTGCAAACGCAGGAGGTGGCCAATGCGGCTGCTTTCCTGCTCAGCCCGCGCTCCTCGGGCATCAATGCCCAATCGATCGTGATCGACGCCGGTATGTCAATCAACTACTTCGATAAGCAAATCGTTCAAAAGGCAATGAGAGAGTAATGACGCTATCGAAATACGCAAACCGCTCGCGAACGGCATGTTTGGTCGCGGTCATCGTGATCGCGGTTTCATGCGATACTTGCCTTGCGGAGCCGGTGGATGTTCCAGCTCTGGTCCGAGTGATCAATGCTGTCGGCCCAGAGGGTGCCGGGCATCGCGAGGCCATTGCCGCTTGCCAACAGCTTATGCAGGCCGATGCAGCGCAAATTCCTGAGATCCTGACCGGCATGGACGGATCCGGAAGACTCGCTGTCAACTGGCTTCGATCTGCGGTAGAGACGATTGCACAGCGTCAATTGGCAGACGGCGGCAAGCTGCCGCAGGGGGCACTCGAGGCTTTTCTGGCAGATGTCGCGCGTGCTCCAAAGGCGCGTCGCATGGCTTATGAGTTGATTCGGCGCGTCGATTCATCCGCCGAGCGCCGCCTTGTCCCACGTCTGCTGAACGACCCCAGCCTGGAATTGCGACGCGACGCGGTGTCACTTGCATTGGCTGGGGCCGACGCAGCGCTGAAGGCGGGCAGCAAGGAAGACGCAATCGTCGCCTATCGACGTGCCCTTACGGCGGCTCGCGATCTGGACCAGATCAAGAACGCGGCCAAACAGCTTCGTGATTTGGGCGAAACGGTCGACCTGCCAAGGCACTTCGGTTTCATCCAGCATTGGAAGCTCGTGGGGCCGTTCGACAATACGGACAAAGGCGGCTTTGATGTCGTCTACGGCCCCGAGACGTCGCTCGACGTTTCGGCGGAACATGAAGGAAAAGAGAGAGTTGTGCGCTGGTTCGATTGCACGACAGATGACGAATTTGGCAATGTCGACTTGAACAAAGCGGTGGGGAAACTGAAAGACGTCATAACGTATGCTTACGCCGAATTCGTCTCCGAAGAAGAGCGCGAAGCGGAATTCCGATTGGGCTGTACCAATGGAAACAAGCTCTGGGTGAATGGCGAACTGCTGTTCGCAAATACCGTCTATCACACCGGCTACTTCGTCGATCAGTACGTAGGCAAGGCTCGGCTGAAGAAGGGAACGAACATCATCCTGCTGAAGATTGCTCAAGACAACCAAGACGAGAAGTGGACGCAAAACTGGCAGCTTCAACTGCGCGTCTGCGATCAGTATGGTACGGCGATCCTGTCGAAAGATCGCGGAAAGTAGCTGACGTCGCGTCGCAAAAGAGCGTGCGTCCTTCAACGAGTGGAAAAACAACATGACGAATCGAGCTTTATCTCGGCTTGCTCTTATCGGACTGATCTGTTCGCTGTGCGGCGCGGATTGGGCGCAATTCCGTGGGCCGGACGCCAGCAGCGTGGCAGCGGACGCCAAATTGCCCATCACCTGGGACGAAGGCAAAAACATAGCTTGGCGAATCGACCTATCGGGGCGAGGACCGTCCAGTCCGATCGTTGTGCGCGATCGGGTGGTCATCACGGCGACCAGCGGCTTTCGCAATACGCGTCTGCACGTGTTCTGCTATGAGACATCTTCCGGCAAAAAGCTGTGGGAACGCCAGTTCTGGGCGACGGGACGTACTTCGACGCACAACAGCATTTCGGTCGCTGCCCCCACACCCGCCAGCGACGGAGCCCACATTTACGCGTTCTATTCGTCGAACGACTTGATCTGTCTGGACTTGGATGGCAACTTGCGTTGGTTTCGAGGGTTGGCGATTGACTACCCGAAAGCGGGCAACGATGTGGGCATGGCCTGTTCGCCTCTTGTGGTCGACGGCGTTGTCGTGGTCCAGGTCGAGAGCCAGAACGATGCTTTTGCGGTTGGCGTGGATGCGACCACGGGAGAAAACTGCTGGCGAGTCGAACGAACCAGAGTAGCTGGTTGGTCTTCGCCTATCGCGATTCCTGGCAACGGCATCAGGAAGACGGCGGTATTGCTACAGTCGCGGGACTGCTTGACCGTTCACGATCCGCGTAGCGGCGAGCAGCTATGGCGGTGGGAAGCGGAATGCTCGACAACTCCATCTTCTGTCTTCGCCAACAGCGTTTTGTATACGCCGATGGGCGGTTTAACGGCACTGAAGCTGTCCAATGAATCCGATTCGCCAGAAGTCCTCTGGGACGCCCTTCGCATGCGTCCAGGGGCGTCCAGCCTGATTGCCTACGACGGCCATGTGTATGCACTGAGCGGAGCCATTCTGAAGTGCGCCGATGCCGCGACCGGCGAACTCCAATGGCAACTCCGGCTGAAGGGCCGGCATTGGGCCACCCCTGTGGTGGCGGGCGGCTACATGTATTGCATCAACTACGACGGTGAAGCTCGCGTGGTCAAGCTGGGCGGCGCTGAGGGCGAGATCGTTGGCGAAAGCAACTTCGGCGAACTGATACACGCGTCGCCAGCCGTAGCCGACAACGCCATGTACGTGCGCTGTGACAAATACTTATGGAAAATCGCGACGCCGTAGCAGACTCTAAGCGCCCGGCGTAGTCGAGGCGACGGACGCAACGCCGCTGAGACGGAACACTTCCTCGAGACCGTGATACGGTGGAATCAGGGCCATGCGAGAAACAGGCTCGTTGCCGTCTATGCTTTTCCAGGATCGGATTCGATCTCATCGGAGTCGTCGTCCGCATGACGCTGATCGCTTCGCCAAACCCAATATTTTCTGTCTAACAAACAACGTGAAATGGCTTCCAATGCGCGTAGGTGATCTGTGGGGTTATCCGGAGGCGAGACAAGCAGAAATACGAAATGGACCAGTTTGTTGTCTGAACTGCCAAAATCGATTCCCTCACGGGAGAAAGCCATTGTGGCCATAACTCGATCCACAGCGCCGTGTTTCGTGTGCGGAATAGCAATACCACAGCCAATTCCCGTCGTGCCGAGGTGTTCGCGTTGGATTACGGCATCAGCGATGCCATCCTGCTCGGCGTCAGGAATGGCTCCAGCCTCCGCCAAGCTGCCAACCATGGTACGAATCGCTAAATCTCTGCTGCGGGCGCTCAGATTTGGCAATATCGATTCAGGAACCATGAATTGAAACTGTGCGGCCAAAGAAGCCAAATCGTATTCGCGCCCAGACGCGTCCCTGCAAGGCGGGACTCCCTCAAGCAGGGAACGCCGGCCATTGCCATCGTTCGGGCGGCGTCTGCTTCGTAAATCCGTTCGCGTAGGAGTCGTTCTCGTTGTCGACATAGGGTTTTTGCCTCGTCTACATGCAACCGAATGATTTAGGTGGAGATAACACTGATACGGTTGAGACTATGAGTATGCTCTGCTGAGATGCAGTACTCTGCCCAGAAAAAGATATGGTGTTCGTAAGAAAATCGGAAGAAGTTGGGAATAACATGGGTGAAAACCCTTCCTGTCCTGAGTTTAGGTATAGGATCTTTGAGAATTGTTGGGTGGGGTGATTGATGTGTTGTCCAAGATCGGATCTCGAAGACCAAATAAAGACTTTGTTGCTGGGCAATGAAGCGGACGTCGGAGACGGACTTGACCTGATACACCGAAGTTACGGTGAGGCCATCGGCTGTTGGATACAACGCTGTTTCTGCAGTTTGTCGTCTGAAGATCTGGCGGATGCGTGGCAAGATACGCTGTTTTGTATCGCGCAGATGGTCGCGGATGGGCAGTTCCGTGAAGACGGATCGCTTCACGCTTTGCTCTCCAGCATCATGAGGTGGCGCAGCATTGACGTGCTGAACGCCAACACGAAATACCAGCAATCGCTTGAAAAATACAGAGAGAGGGCAGGATGCTCCAATGAAGTGACGGATGTGGATCCGCTGTTTCTGGATGAAGTATTCCATTTGATTTCCGAAGGGATCGAAACATTGCCGCCGAGGCAGAAGACTGTATGGGAAGCCTATCGCGAATGCGGCTTCTCCGTCCGAAGCCTCTCGGAGTTGGTTGAAGCCGTGGAAAGAGCGACGGAGGGCAACGAGACTCACGACTCTGTACGGCGAGCCCAGCAGGAAGGACGCGACAAGATTCGCGAGTATCTGAGACAAAAGGGGTATGGAAAGTGAACGCAAACGAGAGGCTGAAAGCCAAGACGGGAAGCGAGGATACCGGCGAATCACTGGACTCGCTAGCCACCGACATCCTGCAGCAAGGTCCCCTGGACCTGAGTGCCGGCCCGCCTACCCCGCCGTCTGGCGAGCAGGAACTCTCTGAAGGCTTCCGAAAGGCTCTCGATGCGCTAGGCCCAAACTTGGGGCAAGAACTCGTGGCCCGAGTGAAAGCCGGCGAACGGCTACCTATCCCTGTCGGCGACCCAACGAAGCCAAGTAGTGCTGTTTTTCCCGTGGATGAGGATTCTTCCATGTCGGGAGTCGAATGGGACTTTCCTGGATCCGAGCATGGCGAAAGCGTGATTGCTACGATTCGTGGCGAGGCCAGTACAAGGAACGACCCACTCGAGGAGGATTCGTCACACGAGGTGGCAAGCGAGAAGCTAACGTCGGAGAAGCTGACCGCACGGTACAAAGCGATCATCCGCAAGGGGCAAATTGGACGAACGCCAGGCTATGCGTTGAGGAAGCTTTTGGGCAGAGGAGGCCAGGGGCAAGTATTCCTGACCGAGCGGCGCGGTGCGGACGGCTTCGATTTTGTGGCTGCCATCAAGTTATTCTCACCCGAGTCATACTCAAGCGTCGCCAAATACGAAGCTGCAATGCGGCGAATCGCTCGCGTCGCGTCGCTTGTCGCGCAGGCTCACCATCCGAACCTGGTAGATGTGCTGTTTTTCGAGCAGCGATATGGCGTCCGCATGATGCTCATGGAACTGGTCGATGGTTTCGACTTGCGACGCCTCTTGAAGCCCGCTATGCACGACAAGCTACGGCAAAGTGCGCCGGAATACCTTTGGGACGAAATCAACAAGGACTTGGTCACGTTTGGCCGCCCGCAGTTGCGCATGCGGCCGGGTTTCGCGGTGGCCATTGTGCGCGATTGTCTGGCTGGTCTGAGTTTACTGCACCGCCGACGTGTCGTTCACGGCGACATCAAGCCTTCGAACATCATGCTGGACAGGATCAGCGGCCACGCGAAGCTGGTCGATCTCGGCTCCGCCTTCGATCTCGACGACACCCAACGCCTGCGTTTCTTCACTCCAGCCTACGCAGCGCCCGAAGTGTTGGAACGGCGGGAATGGACGCGACAAAGCGATTTGGCAAGTTTGGGATACGTGCTGATCGAATTGCTGGCCGGTCGGCCGTTGTTCGCCAACACAAAGACCAGTATGCCCTTCGAGCAGAAGGAACCGTTGAGTAAAGACGAACTGTTGCGGAAAAAGATGGAACTGCCCCATTACTTGGCAGAACTCGTGCCCGTGGACGTGGCCGAATGTAAGAGTCTGATGGGGCTGTGCCGCAGACTCACGGATCCGGATCCCGACAAACGGTTCTTCAGCGCCGAGCACGCCGACCTGGATCCAGAATGTGGTGCCTATGTGTTTCAGACGGAACTGATCAGAGGACACCTCGCAAAGGAGTTTGGCCGGGGAATCCGCGACTGGGTAGAAGCGTTGAAATAGCCCCACCGAACGAGTCGGTGGGATGTGGGACGCGAGATACTGCTGGGATGGAGTCTGTTCCGCCCAGCAATGCTCAGATTAGAAAATCCGCTACCATCGGCAAGTGGTCCGATGCTCTCTTGGCGGTTTCTGTACGCGAGGCGTAGGAGTGATGCAGTTTGATGTCGCCTCGGTAGTAGATCCAGTCCAATGTCCGCATGGGCATAATCGCTGGAAACGTCCGCACGTGTTTGGCCGCTGCTTTGAAACCAACCGGTTCCAGGAGTCGCTTTCCGAGCTTTCCCCGAAGGTCATTGAAGTCTCCAGCAGCGAAGGTTGGGGTGTTCCTGTGGGCGTGCTTCAGGATGTCGCTATTCAAAAACCGGCGAACCTGAATCTTCCTTTCAAAACCAGCCAATCCCAGGTGGAAATTGAATAGCAGCAACGTGTGAGAATGGCCGCCGAATCGCACTCGGCAATGTGCCGCCAGAGCTCGTCGCCGTTTCTTCAAGGGAACGCTCAAATCCAGATGACGGACGTCGTGTAAGGGAAACCGGCTAAGGATTGCGTTTCCGTAGTGACCTTCACGCAACGCTACGTTGCGCTGATACTCCCTATGCGGGAGCCCCGTCGCATCGCTCAGCAAATCCACTTGACGATGATGGCGCGAACGCCGGGCTCCGTCGTCCACTTCTTGCAGAAAAACGATGTCCGGGTCGCAATGTGAAATGACTTCCACAATCCGTCCAAGGCGGTACCGACGATCCACGCCGCCGATGCCCTTATGGATGTTGTATGTCAACAGTCGAAATCGCATGGCAGACCATACAGGCGGACGCAACGCCTCTCCCAACATACGCGAGGCGGCTCACGTGACCTGAACGGCCATCAATGCGCGACAGCAGACTCCTGCAAGCCAAATCTCCTGTCGTCGGACAACCATTCAGCGTCCTGCTACCGCGTCTTGCTCCGGATTTTCCTTTCCACTCCAGTCCTGAGTCAGCCAGACGATCGCCGTCCCGTCTCGGCTGCCCGTTAGCGCGTATTGACCGTTCGGCGAAAAAGTGACAGACGTGACCTCCTGAGTGTGCCCCTTCAAGGTCAATACCTCCTGACCAGTCCGCGCATCCCACAGGATCGCCGTGTAGTCCTCGCTGCCAGTCAGAATTCGCGAGGCTTCGGGGTCAGGCGAGAATGCCACGGAAGTGACGCCTCCCGTGTGCCCTTTCAACGTATGGACAACAGTTGCCTCGTCTTCCTCCAGTTTCCAGACCCTGGCTGTATTGTCGGCACTGCCAGTGATAACCCACTGCCCGTCACCCGAGAATGCGGACCGCAGGACCGCCCAATCGTGATCCGCCAGTGTCATTATCAGTTTACCGGTCGCGGTATCCCACAGCCTGGCCGTCTTGTCTTGCGAGGACGTCAGAATGCGACCTCCATCATGCGAAAACACAGCGTGCAGTATGGGTCCTTGATGGCCGCCTAGCGTGCGGATGAAGCTCCAGTCTTGCGTACTCCACAGCTTCGCCGTCCCGTCGTCGCTGGCGGTCAGCACCATTAGTCCGTCTGGCGAGAATACGGCGCTGTTCACGCGGCCTCGATGTTCGTCTTGTGGCTTATCCATTTCGCGCCCAAGCCTTCGCACGACTTGTCCCGTCGCCGCATTCCATACACGGGCCGTGTTGTCCCAGCTTCCTGTAACCACATACTTACCATCCGGCGAGTATTCAGCCGATGCAACGGCACCGTGCGGGCTGAAACTCATCAACTCACGGTCGGCAATAGGCACATCCTTACGCACATCCCACAATCGAGCCGAATCACCGCCCACGGTAACCACCTGATCACCCTGCGGAGAAAATGCGGCTGCCCATATCAGTCCACGATGAACCGGTCCGCGCAAGTCCAAGAACGGTCCCAATCGATCGGCAGCCACCGGGAATCGCATCTCATGACCGTCGTCCAGATTCCAGAGACGGACGATGCGATCATCCGGCGATACCGTCATTCCCACCAGACCGTCCGAAGAGATGTCGACGGAGAAAATCGCTTTCCACAGGGATGCCGGACGCGTCTCGAATGCCTTGGCCAGCTTGTCCACAGTCTCGGGCGAAGCCTCTCGTTTCGCAGCCAACAGATCGGAAACCAGCGACTCGGCCAGACCACATCGGCTGGCCACCTCCGGCTCATCCCAGCGGAACTCTTTCATAAACCATCGCAGGTTTTGGGCGAACGCCGCCTTGCCGCCACGCACGTCAATCGTTCGGACGAGTTCGACGCGCTGCAGGTCCCACAGTCGCACGTTTCCGTCAGTACAACTGGTCAAAGCCAGGCGACCGTCACGTGAGACGGACATTGCAGCCACAGAGTCGGGGTGCTGCAAGACCGACGAACCGTCCTCTTCGCCCGATGGAACGAGCCACTGGCGCACGACTTTGTAGTTACTGGCCGTCAGCAGTCGTTTGCCGTCTGGCAGGAACGTCGCCGCGTTTATCTGGTCGTCGTCCCAGAATCGCTGAATCTCCTCACCGGTCTTGCGATCCCACAAAACACAACGTCCGTTGCGGTCACCCGTAAACAAGATGTTTGTATCCGGGGAAATAGCCACCGCCGTAACTGCCGTCTTGTGCCCTCGCAATTCCCACACCAATTCACCGTCTTCCGCATTCCACAACTTGGCGGACACTTCGCCGTCTTCAGTGTTGTTCTTCGCACGATCGCTGCCGGTGAGTATCCATCGACCGTCGGCGGATAGGGCGACGGCCGCTCTTAAGCCCGTGCCGGTCAGACGCAGATGAGGCAATTCGGCACCGGTGGCGACGTCCCAGATGCGCACCGTGTTGTCGATTGCTGAAGTCAGCAGCTTCTTTCCGTCAGGGAAGAACAACCCGGCAGACGTCGTGTAACTATGGCCTTCGCGGAGAGTCAGCAGTTGTTCTCCCGATTCCAGTTCCCATGTCTTGGCGGAACGATCCCGGCTGGCAGTAACGATCTGTTGGCCGTCGCGCGAAAACGAGGCGGCCAGAATAGCATCTAAGTGCCCCTCCAATACGTATCCACGCAATACGCGGGCTTCTTCGTACCCTTCGATGTCCCAGAACTTCACCACGCCGTCGTGCCCGGCCGAGACGGCCAGTTTGTCGTCGCCAGCAAACTGACAGGACCGTACGCGACCAGCGTGACCGCGCAAGGCCTTAATCAACTGCCCGCTGTCGGCATCCCATACGTTGACAGTATTGTCTTGACTGCCGCTGATGATTCGCTGACCATCAAACGAGAAAGCAACGCTGCGCACAGCCGCCTTGTGGCCCTCCAAAGCCAGACACTCTTGTTCGGGGAACTTCCCATCTTTGATCGCCACCTCGTAGTCGAACGGTTCGATTTCGTCGGGGTCCCAAATCAGCACGCGATTGTCCAGGCCACCAGAGGCCACCAATTCTCCGTCGGGGGAGAAGGCGACAGCGTAGATCGGCGTCTGACTCCCGCCGCGGCGGTGGCCGATAAACGGCGGTCCAACCGGTTTGCCTGTATCCACCGACCAGACCATGGCCGATCCGTCGTGGCTGGCGGTGACAATGCGTTGCTCGTCCGGAGAAAACGCCGCGCACCATACCCACCAGTCGTGCCCCACGAAGGTACGTACCAATTCGCCGGTTTCCACATCCCAAAGGCGCGCCGACTCATCATAGGAACTGGTCAAGAGCCGCTTACCATCACGCGAAAACACCACGCTTAACACTGTATCTTCGTGGCCATCCAGCTTTCTGACCAGCTTGCTAGTCTGGGCGTCCCAAAGGCGCAAGTAGCCGCCTGCTCGATCGCTGCTGCCGGTGACGACCAACTTGCCATCCGGAGAGAACGAGACCGCGTTGACGAAGCTTGTCTTGCCATGTGGGATGACTAGCGGTGGGTCGTCCGAGTCGATCGTCCAGATGTTCACCAAGCCCTCCCAGCCGCCGGCAACAAGACGTTTACCGTCGGGGGAAACGTCGATCGCTTCCAGGCACGCACCAGCCTCGAATTCATGGGTGCCCTGCTGGCAGAGGAACATGAGTCTGCCCCATTCCCAGTTTCGCCACTTGTCAAGATTGTCCTTGCATTGATTCAATAGATCGCGTGCTGCGTCAAACGCGTTCTCATCGATCTTGGCTGATGCCAACCCGATCAATGCAATGTAGGCTCGATAGTCCGCATCTTCGCGAGCCACTCGTTCTTTCCTCTCAGCTTCCTCAGCGGCCAAGCGAGCTTGCTCCTCTTTCTCGCGTGCTTCTCTTTCCTGCTTCTCCGCCTCCTCTGCCTTTCTTCTGGCTGCCACGGCTAGATCTTTGGCTTCTCGTTCCCTCGCCTCCGCGACCAATGCCTCCTCTTTCGCTTTCTCCTCTTTCTCCTTCGCCCTTTCTGCCCGATCCCGCGCCAGCTCCGCCTCGGTCTTTGCGGCAACTGCCGCCATTCGTTGATGATTAACGGCGAAAAATGCGATGCCAACCACAATGAAGATCAACGCAATCAATCCCACAACAGCCCGTTTCGCCCTCTTCAGCCTACGCTGCCGAGCTTCGCGTTCCCGTTGGGCGACCTCTATCTCTGCATACACCGCCTCATGCTCTGGGATGCTCCGATTTAGTAACGACGCGGCGAGATCGTAGTCGCCTTTGGCCAAGGCGCTCTCGGCATACGCCAGTTTTGCCGTTTGCAGCCCCTGCCCTGCGCGCCGATTGCCGCTCCAGAGGTTCAGTGCTTCCTGAAACCCGAATACGCACTGCGCGTAGTCCTGATAGTCATCGCTTTTTCGAGCGTTCTCCAAATCACCTTCGGCGCGAGTGGCCAGCGTGATGCTCTCTGAATGCGCGAGATACTGACGAATCGCATCTTGGAATTCACGGACCGACGCGTATCGATCCTGGAGCTTTGTCGACATCGCCTTCAACGCGACATCAACCAACTCGCCCGATTTCTTCGTGGGCGTGATTACGTTCTTGCTCGCGGCGACCAGACATTTCATCACGTCCTTGCCAGTGTGAGCCGTAACACCGGTGACGCATTCGTACAACATAGCTCCCAGTAGATAGACGTCGCTGGTTTCGGAGATCCTGTTGAACGGCCCCGTGGCCATTTCCGGCGCCATGTAGGCTGGCGTTCCGCCCATGTTACCCGAGGCGGCAACGTTGTGGGTCTTCTTGAATCGCTTCGTGGGAATCGCCAAGCCCCAATCCATCACCAGAACCTCGCCGTACTCGCCCAACATGATGTTTTCCGGCTTCAAATCGCGATGAATGATGCCTCGCGAATGTGCAAAGGCGACTGCGTCCGCAGTCTTCATCAAGACCTCGATATTTTCCATCAGGGACATTTTGTGAATGCGCTCATCCCAAGGAGTTCCCTGCACCCGCTTCATCGAATAGAACAGCGCTCCCGCTTCGTTGGTGCCCAGGTCGTAGATCGGCACGATGTTCGGGTGGTCCAAGTCGCCGGTGATCACGGCTTCGGATAGAAACTTGCGGCGTTGCGTTTCGTCGCCAGTCGTCTCACCTTTCAGCATTTTGATTGCGACTT
The DNA here is from genome assembly GCA_964617665.1 of uncultured Pirellulaceae bacterium. Taxonomy (GTDB): domain Bacteria; phylum Planctomycetota; class Planctomycetia; order Pirellulales; family Pirellulaceae; genus JADHUC01. Next base: position 19,415 of record CAZUAH010000185.1, read on the forward strand.
TTCGGTCGATGGACGCTTGTCGCGCGACGTACACAACGCCCATCCCACCTTCGCCCAACAGATCCAACAGATCATAATCGGCGCGCAAGTTGTGCTGTTCGGGCACTGCTTCGCCTCTCGGCCGAAGGGCGCGTGCCTGGATCACCAAGGTCGAATGCCTGCCTACCGTTCCCTTTTTTCGACCCTTGATCGTCATATTGGGCCGAGCGCTGTTTACGTCGTCGCCCCATACTTCCGACATGCGACGCGTTGCGTTGTCGGGAACCTCCGCGGAATCCTGCGTCGCTCCGATCCCCCTTTCCTCGACAAACGTCGATCCGCCCTTCGGTTTGCCGTCCTCGATTTCAATCGTACCGTCGACCGCAACATCAGGAGTTGTGCCACCACCAGCTGCCGGGAGGGCGTCCTCTTGCCCATCCAACTCCATCGTTTGGTCGATATTAGATTTCGTCGCCGCTTTCTTCTTGTCTTTCTTCTCCAGAGGTGGAGTGGGTGGGAACTCGTCCGAATCCAGCGTCCGATCGATGCCTTTGCCAGAT
>CAZUAH010000185.1:20053-24019 GCA_964617665.1 uncultured Pirellulaceae bacterium
TGGAGTGGGTGGGAACTCGTCCGAATCCAGCGTCCGATCGATGCCTTTGCCAGATTCTTCCGCTTGGCGCGTGGGTGTTGAATCCTCCTGCAAGTCGACGGAATCCAGCGTGTGACCGATGTCGTCTGCGGTCGAGCCCGAATCGCGTTGGTCGGGTGAATCGCCAAGCAATTCCACCGAATCCACGGTCTGCTCGATCGTCGGCCGCGTGTCCTTTTCGCCGCCCTCGGCACGTATTTCTTCGGGCAATTCAGCCGAGTCAAGCGTTTGATCAATTCGTTCGTCGGATGGTTCAGCGTCTCCGGCAGGCGACACCCCCCCAGGTAATTCGACAGAATCGAGTGTCCGCCCGATTTCATCCCCGGTTGTGTCCGACTCGTCATGATCGGGCGGATCTCCTGGCAACTCGATCGAATCTACGGTCTGTTCGATCGTCGGCGCCGTGTCCTTCTCGCCACCTTCGCCGCTGACCTCTTCGGGCAATTCGCCGGAATCCAGCGTCTCTCGACCCTCGTCCGCAGTCCCCTCACCATCTTCGTTTTCCGGTGGTGCGGAAAACTCGTCCGAATCCAGAGTCTGATCCACGCCTTCATCAGGCGCCGACGGCTTCTTCTCGTCGTCATTGCTGAAGGTGGGGTTAGCCATGACTATCTTCCCTTCCTCATTCGGAACAAATCCGGAATCTCGAGTCGTATTTCCAAAACATTACTTCGTGACTGCCTCTGGATTTCACACATTTGTGATCTGATTCAATCTCGTATCTTGTACGTTGAACTATGCGTTTCAAGCACATACCATTCGCTCAATGTTGCGTTCGTTTCCGCCGAATACGGCGATAGAGTCTAGCCGCTTTGGACAACGAATGAGGACCAGCTTCGAAAGCGCGGTCCACTTGGTCCGACCAACGCCCGCGTGTCGCATACGCGGCCAAACCGGCGCCCACTGCCGCGCCAGCTGCGACCGGTTCTCCGTCCTGCTCGCGCGACGATGTCTTCTCCGCGGGATTCTCGTCCCGTGCGGCCGGCGGGTCAGTGATTTCCGCAGGCGTATCGTTCGGAGCCGCCTGCTCGTCGCCGGGCGTGCCTTCCTTCGGCTGCCCTATCGGCACCGCCTCCTGGCTACCACCCGGCTGGCGTTCGCCAACGTTTTCGCGGAAGTCAACCGTCACGACGCGTCCCTTATATACGTGCACGTCGCGGATCCAACGCACTCGTTCCGAGCCAGCTTCCTGCAAGTATAGGCGATAGAATCCGTTGCGGAAGTTCTTGAAGATCTCTTCCACCATTCCCTCCAGCACGTCCTCCGGCAATTCGGTCTCATCGCCTTCTTTACCGGCAGCATCCACGCGCCGGAAGAAAACACGAACTTCGGCCGCAATCGTTGTTTCGATCTCGGCTCGCTCCATCTCGAACGATTCGTTCTCTTGCGCAGCCGTAGAGGCCTGAGATGTAACCACATAGCCACGAGCCCCCTTGCGGAGTTCGACAGGAACGATTTCCACCTTTTCGACCTTGACGAACGCGATCAGCCCTTCGCCGGGGACCGTCAATTCGAACGGCACAACTGTTTGAATCAACTGCCCGCCGCTGAAGAACTCAATCCCCTCAAAAATACTCCCCTTTCTTGGATCAAGCGCAACGGTGACGTCACCTTTGATTTTCGCGGCAGGGTCCGACAGATTGGGATTGCCAAAGCGGAACTTGTGGTAGATAACGTGCGTGCCTTCGTCCACCTGGCCGGGTGTACTGATTGCGGCGTTAGCCTCGGCGTTACCCGGGAACCGGAAGCGATCGACGGGCACTTGAACTACATCGCCCCAATCGACGAACAAGTCGAAGTTGCTTTCCGCAAACTGATCGCCGGCGGCGCCAATTGAGACTGATAGTAGTGCATCCCCAAGAGACGTCACGTTGGAGCCGCCTTGATCGATCGGTGTCACAGTCACAACCGCGGGCACGTTGGAAAACTGGCCGGTGGAACTCGCCACGATGACGTTGTCCCCCGGAGCCGCTCCAGGAATGAGCTTCACATCATTTCCAGCTTCTCCTCGGATTCTGCCGGATCCATTAACTTGAATTTCCGGGGTCGTGCCGGGTGCGCTGTCGTGAATACTGAGATCATCGCTCACCATCAGGTGGATGTCACCGCCGCCCAATTCGCGAATTGGCGATCTCACGTCCATGTTGCTCGTCACTTCGATGCCGATGTCACCGCCGTTGGCCGTGACGCCCACCGGGTCGTTGTTGGCGTCTGCTAACCCGGCGCCGATCCCACCAACAACCAAATCGCCCGTGTTGACTAGGTGGACACCGCCGATTCCGCCGTCAGCTTCCAGGTTTTCCACTACTGTTTCGATTGGGTTCGCTGCGTTGGCGACACCGTTGACAGTCATGAGAACGAGATCCGCCGCCGTGACGTCGGTACCGCCTGCATCGGCGTCGTCCGCAATGCTCGCTCCTACTTGGATATGAACCGCATCGTTCGCCGTGGTGATACCCGCCGTCACGCCGACTGGAACGGGCAATACGGTTGTCACGGAACCAATTGTCAGATCATCTAGGTCCCGGTAATTGATCGATTCCGTCGTATTGGCTGCCAGCGTCACGACGTTGTTATTGGCGTTCGTGAGTGTGATGACTCCAGACCCGAGGAGTTCAAGACCCGAGGCGGTGATATCGTCTCCCGCCGCCTGCGTCGCTCCAGCCCCGACAGACAACGTCACGTCGCCCGAACCAACGGCAAGATCGTCGTCGATCAGCAATGCCCCGCCAGCCGTAACATTTGCGCTACCGTTGTTCGTTGTCAGCCCCACGACGTCGTCTGTGAACGTGACGTTGCCGTCCACAGTGCGAATCGTGACGTCATCAATATCAGTGAAGAAGAAACGTTCGCCGAGATCATCGACCACAGCCGCCAGGATATCGACATCGTTCGTATTCCGGAGGTTTACCGTCCGATCCGCTTCGATTGCAAGATTCGTCTCGATGATCCGACCAGTCCCGCTTGCCTCCACCTGACCAGCCGTGATCAAGTGAAGTGTTCCCGTTCCCACCGGCGAGATTTCATCACTCACCGTGATCGTGCCGGAGTCGAGCACTGCATCCGGGTTGAACGTCCCACTGTGCCCGATGACCAAGCTTCCCGTCGCAATGCGATCCAGCTCAGCATCTGTGAGCCCCAGTTTACCGGCCGTATTCGCCCCTAGGTCGATCTCTCGATTCTGTAACGCTGTGCGAATGGTCACCAGACCGTCGTTGCCCACATTGATCCCACCGGTGGCTGAATTGATCACAAGGTCATCGACATTCATCGTCACCGGCCCACCCGCAACAGCACCGCCCGTAGTATCGACCGCACGGTTGATTGTCACAAACCGCGCCGTTGCGGTGAGGCCGTTCTCCTCCCCATTTTGAGAAGTCACCGGAGCGTCCGCAGTGAACTCCACATGTCCCTGCGGACTCGCGGGATTATCTACAGTGTTGATGACAAGATCCGATTCCAGCAATACCGAGGCATTAAACCGCACATCATCACCACACGTGGCAATCAGCAACATCGAATCACCCGCCACTGTGTCGTCGTTGTCAAACACATTGCTGCCGCCCCCGTTCAATACGATCCCGTTGGTGATCACGCTCGCCGAGCCGATGTCCACCGACTCGTTCGTGTTCACCACCTCGACCGGGCCAGCGTCCGTCGCCGTCTCATCGTCCGCCTGGCCGAATACCACCTCAGACGCGTGTTCCACCGTCAATGCGCCAAGAAGGACCGTACGGCCCAAGTCCTCGTTGAACAGCACGCGGCCCGTACCAGCGTCGATTACCAGGTCGTTCGTCTCGCCCAACTGGCTGTCCACCGACGCATCGTTCGTGAACAGTACGTCCCCCGCTCCGCCGCCCGTGTCCAACCGCACGTCCGTCTGAAGCTCCACCGGGCCGTTGAACCGTACCGAATCGTCCGTCGTCG
>CAZUAH010000186.1:0-12221 GCA_964617665.1 uncultured Pirellulaceae bacterium
TGGTCCACCTGCCGGACGAGCCAGCAGGGGTCGAAGTCAAACAGTCGAATTAGTGAGGAGCGGATATCCTGGAACGAAATCACTGAAACGGGAAACCACACGTGGACGACAAAACCATTTTCCTCCAGGCCTTGGAGCTGGAATCGCCGCAGGAACGATCTGCGTTTCTAGACGAAGCTTGCGCAGGCGATGTACCGCTTCGCAACCAAGTCGAGGGTCTGCTTCGAGCGTCTGAGGATACGAACGACGGCTTTCTCGAGACGCCTGCCCTCGTTGGCGAGTGCGACATTCCGGACGATTCCGACGACGAGATCTCCCTCGACTTTCTGGCATCTGGCGACGCGCCAGACTCGTTGGGGCGGTTGGGGCACTATGAGATTCTGGAGGTGTTGGGGCAGGGCGGTGCTGGGATCGTCTTCAAAGCTCATGATCCAAAGCTGAACCGTTTCGTGGCCGTTAAGGTGCTCGCTCCGCAGATCGCGGCGAATCCAACCGCCCGAAAACGATTTCTGCGCGAGGCCCATGCCACAGCCGCCGTTTCCCATCCGCACGTCATCACGATCCACGCCGTCGATGAGCACGAGCAGACTCCGTATTTGGTCATGGAGTGCATCGACGGCAGGACGCTGGAACAAAAAATACGTGACGAGGGGGCGCTCGACGTGGAGTCCGTGCTGCGGATCGGCCTGCAGACAGCCCAGGGGCTTGCCGCCGCTCACGCCCAGGGATTGATCCATCGCGACACCAAGCCGGCCAATATTCTCCTGGAAAACGGTATCGAGCGAGTCAAGATCACCGACTTCGGACTGGCACGTGCGTCTGACGATGTCCAGGTAACCAAGACGGGATTCATTGGCGGAACGCCGCAGTATATGTCGCCCGAGCAGGCACAGGGACATCCACTCGACCATCGTAGCGACTTGTTCAGTCTTGGCAGCGTGATCTATGCCATGTGCGCCGGCCGTTCCCCATTCCGTGCCGATTCGACAATCGCCGTCATCCGCCGCGTCTGCGATGACACCCCTCGCCCCCTATGCCAGATCAACTCGGAAGTGCCGCCATGGTTGGCGCAGATCATCGACAAGTTGTTGGCGAAGAACCCAGACGACCGATTTCAATCTGCCTCGGAATTGGCCGACTTGCTTGCCAGGCACCTCGTCGCAATCCAACATCCGTCGAAGTTTGGTCAGCCGATTGCCGACGTACAAGGCGACGCTGTGACTCCCTTGCCGACGGAAGATGTCTGTGTAACTGCGGCCACTGAGACACTTGAAATACGCGCACCAAGGTCACGCCGGCGAATCGCTTATCTGGCTACGCTGTTTCTTTTTCTGGTCGCAGGGCTGGCAGGCCTGGAGATTGGCGGTGTGACACAACTGCGTGCCTTGTTGCAGCGAGGATCCATCAACGATGCAGAAGTCCCCCCTGTGGCGGAAGCCAAGGGAACGACCACTGCAAGCCCCATTTCCAACCTGCCGGCCGATAGCCCGCCCCTGGCGATCGCTCCTTTCGACGCTCCGCAGGCGGAAGAATATCAACAGGCATGCGCATCCCATTTGGGCGTGCCCGTGGGGTGGAAGAATTCGATCGGCATGGGACTGAGATTGATACCACCGGGGACGTTTGAGACCGGCGGGGCCGGCGAAAGCAATTTTCCCAAGCGTCACATCACCGTCACGCGAGCCTTCTACCTCGGTGCGACGGAGGTCACCATCGGGCAGTTCCAAATATTCGTCGAAGCCACGGGCTACGAGACGCAAGCCGACAAGGAAGGTGGCGTTCCCGCGTCGCCGACAAGAAACCTCTGGCATTCACCCCCGCACGAGAGCACCGACAGCCATCCCGTGGCGGGCGTCAGCGTTGCTGACGTCGAAGCGTTTTGCCGATGGCTCTCCCAGAAGGAACGCGGCCACTATCGGTTACCGACCGAGGCCGAGTGGGAACTGGCCGCGCGCGCCGGCACGAACACGAAGCACTGGTACGCGGACACTTCCAGTGAACATCAGACGTTCGCGGTCTTCCAAGACGGAGACGATAGTCAGCCGCAGCCAGTGGGCAGGAAGCGAGCCAATCCTTACGGCCTGCACGATCAGTATGGCAACCTCTGGGAATGGGTCTCCGATTGGCACGCATATCGTCCGGCCGGCGAGCACGTTGACCCTGTCGGTCCGGCAGAGTCGGAATGGAAGGTCTGCGCCGGTGGTTGTTACGTGGATAATGAACACCTCTGCAGTTCCGACGGCCGCATTTGCATGGTTCCCAGTTTTTGGGCCGACGGCTTGGGTTTCCGGGTGTTGCGTGAAGTCGACTCGAACGGCTCGTTGCCCCGTTCCGTCTCAGAGATACCCGATAGTCCGGCTAGAGATACGAAGCTGGCAGCGTCAGGCGGTGAGGCTGGGCCGGACGGGCGACTCGAGGAGGCCCGTGTGTCGTTGGAGCGACAGGTTGGCTTGAAAGACTGGGACAGTGCGATTCCCCATGCCCGACAAATAGTCGAACTGGAACCAGCTGACCGGCATCCTTGGCTGAAATTGGGCGCGTTGTTGGCGCGGGTGGACGATGAAGGGGCATATCGCCAATGCTGCGAGCAAATGCTCGCTCAGTTCGCGGAAGCGACCGACATCTGCGACGTGGACGTGATGTGCAAGGTCTGCCTGATTCGTCCGGGCGCGTTTGATGTTTCCCAACTGCCCCCCCGAGCCTTGGAGCCACTAACGGGCTCGGCGGCGGTGGATGAATGGCTATGGGAATGGCTATGGGGCACGCGAGCCCTGGTCGCCTATCGCGCCGGTGACGCCCAACTTGCGGTGGACAACGCACAACGGTCAATCGACATCTCGGAGACTACCGCGGCAACGGCTTTGTCTCGCGTAGTGCAAGCAATGGCCCTGCATCAACTCGGCCGCACCGAGCAAGCCCGAGATTCGCTCCAAAAGGCGCAGGCCATGTTCGAGTCCGCAGAGTGGCTTACCGACACCTGGTACGACTGGCTCATCGCGGAAATGCTCCTGCGGGAGGCGAGGAAACTGCTCGATCCTTCCGATCTCGAGCGAGAACCGACCGAGTCCGCCGGCGGTGAAGACGCGGCGGTCGGCCCCAGAAGCAGTTGATTCTGGCTCACTGCGGCAACGGGCCGGTCGGCGATTCCCAAGGCAAGGCCATGAAGATCGGGCAGACGTCCGAATTGCCGGCGGGGCCGATTCGTCTCCAACAAGTCTGGACGCACGGATCGGATGAAGAATCGATCGAGGAGCCTTACCGCGAGTCGTTCGCCAGACCGACGCCAATGTTGTGGGGCGGTCTCACGACCGCCCTGCCTAGAGCGAGTTCGGGATACCTGTAGCGGCTCTTTCGCCGTTTGGACGCATGATTTCCGGCGCCGGAGACGCTACACGTCCGTGCGACACGCACTAGCCGACCGCAGGTCTCCCGTATACCGTGAAGATGCCAACACAACGCGAACCGAGTTGCGGAGACGGGAGACCTTGGGTCCCTCGCGTGAGCGGTCGGGAGACCCGCCCGCAACTAACGATCGGATGAGACCTTTCCGTCGAGGAGAGCCTGATGAACGGGTCGAATGAGAGGATGCCGCGGCGACGGTTGCTGAAAGATGTCGCCGCGTTGGCGACTGCCGGTGTGCTCTTTCCACAGATCCTGTCATCGGTACGAATATTGCCGATTTCATGAAAATCCTCGAACTGGTCGACGACGTGCGTCTGAAAGTCAACCTGGACACCGCGAATGTGCCCAGCGATACGACAGTCGAGTTTGCCAAGCGGGTTTTGGATAGGGTCGTGCATGTGCACGTGAGTGAACTCAAGAACGGCAGGCACGGCGTCGTTATCGGTAGGGGCGACGTCGACATCCGAGGCGTCTTCAGCGTTCTCAAAAACGGCGGGTACGATGGCTGGATCTCATTGGAGCCTCTAGCCGGTGGAAAGGAGGATCTTCGCTTCAGCGTTGGACATGTCCGTGATGCGTGGAGAAAGGCGTAAGGTGTAGAGGTCTGTCGGTTCACAAGGGACACATTGCCGTTATCTGCGAAAAGGTAGAACATTGGACGGCCTACCGTTCCAGGTGGAGTGTCACCAGGGGTCTGAATGGATCGAATGACTCGTTCATGGTCCAGGCCATGGCCCGCAGCAGTATGATCCGGAAGTAGGCATCGTTGAACGTGAAATAGTTGTGGCCGACACCCGAGTAGAAAACGCGGCCCCGACCCCTTGTTATTCACATTCAGCAGGACTCGCCCATATGCCGTATTCGGCGGAGCCTTGACACTGCCATTGAGTATGTTCCATTTCTTAACGGGAGCTGTGGCATAGTCCGCCTCAGCCACTGTCGACACGGGGCCGATGGCTTTGTCGTGGGCATCCAGCCATTCGACTTGGATGCGTGGCTGCCAGCGACTATCGTGGCTGCCCGGATTCAAGTAATCGATAGAAAACTGATACGTTTCTCCCGACCGGGCACTGAAGAACTGACAGATCGACGTGGCGCCCCAGCGATATTCCAGGGCCTGATTGCCGTTGCCAACTTGCCAGTCACGCTCGCCACATGTCAGCCAAGAATTGGGCTCACTCTCCTTCCAAAGCAGCCTTCGCCACCCTTTGCACACGAACGACGCAGGCTTGTCGTCTTCCGGAGTCCCGATTTCGAAATCACCATTGATCAGCAGTTCGCCACCAATCGCAGAAACAACTCCACTGGAAAACAGAGGTGCGAGAACACAACAGAACCATATCCCACTCATGTGTGACTACTACTTCCATATTTCAAGCGTAGCTACGGACCTTTGTCCCTACTGGCTCCCTGGGCTCCAGTGCTTTTTCTACTCTATCCTCTTGACGATCCGGCAACCGAATACCCCGCCGGCCATGTTGTCGGGTTGTGATTGAAATCGCACCGTTACTTTGTCCTTGTTCTTGGTGAGTTCTTCCGCAATCGGATAGGTGACGTCGAAGAACTCGCCAGGCCGATTCATGTTGAGTGTCTGGCTGGCGATCTTGCGACCGTCGATCATCACGTCAAACGTTCGGCTGCCTACATCGCTGCCCCAGTAGGTAACCATCAAGTCGACGGCTTGGTCTCCGACGACCTTCATGTCGTACGAGAACCAGCCGCCGGGGTAGGCGTGCCGCCAACGCCGACCGTTGAATGCGCCGGCCGAGGATTTTTCGCCCTGGTAATTGTGATCCCGTTCGGGTTGCATCTCAGGCAAAAGTCTGTCGACAGTACGAGCTTGCAGTTCCTTCAAACGTCGCTGTTCCTCTTCGTACGCGGCTTTCTTCTTCTGCCATTCGTCTTCAGTAAACAAGTCCCAATAGACCGTGTATCGCTGATGATGCGCCTGATAGAAGGGGACAAGCGAGACGTCGCCGGGGCGGCCGACGCCCACCGTTCTGAATTCCATCGCCTTGTCCGAGACTCGTTCAACCCACTCGTCGACCGGCCGATCGTTGGCAACTAGTACCGGAACGTCCGGCGTGGGGAGATTGCCATAGGCGTTCTGGTTTCCCGAATAGGGCATGGGATCTACGAGTCCTTCCCGCCCCAGCTGGCCGGCGAGCACGATGGGGCCGTACATGATGGCGACCTTTTGGGGCTTATTGTCCATCGGTTCGATCCGCGGACTCATCGGCAGCGCGATCTCGACCACGTCGCCTTCGTTCCATAACCGATCGATGGTCAGATAGCCGCCCGGCTTGCTGCCGGAGTCGACCTTCTGGCCGTTGACCGTGGCTTCTAACGCTGCCGTCGCCCAATACGGGTGGCGGATCTTCAGTCCAAGTTGGACCGGTTTCTCGCAACTCAACACAAGGCGAGTCGTCGGCTCTTCGGGAAACCGTGTCTCTTGTCTAAGCTTCAGGCCCTTTGCCTTCCACGTAAGCTCCGAGGCGATGAACAGGTTGACGTATACGCTCGCATCGTCGTGAAAGTAGATGCTGTCGCCGTACTTCACGTGGTTCTCCAGGCCGCTGCCCGTGCAGCACCAAAAGCTATCGTAGGGCTGGCCGTACGTATGAAAATGGCCCGGTTTGAGCGAACAGAAGTAGATCGTCATGCCTGTCTTGGGGTCCTGGGAGGCCAGGATGTGGTTGTAAAGGGCACGCTCGTAGTAATCCGCATACCGCCCGTCCGCGGTCCAGGCAAACAGATGTCGCGTCAGTTTCAACATGTTGTAGGTGTTGCAGGTTTCCGCCGTTCGCGCGGTGAGATGTTTCCAGAGTTCGCCTTTGCGGCGGAAGTGTTCGCCTTCGCTGTTGCCGCCGTTGACAAACGATCGCTGCCGCGTGACCACTTCCCAAAAGAAAGCGGCGGCCGTGCGGAGGTCCTCGTTGCCGGTCAACTCGTACTGCCGGGCGGCGCCGATAATCTTCGGTACCTGCGTGTTGGCGTGCAGGCCTTCCAGGCGGTCTTCGCGTTGGGTGAGTGGCTCGATCACGAATCGATGGTTGAACCGGCCCGCCAGATCGAGATACTCACGTCGGCCCGTGATGGCGTAGACATCGGCCAATGCCTCGTTCATCCCGCCGTGTTCGCAGCGAAGCATGGTCTGGAATTGGTCGACCGACAGGTTCCCGGTGACATCTGCCGCCCAGCCGGCCAAATCCACGACAATCGACTTTGCTTTCTCGCTGTCGCAAAGCCTTTGCGCATCGATAAGCCCCGCAAACAGCTTGTGCAGCGTATACCAGGGCACCCAGCCGCCGTTCAGCCCGAAGTTTGCGGGCTTGATGTCCCCCGCCGCGACTTCGGCGAAAATTCGCTTCGCATCGGGAATCCCGCCCACGTAGCCGTTGCCGTGCGTCTGCTGACAGGCCGCAAGTTCATCGACGATGTAGTTGACTCGATCGAGGAATCGCTCGTCGCCCGAGGCAGCGTACATCATCGCGCAGGCTGACAAGTAGTGCCCGAGTATATGGCCGGACACACCGCGGCTCTCCCACCCGCCGTAGATCGCGCCCTTCGACTCAAGCCCCGCATACTCTCGAAATCGTGACAGAAGCCGGTCGGGCTCCAGATCGAGTAGGTATCTTGCATCTAACTCCATGGCCTTCTTGAAAGGCCCGTCCAACAGCCGTACATCCTGCAGGCTGAAGGCGTGAGCCTTGGTCGTGATTCTCGAAGCCTCCGGAGTTCTTGTTTTGGCTTGACTTGGTTCTGATGCACGCACCAGCGGACCGATTAGCAGTCCAACGGTCAGCAGAATGAGCAGCTTCTTCATGATTCAATCCTATTGTTGTACGTAATCCATTTTGATCGCCGAATTGTATCACTACCCTCGCTCGTGTTGGAGGTGACGATTGCAGCCAGGCTGGCCAGTCGCGTAGACTACGCTCACAGGGACCTTGACCTTATGCAATTTGGTAGGAACAAGAGATGAATTGGATGACTCGAAGTGACGCAGCACATTTGGCCGTCGTGGTGCTGCTTGGTCTGTCTCAGCTGGTTGCTACGGAACGGTTGTCCGCTGCGGACGAGGAATCAGCGGACGAAGGTGCACCTTCAACGACAAGAACGGCTTTCATGCTCAATGCCTCCCAACTTGTGAACGTGCCCGACATCTCCGTCGAGACCGTCGTGGGACATCTGCCGCCATTGCCGCACACCGTTCCGGCGGTGTACCGCGGCGGCGCAGTAGGCCCGAAGGTTCGCGTCATTTGGCCTTCGCCCGTTGATAATCGTCAAGCCCTTGATCCAGGAACGTACACGGTTATCGGAATGGTGCCCGGTACGGATTTCCAGCCCAAGGCCGTCGTGACCGTGAAGGCAGCAACGGCACCGGCGGCGGCTCCACGCCGTACGTTGGAGGCATTTCCGCTGGGCCAAGTGGTTCTGGAGCCGGGCAAAAAACAGCAGGCCACGCCGTTCATCAAGAACCGTGACAAGTTCGTCCTTGCGTTGGCCGAAACTGACCCCGACCGTTTTCTTTACATGTTCCGAGACGCCTTTGGCCAGCAGCAGCCGAAAGATGTCCGACCGTTGGGCGTGTGGGACAGCCAGACCACCAAACTGCGCGGCCACGCCAGTGGACACTACTTGTCGGCCAGCGCACAAGCTTATGCCAGCACCACGTACGATGCACAGTTGCAGGCCAAATTCCTGCAAAAGATGAACTACGTGATCGCAACCCTGTACGACCTGTCGCGAAAATCGGGCAGGCCCGCGCAGGAAGGCGGCGAGTTCAACGAGGATCCAACGGCTGTTCCCCCGGGGCCGGACAAGACGGGTTATGATTCCGACCTGACCGCGGACGGAATTCGAAACGACTACTGGAATTGGGGCAGAGGTTTCATTAGCGCGTATCCGCCGGATCAGTTCATTTTGCTCGAGCAGGGTGCCACGTACGGTGGCGGGAACAACCAGATTTGGGCCCCGTACTATACGCTCCACAAGATCCTTGCTGGTTTGCTTGATTGCTACGAGGTCGGCGGCAACGAAAAGGCCCTCGAGATCGCCCAGGGCATGGGCCTTTGGGTTTACGCGAGGCTCAAGGTCGTTCCGAAAACCACACGCATCGCAATGTGGAATCGTTACATTGCCGGTGAGTACGGAGGCATGAATGAAGTATTAGCCCGGCTGTACAGGATCACGGGGGACGAGCGGTTTCTGAAATGCGCCGCGCTGTTTGACAACATCGACTTCTTTTTCGGCAACGCCGATTATACCCACGGTCTGGCTCGCAACGTCGACACCCTGCGCGGCAAGCACGCAAACCAGCATATCCCGCAGATCACAGGGGCATTGGAGACGTACAGGACTACTGGCGATACCCGGTACTATCGCGTGGCAGAGAACTTCTGGAACATTTGTACACAGGGCTACATGTACAGCATCGGCGGAGTGGCGGGGGCCAGCAATCCCAACAATTCAGAGTGCTTCACGGCCGAACCGAACACTCTATTCGCGAACGGTTTTGCCAAGGGCGGACAAAACGAGACTTGTGCCACCTACAACCTGCTGAAGCTCGGCCGCCAACTCTTCATGTTCGACCCGAACGGCAAGTACATGGATTACTACGAGCAAGCCTTGTACAACCACATCTTGGCCTCCGTGGCCGAAGACAATCCCGGCAACACCTACCACGTCCCGCTCAACCCCGGCGCCCGGAAACACTTTGGCAACGCCAAGATGGACGGGTTTACGTGCTGCAACGGCACTGCATTGGAGAGCAGCACCAAGCTGCAAGACGCGATCTATTTCAAGAGCGTGGACAACGATGCGTTGTACGTCAATCTGTACGTGCCCTCCACCGTGACTTGGCCGGAACGCAATGTGACGGTGAAGCAACGAACAGATTTCCCCTATTCCGACACGACGCGGCTCACCATCGTCGGTGAAGGTGCGTTTACCATCAACGTGCGTGTGCCGAAATGGGCGAAGCGTGGATTCTTTGTGAAAATCAATGACATGCCGCAGACAGTTGACGCCGCGCCCGGCACCTATCTGAATCTACGCCAAGCCTGGAAAGACAACGACACGATCGAGCTGCGCATGCCATTCCGCTTCCACCTGAGCCCAGTCATGGATCAGCCCAACATCGCCAGCATTTTCTACGGCCCCGTTCTGTTGGCTGCGGAAGAGTCCGCCCCGCGAAAGGAGTGGCGTCCCGTGGCCCTCGACGCCAAGAATCTCGGCAAATCCATCACAGGCGATCCCGCCACCCTGCGATTCAGCATCGACGACGTCACCCTCAAGCCGTTCTATGAAACATACGGGCACCACTCGGTGTACCTGGACGTGACTTTGGAGTAAGCATGCCCATCGAAAACGAAGGGGTGAGGCTGGGACACGCGTTGTCCCCGCTGCCCCTTCCTTTGCCATAGAAAGGCCATCTGGCACGTGTATCTAGCATCGAGGACAATGGGCTGCGGAGAAGTACCCGTTGAGTCGTTAGCCCGAATCGACAGAAAGTGAACCATTTCATGTATCGCCACTTTGATAAACGAATCGTTGCGAGCTGGATTCTTGTTCTTTGTGTGGCGGCGATTCTGCAAGCTGGTGATCAGGCGAACGTCCAGGAGGATCCGCCTGCCTTCTCGAAGAAGGTCTACACATACAAGACGGTCGATCAGCTCAAGATCCGAGCAGACGTGTATCGTCACGAGGACACCGTCAAACGGCCAGTCGTCGTCTGGCTTCACGGCGGCGCGCTGATCATGGGAAGTCGCAGCGGCGTGCCCAAGCAACTGCAAGAGTTGGCTCAGGAGCACGGATTCGTCTTGGTGTCTCAGGATTATCGCCTCGCCCCGGAAACGCAACTGCCGGAAATCATCGAGGATTTGAAAGACGGTCTGGATTGGGTCCGCGAATCGGGCCCGGAACGGTTTGGCGTTGATCCGTCACGGATGGTCGTCGCTGGCGCCTCGGCCGGTGGCTACTTGGCTCTGATGAGCGGCGTCGTCATGGATCCGCCACCGTCGGCCATTGTGTCGTATTGGGGTTTCGGCGACGTGGATGGCGACTGGACGACGAAGCCCAGCGAAGCATACCGCAAGGGGAAGCTGATCGAAAAAGAAGATGCCTGGGCCGGTGTCGGTGGACAGGTCCTGACCAGTACCAACAAGACCAACGGGCGCGGTCGAGCCGTCTTTTTCCTCTATCTGAAACAGACAGGGCAATGGCTAAACGCGGTCAGCGGATTCGATCCGGAAACGGATCGCGACAAGATCACACCGTTCTGTCCAATTCGCAATCTCACGCCTGCCTACCCACCGACTCTGTTTCTGCACGGCACGGCCGACAAAGACGTCCCGGTCGGACAATCCGTGGCAATGGCTCGTGAGTTGAAACGCCACGGAGTCGCTCACGAACTGATCACCATCGAAGGTGGCGGGCACAGCCTGTGGGGCGGCGACCGAGTGCTGATCGATCAGGCTTTCCAACGCTCGATGGAGTACATCCGAGAGCATTTGTCGAAATCGTCGGTCGTGCCCTAACCTCCATTGCGCACGGTGTAGGCCGGACCGAGGCCGACCCCTTGCCGGAACAGCGCAAACCGGCTTTATCGCTTTGACAGCCCGTACGGCAAGTAACGCCATAAAACGAAGCCGAAGTTCCGGCAGTTGCACGGTTTGCTTGGTCCGGCCTACAAATTGGTGCGCAATACGGGCTAACGGATGCCCGATGACGATTCAAAACGTGGTCCCTCATCCACGGCTATTCGCGCTCCGTGGTCGTCGCAGTAGGTATGCTTGAGTCCAAGTGCGCCGTATAGACGTTCCTCGACGAACTCGCTGTACGATTCACCAGACGTTTTCTCGATGACAACTCCCAGTAGGAAATAGCCGGAATTGCTGTAGCGATGCTTCGAGCCCGGTTCAAAGTTGAGCGGCAGGTGCTGGAATCGATCAAGCACCTGCTGCTGGGACGCGTCGATTCGCAGCTCCTTTCGATATGCCGGCAAACGAGTGAAGTCTTTCACGCCGGAAGTATGCTGGAGCAGATGCCCAATCGTGATTTCACGTCCCTGCGGCGGATATTCGGGAAGAAATCTCGTCAGTGGATCGTCCAGGCTGATCTTGCCATCGTCCACCAGCAACAGAATCGCAGCCGCGGTGAATTCCTTTGTGATGGACCCGATACGGTACACAGTGTCGGCCGTGGCTGGTACGTTCAGCTCGACATTGGCGAGTCCAAACCCTTTCGCATACAGAATCACGTCGCCTTGCGCCAAGCCAATACTCAGCCCCACAACTTCTTCCGCCTCAACAGCACGCTGCCCGATTGAGTCAATAAACGCCGCGATGTCAGCCGGTTCGCCTGCACAGAGTATGGTCGGGTAAGTGGTCAACTTCGTTAGAAAGATGATTGCCAATACAAGTCGTACGAAGCCACTCAGGATCGTTTCCATGGAAGAGTTCTCTTGTTCTTCAGGCATTCGGAATTGGACGAAACGGAACGGACTCTCGGATGGCATGGCGGTCCGACAGATACACATGTTGTCTTGCTCCGTCGATTTGGCAAAGGGGAGGTCGGTTTTCGGAAGTCCAGAGTCAGATAGACGGGGCGAATCTGATTGTGGTTCTTCACGAAGGAGAGGAAGGCAATCACCGGACGGCCATTCATGGCCGTTTTCGCCGCAGGCGATAGTAGACCCGTCGTTCACGGCGGGGCCAGGATACGACGAACACCGTTCTCTTTCTCGCAGCCCCCAGTGGGCCGCCCAGGCGGGCCCCGGGGGGGGGGGGGCGGGGGGGGGGGGGGGGGGTTTTGTG
>CAZUAH010000186.1:12231-24011 GCA_964617665.1 uncultured Pirellulaceae bacterium
CCCCCCCCGCCCCGCCCCCCCCCCCCCCCCCCCGGGGGGGGCGCCGGGACGGAGGGGTGACGTTCCTTGTTTGTGAGAACCCGCGCTGAAGCACGGGTCTACTACCGCGTGCGCGGCACAACGGGCGTGAACGACCGTACGTTTTCGCTTCTGCCCGCACCCGGCTCCCCGGAATTCCGCAAAGAACTTCATTATTAATGATTTGGACTGCGTTGGCGAGCCTGTCGAAATTCCGAGCAGTTGGGTAATTCTGGTGAAACAACCTCAGACCGAGATAGAAGTTCCTTCGCCACCATCGAGAGAAGGTGGCCGAAGGCCGGGTGAGATTGTTCTGATCAAGAAGACACACCAGCATCTTGACAAACTTGGAGCGGAGGCGTAGCGTCAGCGGTGCGATACGACATCGAAATCGCTTTCAGCCCTTGGTGACGCTGCCATGGCAAAAAAAAACACCTCGTCCCGTCCATGTACCGAAGGACGCTCTCAGCAGGATACACATCGGTCACTCCTTTGCGGAATATGACCTCGTACGTGATCACCCTGCGCTTCTGGTTTCCACGCCGGCGATCACGGCGGCGTTGTCTGCAAGCCGCACAAAATGCTTCTTCGTGGGACGTCGGGGCACAGGCAAAACTGCAATAACTTTCGCGCGATCTACGATGATACGGCTCGCGCTATTAGTTGATCCCATCACGATGAAGAACGCGGCTTACGGCTTCGCCGACGGTTGCTTGGGTTGCGGAATTCTGACGAGCGTCAACGAGTGAGGGGGAAGACGGATGGCGCCTTGTTGGAATGTGAGCTGCGCCTTCTGGGGCACAACGCGGTTTGGGTTCTCGACGTCGTTGTAGGCCTCCGGCGAATCGCCTGCCAGGATGGTCGCGTCATATCTGCCGTCGAGTAAGGCGTCCTTCATTCTTACCGTGCACGTGACGTCCTCCCCGGGATGGCGGTTCACTAGGGCGATGGCCCAGTTCTCGCCCGATTCGTCAACGGTGACGGCGGCATCCAACACGGGGATGAAACGCGTGCCATGGACAAGCATCCCCGCCTCCAACTCGCAACGACCGACTCGACCTTCGAGCTGATTTGCATACATGGCCAGCGTGTGGAACGTTGTTCGCCTGACGATCCCGTCGGGATGAACATAGAGAGGTCCACGGGTATTCACGATCGGTGCGATGTTGGCCATGCCCACGTCTTTGCAGTGGCGCAGGCAAGCGTTCAGAAACGACGCACTGAACAGCGCATCGGCCATTGTGTACTGCTTGGCGATGCTGTTGATATCACGTTTTTCGATCAGTTCGGCGGCAGCCGCATCATTCGGATCGACCGCCTGCTTGCGCGGAAAGCCTGGGTGATGCCAACCGCGCAGGTTCCATTCGTCGAAGGCAATCTTCACACGGTCCCGACAACCGGCCTCTTCCAGGACGTCGATTACGCCAGCGATCGTCTGCTCGGGACCTTCCGAGTGCATGATGCAGGACGTGTAATCCGGCATGGAGTTCCGGCCCCAGAAGCCCAGCCAGTATTTATGGATCGCGACGTAGTCCAGGTGTTCACCGGCGGTTGCCAACAGCGGCAGTGTCCAGTCCCGATTCGGGGTCGCGGCGGCGAACAGTACGAGGTCTGGGTCAGCGGACAACATCAACTCGGCCGACTTGCGCACCAGTGGCCCCCACTGCTCGGGCGTCTTGCTGCCGATTTCGTGACCGCCCCAGTTCTCGTTGCCGATGCTCCAGTAGCGGACGTTCAGCGGTTCCGTATGTCCACCAGCTTTTCGCAGCGCGGCATATTCGCCTTGGGCCGCATTGCAGTACTCGACCCACTGCTTCATCTCCTCGGGCGTTCCGTTTCCGGCGTTGGTGCAGATGTACGGTTTGCAGCCGACCAGCCGGCACCACTCGACGAACTCGTCGGTACCGAACGTGTTGGGATCGGTCACGCCCCACACGGGATCGGCCACGGGCTTCCGCGTCTTGCCCACACCGTCCTTCCAGTGATAGCCGCTGGCGAAGCAACCCCCCGGCCAGCGCACCACCGAAAGCTTCAGTTCCTTCATCGCGGCGATCACGTCTTTGCGAAAACCGTTTTCGTCCGACAGGGGCGATCCCGGTTCAAATAGTCCGCCGTAGATCTGCCGATGAAAATGTTCGATGAAGCCGCCAAACAGCATGGGGCTATACGGAACGGACGGTGCGTCCGTGTCGATCGTAACGATCGCCTCTGTCCGTTCGGAGAGGTCCGTGATCCGCTCCAAAGCGACATCGTCATACCAAGCCCGCCCAGTCGACTTGCCCCAGCCGCCAAAAAGGCAATTGATTTCCAACCTGGTCGTTTCATCTGTCCGGAAGACCGTTGACACGCGAGTCCAATCCGACGTTCCCCTTACGCGAGTTGTGCGAACATGTTGCATGTTCTGGATGTTCAGCAAGGCACCGACAGCGCCCTTGACGTCTTCGGTCTTGATCCATCCGGAGAGGCGATAGAACGCGTTCGGCTCGACGGTGACTGTCGTCCACCAGGCAGCATCGGTTCCGCGCTCGGAGTCAATCACCACACACTGCTTGCCGCTTCGCCCCGGCGACGCGACCGTCCAGCGGCCGTCCCCTTCCGCCTGCCAAGCTCGTGGCTTCCAGCAGCGAACGCCATCGGCGTGATTCTCCTCGAACGACGGGTTGGGCAGCAGATTGTCGGCCGGCGGCGAGTGTTGAGCAAACGCCGTAGGCGAAACGTGAAGTGACAGTGCAAACAACAGCAGTAAACCACAGCGTATTCTCAAAGCATGCGCCGAAATGGTGTACGATGGTGCCTCGAGGCCAGCGCAGGAGGCAGTCGGCCATCTGGCTGAGGTGTTGCGGTTACTGCGATAACGATCGATCGCGATCTTCTTCGTCATGGCTTTTCCAGAGGTGGGAAGATGAATGCACTGCATACGGAAATCGGTTTGCTCCTGGTGATCACGCTACTGCTTCCGGCCCAGGCACAAGAGCCTGTGCCCCACCGGCCGACGACCAGTCACAAAATGGATATTTCTATACGGTCTATGCGGAGAGTATACCGGGAAAGGACTGGACGGAGAAGATCCAACGGGCGCTTGATCACGCCGCACTCAGGGCGGGAACGGCGACCGTTGTTCTGCCGCCGGGCGAGATTCCCATTACGCGGACGATCGAATGGAGCGGTATGCCCGTCGAGTTCCCGGCGGAGCCGACAATCGTTTACCAGCGTTTCTCCCGCCGTGTGTACATGCGCGGGTCGGGAGGCGCGGATTTCAGCAGGCTGGTTTGGAAAGGGGAACCGAATCAGCCGGTGATCCTGATCACGAATTCACCGTGGTTCGGTGGGATCAGCGACCTTGGCATTCACGGCGAGGACGTCGAAGGAGTGATTGGCATCCGCTACACCCCGGACTGCGACTACACGTATTGGCCACACGGTTGAATTCCTCTGGCCAGTTTGTTTGCCTTCAATCTGATCCGCGACTTGCAGATGCAACTCGCTCCGCCCACGCGCACCACGACCCGCAAGCGGCCCACGCTATGGGCCTTCGAGCAAGTCGCGACTTTCAGACGAACCATTCTTCAACGCGCCGGTCGTCTCTCCACTCCATCCGGTAAACTCGTTCCAGCTTTCTGCGCCGGCAAGAAACTAGAACGCCGCGTGTTGCATATCCTACAAGTCCTTGCCGCATAGCTCATTTTCTGCAACGCTGGGGTACAGTCTCTGAAAGTTCTGAATTGGAGGTGAATAATGCATCAACCTTTCGAGCGCTATTTCACTTATAAGACCAAGGAGCACACGATGAAGAAAACGATCACCAAGAACACGCGAGAGTGTCAGGTAACCCGACGCGAGTTGGTTGGCGGCGCCCTGGCTGCTGCCGGCGGAGTGATTATGGGTGCGCCGGCCTTTCTGCGGGGCCAGAACCTCAACAACAAGCTGAACATCGCGATGATCGCCTGCGGAGGCCGTGCCAACTCGAACATGAGAGGCGATGGCGGCAGCCGTCGCCGCGGTGGAGACGCCCAGGGCGCTCCCACGGGTATTCCGGCCGAGAACATCACTGTCCTTTGCGACGTCAACCAGCAGGCCGTGGATGCTGCGGCCCACAGATTCCCGAAAGCGAAGACGTACAACGATTTTCGCCGGGTATTCGACAGCCCGAACGACTTCGATGCCGTCATGGTCAGCACCACCGAGCACACCCACACTCTCGCAACCTATCTGGCGCTGACACACGGCAAACACGTCTACTGCGAAAAGCCGCTCACCCACGACGTCTGGGAGGCGAGGTTGATTCGCGAGACCGCCGCGAAGTACCCGAAGCTCGCCACGCAGACGGGCAACCAGGGCCACGCCTCGCCGGTTCGCCGCCAGATCAAGGAACTGATTTTGGCCGGCGCGATCGGGCCGGTGCGCGAGGTGCACGTCTGGGCGGGTCGTGCGTGGGGGCTGCAGAGCGCCGCGTCGGCCGAGAAGTACGACAAGCCGCACGGGTTCTACAACGGCATCCAGATCACTGACAGGTTCAAGGAAGAGATGCCCGTCCCGCCGAACATCGACTGGGATCTGTGGATCGGGCCTGCGCCGATGCGGCCGTTCCATGCGACGTACCTGCCCGGACCGCGCTGGTACCGGTGGTGGGACTTCGGCAACGGCACGATGAGCGACCTGGGCGGCCACGACAACGATGTCGTGTTCCAAGTTTTGGGCATCCGTCATCCCCTGACGATCGAGGCCGCGAGCCCGATGGGCAAGGCCCACCCGGAACTGGCGCCGGCCACCATGACCGTGACGTATGACTTCCCAGCCCGCGGCTCGCATCCGGCGCTCAAACTCGTCTGGTACCAAGGCGAGGGCAGACCGCCGCAGTTTGACGCAAGCAAGATGAGAGACCGCGGCCAACTGTTCATAGGCGACGAGGGCATGCTCTACAGCGGTGGGCGCAGCGGGCCCCTGTTACTGCCCGAAGAGCAGTTCAAGGATTACCCCACACCGCTCGAGACACTCCCGCGTTCGCCCGGGCATTGGATTGAATGGATTCGGGCATGCAAAGGCCAGGGCCCAGCGCCAGGTTCGAACTTCCTGTATTCAGGCTGGGTCACCGAGTCGAACCACCTGGGCAACGTAGCCTACCGGACCGGTAAGAAGCTCGAGTGGGACCACGTCAACCTGCGCGCCCGCAATGCGCCGGAAGCCGACCAGTTCATCCGCCGTCCATACCGGAAAGGCTGGGACAACATTCTGACCTAAGACGAGCGGCGGGCGAAAATATGCCAGGAGCGGAACTCGCCAAGAGTTTCGACCGACACGGTGGATCACCGAAAGTCTTGGCGACTTCCGCTACGGCAGTTAAGAAGCTATCTGCCGGTCGCCATATGGCAACAGCCATTGCGAAGGAAATGACGGGGTGGTACTGGCACCGCCGCGGCGAAGTACTTTGGTGAGATCGTCAGCGGTGTTGGCAATGAGGGGCAAGTCGCGATAACATAATGCCGACATCTTGACATCGCCCCCGAACTGGCCCCTGACAAATGCCCTCCGTGTCCCAGAAACGATTCATGCCGCTGCGGCTTATGTCTACCGTCCTGGCTGTTGCGGTGATTTCGGTTCAGGCTTCGTTCCCGCTATCCACCAGTGGACAAACGCCTCGGCTGAACCTGGAAAAGCAACTGTTGGAAGAAGACCTTGTGGCGTTGGCCGAAGACGCTCGCAAACAAGGAGATGCGAAACGGGGCGCTGTTGTTTTCCACCAGCCGGCAAACACTTGTACGAAGTGCCATCTCCAAGGCAAGAATGCGTCGCCCCTGGGACCGGACATGACAAAAATGGGCAAAGAGACGACCGACCAATACATTGTCGAGTCGATTCTCGATCCGTCCAAGGAGATCAAGAAGGGCTACGAAATGGTCACGATCATCACGGATCGTGGCAAGGCGATCACGGGGCTGGTCGTCGAGGATCGTAAGAAGTTGTTCATACTGCGAGATCCCGCGAATGTCGACAAGGAATTGAAGGTCAAGAAAGACATCATCGATGAACAAGAACCGAGCAAGGTGTCGCTCATGCCAGTCGGCCTGGTTAACAGCCTTGTCGATCGCCAACAGTTTCTCGATCTTGCTTGCTATTTGATGGAAGTCGCGCGCGGCGGGCCAGAACGAGCGGCAGCGCTGAAACCTGCGCCTTGGGAATATGCCACGAAGGACGATTTGCAGAACCTGGATCATGCCGGCATCATTCGCTCGTGGAGCGAGGAGGATCTGGCAAGCGGCAAGCAGATATTCGGAGGACTCTGTGTTAATTGCCACGGCGAAGACGGCAAGAAGGCATCGCTGCCCACTGCACGGGCATTCGGCAGTGACGAACTGAAATTCGGCGCCGACCCCTACAAGATGCTTCTCACGCTCAGCCGAGGTAACGGGCTGATGGGGCCGATGGTGCATATGACGCCGAAGGAGCGCTATCAGACGATTTACTATATCCGCGAGACCTTCATGAAACCGCGCGGTAAGGGGTATGTGGAAATCGACGAGAACTACCTCGACGGCCTGCCGAAAGGGACGGGGCAAGGCGATTTTGTCCCCACAGCCGATCGCGACTTTGGCCCAGCGCTCGCATCGCAACTGGAAAGGCGCGTTGTAAGTGCCCTGACCGTGAAGCTAGGCACGATGACGATTTCGTACAACCTGCACACCATGGATCAAGCTGGTTTATGGATCGGCGGCTTCCTGGACCTCTCCGCCACGCAGCACATGCGAGGCCGCGGCGAAGGTGTACCATTGCCGATGGGACCCTACATCGAAGGACTTGCCGGCTGGCAATGGGGACACGACGGAACGCTCGACTACCCAAAAGAGAATCTGCTTCCTCGCGGGCCGTTGCCGGACAAGTGGCTGGACTACAAAGGACATTATCTGCACGGCGAAAACGTGCTGCTTTCCTACCGGATCGACGGACGAGAGATCCTTGAACTGCCACAGCAAGAACAAGGGATGACCGCTGTGCGGCACACGCTGAAGATCGGGCCTGGCGAGCCGCTGTTGCTGGCCGCGGCCGTTTTGTCCCAACCTGGACAACCATTTGCTGGAGTAATTCCGTCCGGCAGCAAGGAATTGGCGGCCAAGAAAGGTCCCGCTCAGAACAGTCTTGCCATTAGCGGCAACATTACTGATGGAAAACTTGCCGACTTCACGGCCGCTGCGGTAATCGGCGATGCGCGGGGGATGACCTGGGCAGTCGAAGACGATCGGAAACTCCTGTTACACATTCCGGCCGACAAAAGGAGCCGGCTGGTCGAGGTCTTTTGTTACACGGGCCGAGAGGAGCCGGCCCTGGAGACGTTCAGCGGAATGGTGCGGTTGAAGCGATCGGAGCCGTTGGCTGACCCAGAGCCACTCATCAGCGGCGGGCCATCTCGCTGGAGCGAAGTAATAACAACCGAAGGCACTTTGGGGCCGGACGACAGAGCCTATGCCATGGATACATTGACGCATCCCGAGTCGACGCCGTGGAACACGTGGTTCCGCACATCCGCGCTCGACTTTTTCAGCGACGGTCGTATGGCGCTGGCCACCCATGGCGGAGACATCTGGATCGTTTCCGGCATCGACGAGAGCTTGAAGCACCTGCAGTGGAAGCGGTTTGCCGGCGGATTGTACGAGCCGTTTGGAGTGCGAGTGGTCGACGACACGGTCTATGTCACATGCCGGGATCGGCTTACTCGGCTTCACGATTTCAACAATGACGATGAGGCCGACTTCTACGAAAATTTCAGCGCCGACACCGACGTGTCGACTTTCTTCCACGCCTACAATTTCGACTTGCAGACCGATTCGAAGGGGAACTTCTATTATGTCAAGCCGGGGCAG
The DNA here is from genome assembly GCA_964617665.1 of uncultured Pirellulaceae bacterium. GTDB lineage: Bacteria > Planctomycetota > Planctomycetia > Pirellulales > Pirellulaceae > JADHUC01. The sequence goes on from CAZUAH010000186.1 coordinate 20,103, forward strand.
TACACCGATCACGCTCTGCCCGGCGCCGTCATCAAAGTCTCGCCGGACGGCAAGCGACGCGAGGTCTATTGCACGGGCTTCCGGGTGCCAAACGGCATGGGCATTACGAACGACGACCGGCTAACCGCGAGCGACAATCAGGGGAACTGGATGCCGGCTTCGAAGATCAGCCTGCTGAAACCAGGCGGCTTCTACGGCTACTCGCAAACGCACGCGAAGCCGCCCGGATGGGCGCCCGATGGAGGCCAAATCGACCATACGAAAGTCGTCCCGCCGGAGACGTTCGATCAACCCATTATTTGGATGCCACAGGACTTCGACAATTCCTCCGGCGGGCAATTGTGGGTAGACGACCCGCGTTGGGGACCGCTCTCCGGCCGACTGATTCACACCAGCTTTGGCAAGGGGTGGCTTTATTACATGATGCTGCAAGATGTCGGCGATGTGAGCCAGGCGGCGATCATCAAACTGCCTTTCGACTTCAGCACCGGCGTCATGCGAGCACGCGTCAACCCCGCGGACGGCCAAGTCTACGCTACAGGTCTGAACGGCTGGAATGGCAACGGACGGAAAGGACTGACCGATGGTGGCGTTCATCGCCTGCGCCATACAGGCAAACCGCTGGCCATGGTCACCGACTGTCAGGTCGAGACGGACGGTTTGCTCTTGAAGTTCAACTTTCCCCTTGATGCACGCTCGGCCACGGACAAGGCCGCGTTTGCGATCCAGCAATGGAACTATCTCTGGGCGCCGAGCTACGGCTCGGAGATGTACTCACTAAAGACGGGGAAACCCGGCCGCGACGACATCGAGATTGACTCCATCACCGTCGGACACGACCAAAAGAGCGTGAAACTAACAATCCCCGACATCCAGCCCGTTAACCAGATCTTCATTCGTCTACGTTTGAAAAGCGTCGGCGGGGAAGACTTCACAGAGGAGATCTACTGGACGATCAATCGAGTACCTCAAAGCCCACTCGCAACATCGGGCGGCTAGACTCCTCGGCGACTCATTGTTTGTTGAGAGCCCGCCGACTTACGCGGCCCGTTGCTGTGCGGAGCTGAACTGCTGATCGAGAACAAGTAGTCCCCGCTGCCGGCAACGCCGACGCAATTCGAAAGACAACATAATGACTCATCTTCCCACAGGGCGGCAGGGCCGCCAACCAAATACGAGCTACCGCTCGGCTGCAAATCGTCCGCTCCCGTTGGTCGCTAAATTTGTGAGAGAGTCCACGAACCTGAAGGGCCGTGGAGCAGGACACCTCATGCGAGTTTCTGCGTTCGGCCTGGTTCTCTGCCTGCTTGAGTTCGGCGTCACGGCATACGCGGCAGATGTCCGCAGAACCTTCGAGTTGCCCAGGGTCGAGGGCATTGAGATCGATGGCAAAGCCGATGATTGGACGGGGAAAGGATACGGCTTTGAGATTCTGCTTCCCCAGCACGGCAAGCACCGCAAGGCGGAAGACCACAACGCCTCGATAGCACTGGGCTGGACCAGAGAAGGGCTGTTGTTCCTCGTCCGGGTACAGGACGACGTCTGGCACAGAAGGACCCGTCAGAAAGACCCCATTGGCCAGGATCACGTCGAGATCTACCTGCGCAAGGTGCGCCGAGGCGAGGGGAGTACGGCCTATCATTTGACGTTCAATCCAAGCTTCGGCGATCTTCCTCTGAAGACCTCCTACTATGGTGGCCTGGAGCTTGGGCCCGGCAAGGTGGACAGATCGGTGTCGCCCACGTATGGCATCACTGGCGGTGAGACGTGGTATGTGCTCGAAGGACTGGTCCCTTGGCAGAGCGTGGATTTCAAGGCAGCGCCGGGGGCCAAGTCGTTCTTCCAACTCTGGGTGCAAGACGGCGACACGATGGAGAACGAAGGGCTCCGGAAATATCGAGCGTCTTTCCACCTGGGAAAAGGGACCAGCTACAACGGCGGCGACATGCATGAACTGAAGCTGGTTGACGATACCAAACCCAGACTTCGGCTGACGGCGGTGGATGGCTACGACCTCTCCACATATCAGTCGTACGTGAAGGTTATGGCCCGTGGCATTCGGCGGGGCCACGAGGTAACCATCAGGAAGGAAACTGCCGTCCTGGCCAAGGGAGTATTCGAGGCCGACGGGCCGGATAGGGCTTCCGCCAAGATCATGTTGCCCCCGCCGACGGACGATGAGCCCTACAAGGATCTTACCGTCAGCTACCAAGGTGAGGTCGTCAACACGATCAGCCTGCCCCATTCGGTTGCGGTGGGGCAGTTGCAGGAACTGCTGGAGCGGAAAGCCCATTACGCCGGGCTCTACAAGGTAAACGAACCCTGGGCTCGCCATCTACAGGTGCCTGTCCTGGAACAACACCGGGGATTGGTCGCGGCCGCGTTCACCTTGCTGGACCGATCGGACCCACCGAGCTCCCAGGCAGACTTCGCACTGTTGTCCCAGGCCGCTCAGGCCGTCAAGATGGCCGACCGGGGCGAAAGCTACTACGACCAGCAACGAGGTTGCTTCTTCGGCTACATCTATAGCAATGCCTTAGGGACGGGGTCCTACTTTCTGTGTGCGGTCCCGGATAGCTACGACCCGTCACGCAAGTACCCTCTCGTGTACACGCTCCACGCAGGCGGCGGGGTGCTCGAACCGCACGACGCGCCAGTGGAAAGGGACTACATTGAAGTCTCGCCTTGGGGTCATGGATACAACAGCTTTCGAGGCATGGGGGAGATCGCCGCCAGGGAGGTTCTGGCCTATGCGCTGCGGTGGTACAGCATCGATGAGAACCGTATCTATGTGGGTGGTCATTCAAACGGCGGCAACGGAACGTGGTTTCTGGCGACGCGATATCCCCGGTTTTGGGCCGGCGCATCTGTGAGCGCTGGCGAGCCTCTGAACCACCTGTTCCTCGAGAACCTGGGGAATATTGCCGTCCTCAACCGTTGCGGTGCCTTGGATACCGGCCAGCCGGTCAACATCATCCAGTGGGCCGAAAGCCGGCTGGAACAACTGGGCCATCCCATGGATCTGCGTATCTTCCCCGAGGAGGGGCATGGTCGGAAAGCGCCTTTTGATGCGGAAGCCTGGAGGGCGAAGCACGTCCGTAATCCAAGTCCTCGAAAGGTCTCGCACTCGTGCGAATGGGCCGCTCACGGCGAGAGCTACTGGTTCACGATCAAACGTTTGACGGATCCCCACCGCGCGGGACGGGTGGACGCAGAAGTCAGCAGCGAAAGCGGCAGGCAGACCGTGGTTCTGAAGCCCGTCAACGTCGAGGCATTGGTGCTGGCCGTGCCCGCCATGCCCGTGGATATGGACAAGGATCTGAGTATTAACGTGTCTGGATTGATGAGCGAGGTCAAAGCGCCTCTGCCCCCAGAGCTGTACGTGGTGCGCGAAGCCCGCGGCTGGCAGGTCAAACGCGACTGGCAGCCGCCGACAACCGCGGTCAGGCCCTACCGGTCCGGTGGCGCCGAGAACATGTACAACGGGGAGCCCCTGCTGATCGTCTATCCGACATTGGGAGCGGCGGCGGAAATGGATCGCATGAAGAATGCAGCCAGGAGCCTTTGCCGTTCCGGGGGGGCCGGCGAGATGGCAACGGCCGCATTCCCCATGAAGGCGGACAAAGACATCACGCAAGACGACATGGAGCACTACAACCTGATCCTACTAGGGAAGATAGAGGACAACCAAGTCACGCAACGCGTCTGGCCCAAACTCCCCCTTACCCTCAAGAGAAACAAGACGCTGAAGGTAGGCGGAAGGACTTTGGACGTTGAGGATTCCATCGTGAGCCTTCACGTGTACAACCCCTTGGCACCTCAGCGACTGGTCCGTTATGTGGAGCTGCACATAACGTGTCTTATGTGAAGCTGCTGATTATGTGGAGTTGAGTTCAGTTATCCCACCAT
>CAZUAH010000187.1:0-23760 GCA_964617665.1 uncultured Pirellulaceae bacterium
CCGTGATTTACTGCAATCACAAACCTCACGCGTTCTTCGTGCGTGCGCTGTAGAAAAACAGGAAGGGCAGTGGGGTCTGCACGCAGGGATACGAACCATGAGTCGGATGCCCAACAGCTAGAACAAGACCTGGAAAGCGATAACAGCAACGTGCGCGCGGCGGCAGCGAAGGCGCTTGGCAGCATGGGCGAAGATGCTGTATCAGCCTTGCCTGCATTGAGTGAAGTGCTACAGAATGACGAACAACACCAAGTCCGATACTACGCCGTCAAGTCGCTGAATACCTTGACACGAAGGCTTGCCCCAGAGGTGACGGTGATAGCTGTACCGCGACTTGTCCACGCTCTTAGAGACAGCAACCTTATCCGTTTTGAAGCGGCCGAAGCCCTGGGGAACATTGGGCCGAAGGCTGAGGCGGCAGTGCCCGTCCTAGCCGAAATGCTCAAGGATGACAACAAGTACTTCCGAGCAAAGGTCGAGCAGGCTCTGCGGAGAATACAGACGGACAAGTAAAACGCAAGCGGTAACGCCCCAGATCGCCCCGGACTCCTTGCAGGAGTCCCATACACATAAAGAAAACGAGGACTGGTATGGCCTCGAAACCGGCCCGTAGGCGCGGCGCTTCTGTCGACTTTGAGCCGCTCGACCCGGTAGGCGTTTTTGCCGATTTTGGGTCGTCAGAGCCGGTAGGCGCTTCTGGCGATTTTGAATGCTCCCGAACGTACCGAGCCACCGTCTGTCGATGGATCCCGAGTTCGCGGGCGATGCGACTAAACGACCTGCCTTGTTCACGTAAGGCCAAGATAGACTTGATCTTCGACATCTTGAGTTGATTTGGCATCGTAAGCTCCTTTTTGCGACATAGTCGCTAGGAAGCCTACGTTCCGAATCATTCGCTCCTCAAAATGTCGATTTTCAAGCGCAAACGACCTGTCGATTTTGGGCGCTGCGCGACACTTTGTAACTCCACGATCGAGACCTGCTATCGTGGGCGAATTTCCGAGTGCCCCCATCTGCCTGTCATTCGGGCCCGTCGAGCGGCGTGAACGTCCCGGACAGTGGACAGGCTGCGCTATCGGCGCGCGCCGTGCCCGGCTCCTGCCGTCTTCTCGCCCATCTTTCCAAAGATCAAATCGCGTTTTACTACGTCTTCAGTACTCGAGTGCCTCCGTTGGAGTCCCGGATTTCGTGTACAACCATTCACGGCGAAAGTTGATGGACCATTACAGTGCAGCGTCGTCCGTTCGACCAACACCGTTGTTCAGGACGCGGGGGTTCATACTGTCTATATCGTTCAAATGGGATCGCTGGCGAGTCTATGTGGCAGGATGTCGCCCGCCCTTCTCAGATCAAACCATCCAATTCTTCCCGCAACCTCTGCAATACGCGTCGTTTTGCTTGGCGGACGGCGTCCTTGTTCATGCCAAGCTCTTCGCCCACGTCGGCTGACGAATGTCCGTCGACGGTCATCAGCCAGAAGGCCTTCCACGTGCGTTCGTCGAAGTCGTTGCGGATCAGATCGAGCGTTCCTCGCACGATCGCTTGCCGTGAGTCGAAGCCCGTGTGTTCGTCCACTTGATCCACATCTGCGTCGACCAAATCGTCGACCCACATCTTCGCGTCAGTGCCTCCTACGGCTTGCGGCCGGTTGGGCTGTCGCCGGAAATGGTCCAGGATCTTGTTTCGCGCGATCATCCACAGCCAACCTCGAAATGTGCCGTTAGCTCTGGAGCGATGGAAGTCGTTCAATTTGTCCGCGACCCTTTGAAAAACCTCTTGGGAGATATCAGCCGCATCTGTCGGCTGTAGGTCCGCTCGACGACACCACTGGTACAACACTGGCCCGAACAGTGTGACGAGATTCTCCCACGCCTGGGCGTCGTGCGATCGCAAGCGGCTGAGCATGGACGACGAAATGGATCTCTGGTCCCTGTCGCCTCCATCATATTCTTCCGTCGTGTCCAGCATGGTTCTTCTGTGCCCGGCGAGTCCGTGCGTGTAGAGAAGAGGTGATTGGCCACCGCAAATAGGTTCTGTTACGATCCGGTCAGTCGCCAAAGATGATTCTAAATACCGCTTCTTTACCTGGGAAGCCCCGTCCTACTGCGGGATCCGCCTCGTTGACTTACCGTGCTGGGTGTGCACAATGCACGGTTCCGATCGAGTGAAAACGGGACGGTGAGTAGGTTATGCTTCAGCATATCGCGGTCTTCCGAGCGTCTCGTCCGTTGGCCGTGCGATATGCTGAAGCATAACCTACTGACCTGCGTCAACTTTGTCGGAGCCAATCGCGTTTTCTGGACAGACGCCTTTGTGGGAGCAGCCGAGATATGGATTCGAAGATCAAGGTGGCCGTCATCGGGCCTGGCAACATCGGCACCGATCTGATGTATAAGATCCGTCGCAGTCAGTATATGGACTTGGTGCTGATGACCGGCATCAAGCCGGACTCGGAAGGTCTCGCACTGGCCAGCAGTCTGGGCATCCCGACGTCGCTCACGGGTATCGACGCGATACTGGAAAACGATGAAGTGCAAATCGTTTTCGAATCGACCGGGGCCAAGCCGCACCTGAAACACGCGCCGTTGTTGAAAGAGGCCGGCAAGATCGCTATCGATTTGACTCCTGCGGCCGTCGGTCCATACGTCGTGCCTTACGTCAATCTGCACGACCATTTGGACGAACCGAATGTGAACATGGTCACGTGCGGAGGCCAAGCCACGACGCCGATCGTCGCCGCTATCAGTCGCGCGTGCCATATTCGCTACGCCGAGATCGTGGCGACGATCTCAAGCAAGAGCGCCGGCCCCGGTACACGGCAGAACATCGACGAATTCACTCGCACCACCGCGCAAGCACTGGAAGTGATAGGCGGGGCCGACAAGGGCAAAGCTATCATCATCCTGAACCCGGCCGAGCCGCCAATCATGATGCGAGATACCGTTTTCGCCTTGGTCGACGACCCCGACGAAGCTGCCATCCGGGCATCCGTTCAGGAAATGGTCCAGAACGTCCAGAAGTATGTGCCCGGTTATCGACTGAAGGTCGAGCCGTTCGTCGACGGCGACAAGGTGACCACGATGATCGAAGTCGAAGGAGCGGGCGATTACCTGCCCAAGTACTCCGGCAACCTGGACATCATGACCGCCGCCGCCTGTTCCGTGGGCGAGGTCTTTGCAGAGAAACTCCTTACCGAATAGGGCGACATCACGCCAGAGTAGTTGCTTAGAGGATCCAACCGATGGAAAAAAGAAAAGTCGCCATACTCGATACGACGATGCGGGACGGCCAGCACGCCATGGCCCACCAGTTCACGCCGGAACAGGTGGCCAAAGTGGCCAGAGCGTTGGACGAGGCCGGTGTGGGTACGATAGAAATCAGCCACGGCGACGGATTGGCCGGCTCGTCGATCCAGTACGGCTTCGCCGCAGCCGACGATTTCGAGTTATTGAAGGCGGCTTCCGAAGTCACCACTCCGGGCAGAATCGGCGTGCTGTTGTTGCCGGGCGTTGGCACGCAAGAAGACCTGCAAATGGCCAAGGACTGTGGGGCCGGCGCAGCTCGGGTGGCCACGCATTGCACCGAGGCGGATATCGCCGAACAGCACATCGAGTTGGCTGGCAAACTTGGCATGAGACCCATTGGCGTATTGATGATGACTCATATGGTCGATCCGCCAAAGCTGGTCGAACAGGCCAAGATCATGGAAGCATCCGGCGCCGAATTGGTCTATATGATGGACTCGGCCGGAGCCATGCTCCCGTCGGATGTGGTTGCCCGCGTGGACGCCTTGAAGTCGGCTTTGAACATCCAGGTGGGCTTCCACGCGCACAACAACCTGTCCATGGCCATCGCTAACACGCTGGCCGCAATCGAGGCCGGTGCCGATTCGGTCGACGCATGCCTGAGGGGTTTGGGCGCGGGCTCCGGTAATGCCCAGTTGGAGGTCTTGATCGGGGTCTTGCAGCGGGTTGATATCGACACGGGTGTCGACTTCTACAAAGCGATGGACGCCGCCGAGAATGTTGTCGAGCCGATGATGCACCGGCCTCAAGTGATTAACAACGACGGGCTCATGCTGGGATACGCCGGCGTCTATTCGAGCTTCTTGTTGCACGCTCGACGCGCCGCCAAACGATTCGACGTCGATATCCGCGACGTGCTAGTCGAGTTGGGCAAACGGAAGACGGTGGGCGGCCAAGAAGACATGATCATCGACGTGGCCATCGAAATGGCCAAAGAGGCAGGAAAACTACAATAGGGCGGCAGGGCCGCCAACCAAATGCGAGCTGCCGCTCGGTCGAGAATGGCTCGCTCCCGTTGGTCGCTCAATCCCGTGCCAAAACGTCATCAAATCGCGCGATAATTGATATAGAGGAGGATACGCCGTGGGCATCCGATCAATTCGCCAGCGGGCTTTGGACGGCGAGATCCTTGTTGGTTCTTGGCTGGTTCTCGGTTCCAGCTTGACTGCGGAAATCGCCGGCAATTCGGGCTTCGATTGGGTCGTGGTGGACATGGAGCACGGCATGGGCGGAAGCGACAGCATGCTGTCCCAGCTCCAAGCTCTAGCCAGCACGCCCGCGGCACCGATCGTTCGAGTGGCGTACAACGACCCGGTGCTGATCAAACGCACTCTAGACTTAGGGCCGGCCGGCATCATGGCACCGATGATCAGCACCGCCGAGGACGCCGAACGCATGGTTCGCGCGATGCGTTATCCGCCACAAGGGATCCGTGGCGTCACTCCCTTTACTCGGCCCGCAGACTTCGGCCGCGAGTTTCCGGAGTATTTCGCCTCGGCCAACGACGATCTAATCTGCCTGGTACAAATCGAAACTGAACAGGCCGTGGAAAACGCCGAGGAGATCGCCGCTGTGGACGGCGTGGACGTTTTGTTCATCGGACCGCTCGACCTGACCGTCGGCCTCGGCATCATGAAACAGTTCGACCATCCCAAGTACCGCGCTGCGGTCGAGAAGATCGTGTCCGCCTGCCGCAAGGCCGGCAAAGTGCCCGGGATCATTCTGTTGGATGTCGAGGTACCCGAAGACACGGTGGCCGACGGATTCACCTTCATCGGCCGAGCGTCCGACGGCAGCGTGCTGGCCGCAGCGCTAAGCGGGCTGGTCGAGCCGTTCAAGAAGTTTAGGGCGGATCGGGAATCCAAGTGAAAGTGCGCACGGATCGTGTTGGCGCCCACGGATGGCAACACTGCCATCCGTGGGAGTCGCCAGCAGCTCGCCCCGCCAGCGCACCTATCCTATTTCTTTGGCCCAACCAGTTCGACGACGTTGCCGTCCGGATCGCGAACGACCGTCAGAAAGACGCCCGGCGCCAGGTTCTCGGGCAATTCGACGGGGCCCTTGGCGATGGGCTTCACGCCTGCTTTCTTCAGACGAGCCATGGCCGCATTGGTGTCGCTGATGAAGATGGTCAAATAGCTGTATCCCAGTTGCGAGTGAACGAACGAGTTGTCGCTTTTCTTGCTGTCCACTCCCGGAACTGCCATCAGTTTCAGCTTGGTCGCGCTGTCCTCCTCGCCCAAGACCAGCACGCGGATATCCAGCGATTGCCGGCTGGTCAATCCAGCGTCGTCGGCCAACTTGGCCGTAACCTTGAAACCCTTCACCTCCGTGAAGCCGATCGCTTTCGTGTAGAACTCGACTGCCTTGTCGACATCGCTGACCACGACACCCAGGTCGATCGTGGTCCGCGCGAATTCTCCCTGGGCCAAGCAAGGCCCTGGCGTGGTTGCCACAAACAAACTGGTAACAAACAGAGCTACGAAACTGGCAAACAACGTGCGTGTCGTCATTGGTGTTCTCCTCTGGCAAAGAAATGGAAACAACGGTTCAAGTTGAAACAGGTAGTTTTCTGCGTCACGAGCGCCTTCTTCGTGCAGGACCATTGTCGCTCGAAACACAGGCAATTCAAGCACTGTGCGCGGTTGGTATAGCAAGTTAGCTGCGCATCGTTTGATCATTGCACCTGCTACTCGGTACACTGAATAGGGAATCCTCGGTTCAGGCGTGTCCACAATCGATCCGTTGCCTTCAGCGAAGCAGACCATGAGACGAATAACCATTTGCTCGATCTTGGCACTCACGTTTTCTTTGTTTTCCGTGACGGCGGAGGCGGTGAGGAAATGGACGGACAATACAGGGCAGTTTTCGGTACAGGCTATTGTGGTCGAGTTCAGAGGCGACGACGTCTTGCTTCTGCGAGAGGATGGCAAAGTCGCGCAGGTCTCCATTGCCCGGCTGAGTAAAGCGGATCAACAGTATCTTGCCGCACTGAAACCGCTACAAGGAACTTGGCAGGTCGTATCAGCCATGGGAAACGGCCGGATGGTTCCCAAAGAGGTTTGGGAGAAGGAACATGTGATTACCGGCAACAACGTGGTTGTGACTCAGCATTCCGGAGAATCCGTCCTGTTGGAAATCGAGATTGACCCCGCCAAGACGCCAGAGCAGATCGATGCCGTCACAGAAGTCGAAGACAAGGCGATCGCTATCCACGGGATCTACTCGGTGGATGCCAACGAGTTGAAATTGTGCTTCGCTTCACCTGGCAGAGCCCGACCTGCCGAGTTTTCGACTAAAGGAGGGGACATGCAAAGCCTGGCAGTTCTCAAAAGAGTGCCTCCTGAAGTCGTCAAGGAGCCACTGATACCCGCCACCAAGAAAACAGAGTAGGCAATCTCTATTGCCTCGTATGCAACCGCGGCGTAACGCCTCCAAGAAAGATAGCGCAGATGACCTTGAGACTTCGCTTTGTCATTCTGACTGGTGTCCTGTTCTGCGTCGCAGCGCATCACGTCAGTCTGGCGTTGGCGGCGTTAGGGCTGACCGGGGATGCCCGCCGGAAAGTCTACGGCCAGTTGCGAAAGTTGCTCAAGAACAGTCGCTATGATGAGGTGGTGTCGGAGTTGAGAAAGATCGGGCCAAGCGTAAGAAGCTGAAAGCGAAGCACGGAGTGTGGACAGGAATTCGTTACTTGGAGAGACACGGCGCGGAGGGACATTTGCGTTATGCAACGTTCCGTCGCCGGGGGATTCCTTGTGGCAGCGGAGCGATCGAAAGCACAATCCGTCGTGTGATCAACCAGCGATTGAAGAGCAATGCGATGTACTGGCTGGAAGAGAACGCAGAAGGGATGTTTGCCGTCCGTGCATTGCTTCTTTGCGACCGCTGGGAGGAGACGTTGGGCCGCGTTCGCCAGACGATAGCCCGTGACCGTCGCATCAATTGGCAGTGGCGAGCGTCTGACCTGACCAACTTGAAGGCAGACGAGTCCACTTCGCCTCCTTCACCGAAAACCCAAGAAATACAACAACTTGTGGCAATCGCACCTTGATACGAAATCGCCCCGCGCCCTTCTTGTTTGGATCCGTGCTTCGCCCCGTTGGAATGTCATCGCCTCAGCATTGGACCGCTTCTGCCGACCAGTCACGGGAAAGGCACACTGTCGTCGCAAGGGTAATTGCATGCATGCTCACCATGTTAAGGCATGAACACATTGTCGCCGATTTCAATGTCATGTTGGACTGCAAATACTCTTGGCGCATGATAAGTCCTGCGAAACGAATTCGCAAGAAACGTGATCGGACGCTTGTGGCGTTCTTTGGATAGCAGCAATCTGCAGGATCAAGGTCCTGCTTGTTTGCGGAAGTGGCTGGGACTGACGCCGTATTCTTTCTTGAAGACTCGCGATAGGTAGAACGCATTCTGAAACCCGGAGCGGTGAGCGATCTGCTGCAGCGTCAAGTCTGTACTCAGCAGCAATTGCCGGGCGATATCCAACCGGCGTCGGAGGATGTACGCCAGTGGCGTCATGTGAAAGAGGCCCGTGAACTTTCGGTGGAAGTAGTTCGGCGCCAAATGGACTACCTCGGCGATCTCTGCGAGCTTTGGGTTTTCCAGGAGATGATCCTCCATGAAGGCGATCGCCGGCTGGAGCTGTTCGAAAATCGGATCCACGCCCGTCATGTGGCTGAAATCGTATAGCTCCAGCACGCGCGAGACGACATCCAGAATCATCGCCTGCGTACGATAGTACAGCCATCGCGGCTGCTCATCGAACAGGCGAGCTATGCCTTCATAGGTCGCTCGCCATGACCGTACGTCGCCGAGCGGCCACTGATGCACTTGCGTTACGTGAGACATCTGATGAGACAGATATAGCGATGCGGGCACAAAGTGTATCCAGTGCACATCCATGCGCTTCGGGCATGACTGCCCGACGAGTTGGTAGCCGGGGATGAAGTACGCTCGACCAGCACGCAATTCAACGGACTGATTCTCCAGTTCGACGTGCCCGTTTCCGCCGGTGAGGAAATACAGCTTGTAGCATTGGTCCAGACCATCAGCCGGCTTGTCCCAGCCGGAGTCACAGCTCGCGAAGCCACCCCAGAGCAGTGTAAAGGTCGTCTCGTCAGTACATCGAAGCGGCGCACTCATGGTTACGATTGTATATGGATTGATGAAGATCGTGAATGGTGTTTCGTCGGCGTGTCGGGGTAAACTGGATGGCATACGCCAAGTGGTAGGTCAGGCTGTGCCTGACGGAATCCGGTTTGCGTCAGGCACAGCCTGACCTACTCCACTGGAAGCCCGTAACGCCGTCCGTCACTCCATCTCAAGAGACAGACCATGCTCCACGATCCCAGCCATTATGAACCGCCGCCGATCGCTCACGAAATTCAATTGACTCCGCAGGACACCGAAATCCTTCGTGGGTTGGCATCCGAATTGGCGGAGATTGTTTCGTTGCCGATCCATCAGGAAAAGGCCCGGCTTTGGCAAAAGCTAAACGACCTGCAGTCCGGCCGGCCAATGGTCTGGATCAACGAGATCTGTTGGCACGAAATGAACGTCGACGACGAGCTCACGTTGGTGACACGGGACCCCTGGGCTCAAGACCAGGAACGCGATCTGCGACGCACGCTGTACCAGTGGCGTCACCTGCCGGGCGACATGATTATCAGCGACCATCTTGCCTGCCCGCTGGCAGTACACAGCACCGACTTCGGCATCATCGAGGACGTGGATATCGTCGAGACGGACGCGGCCAGCGATGTCGTGTCTCGCCATTTCAACGTTCAGATCCAAGACGTCGAAGATCTGGAGAAGATCAAGATGCCGGTCGTCACGCACAACGAGGCGGCCACCGAGTACCGGTATCAGGCGATGTGCGAGGTCTACGATGGCATCCTGCCGGTCAGGAAAACCGGCCAAACTCACATCTGGTTCGCGCCTTGGGATTACCTGATTCGCTGGTGGGGCGTTCAGCAGGCGATGATGGACCTGATCGAACGGCCGGACCTGGTTCACGCCGCCGTGGATCGCCTGGTCGATGCCTGGATGGTGGAGCTTGACCAGTTCGAGTCGATGAACCTGCTTTCGCTCGACGCAAACAACACACGTATCGGCTCCGGCGGATACGGTTACACGAATCGGTTACCCGGCGATCCGTTCGATTCCGAATACGTACAGCCGCATAACATGTGGGGCTGTTCGAACGCACAAATCTTTTCAGACGTGTCGCCGCAAATGCACTGGGAATTCGCCGTCGAGCATGACCTGCGTTGGCTCGAACGTTGGGGACGGACTTATTACGGTTGTTGCGAGCCGCTGGATGGCAAGGTTGATATCTTGCGGCGGATTCCAAACCTGAGAAAGATCTCTATCAGTCCGTGGTGCGACACGGCACGAGTGGTCGAAAACGTGGGCAGCGATTTCGTTATCAGCCGCAAACCCAGCCCGGCGATTTTTGCGGAAGACACCTGGCATCCCGAGCGGGTCAGGCAAGAGCTGCGTGATTTCTTGGAGCAGACTCGCGGCTGCCACGTCGAGCTGATTATGAAAGACATCTCGACCGTGCGCTACCAGCCGCAACGACTGTGGGAATGGGCCTCGATAGCGATGGAAGTTGTCGAGGAGTTCGCTCACTGAAGGCTTTGGCACACAAACGAACGTCGGCCTGCCGAATCTCAACGTTTACGCATGGCCGGTTTGAATATGGTGATATCGTTTCCGACTTTGACTGGGCTGATGAAAGAAGGTGCCTTAATGAAGGTCCAACTGATTCCCCTCAAGGGCCTTACTGGCCTGTTGGCCGTGGCTCTGCTGGCCATCGCCGTTAACGCAGAAGAGCCCGCCCGCGACTGGTCCGCCTATCCGATGGAGTCGGGCGCGTTCGAAGCAACTTGGGAATCGCTTGAGAAGTATGAGTGTCCCGCGTGGTTCCGCGATGCGAAGTTCGGCATCTGGGCCATCATTGGGCCTCAGTGTGTGCCGATGCAAGGCGATTGGTATGCCCGGCACATGTACATCCAGGGCCATCGGCAGTACGAGCACCATGCAAAGACGTACGGCCATCCGTCCAAGTTCGGCTACAAGGATCTGATCGAGAAGTTCGATCCGAAGAAGCTCGACTTCGACAAGCTGGTCGGCCTCTACAAACAGGCCGGCGCGAAATACGCGGTGATCCTGGCCGTGCATCACGACAATTTCGATCTCTGGAATTCAAAACACCACGTGTGGAACTCGGTCAACAAAGGGCCGAAACGGGATTTGGTGGGCGAATTCCGCGACGCGGCAGCGAAGCATGATATCCGGTTTGGTGTGACGACTCATCTGGCACGGACATACAGTTGGCTTCAAACAAGTCACGGTGCGGACAAAAAAGGACCGTTGGCCGGCGTGCCGTACGACGGCGCCGATCCGAAGTACCAGTCGCTCTATCATCCTCCTTTTCCGGAATCGCCGCGGTATCCGAGCAATCCGCCGGAGGCCTGGAAGCTGGCGTGGTACTCGCGGGTCAAGGACCTGATTGACCAGTACCAGCCCGATGTGATGTACTTCGACGGCAGCTACCCGTTCGACGAGGGCGATGTCGGTCGCCGACTTGTGGCTCACTACTACAATATCAACGCCAATTGGCATGGCGGGCGCAACGATGCCGCTATGTGTATCAAGAAGTGGCCCGCCGAATCGCACCACGGCATGTATCGTGACGGCACATGCATACAGGATGTCGAGCGAGGTGGGGCGGACAAACTGTGGGAGTTGCCGTGGCAGACAGACACTTGCATCGGCGGCTGGTATTACCGCGTGGGCACCCGCTACAAGACCCCGGCGCATGTGGCTCAAATGTTGATCGACATTGTGAGCAAGAACGGCAACCTGCTGCTGAACCTACCGCTTCACCCCGACGGCTCGTTGGACGACCACGAAATCGCCTTTCTGCAGGCGATGGGGCAGTGGATGAAGGTCAATGGCGAAGGGATCTACGAGACCCGGCCCTGGGTCGTTTACGGCGAAGGCCCGACCAAGGGCGGCGGTGGCCACTTCAACGAGGCGCAAGCACACTACACACCGCGGGATTTCCGTTACACCGCCAAAGACGATACCCAGCTCTTCGCTTTCTTCATGAAATGGCCCGAGCACGGTCGTTTGCGCCTGCGGGCGTTGGCGAAGACCGCCGAATCCGGCGGCGTGATCGAGAAGGTAGAACTGCTTGGACACGAAGG
This sequence comes from uncultured Pirellulaceae bacterium, assembly GCA_964617665.1. Taxonomy (GTDB): domain Bacteria; phylum Planctomycetota; class Planctomycetia; order Pirellulales; family Pirellulaceae; genus JADHUC01. The sequence goes on from CAZUAH010000187.1 coordinate 11,537, forward strand.
CGAGTTGGAGTTCTCGCAATCAGACGAAGGCCTGGCCGTAGCGCTGCCGAACACCCCGCCTTGCGAGCATGCCTGGACACTGCGAATAACCGGCCGCAAGCTCCGCGATTTCAAGCCTCAGACGACCGTCGGTGTCGTGGAACCCGAGGTAGAGGGTACGCTTCTGCTGAACGCCGACGAAGCCGAGATCCACGGCAGTTCGCCTCGCGTGGAGAAGAAGCCGAATGTGGACAAGAGCAATATTGGCCACTGGGGGTCGGCCAGCGACTGGGTCTCGTGGCAAGTCAAGATCGCGAACGCCGGCATCTAAGCACCCAGTCACAACTCCTTGGGCAGAACGAATGTCAGAAACCCGGTTTTTTCGGAAAAACCGGGTTTCTATTACGCCCAGAAATTTGTACGCGGGTGCTTACCGCGTCACCGCCCGCATCAGTTCATTGGGCCGAGCCACTCCCTTCGCCGCGGAATTGGATGATCAGCGCGTCGAGGTCGAGTCGATTCGGACGGGAACCTGGGCGGAGTTTGTGCCCGTCGAGATCGGACAATTCCAAGTAGACGAACCGGGAATCCACACGTTCAGCGTGAAACCGCTGAATGCCGAGACATGGAACCCCATCGGATTGTTGGAGGTCAAGCTCGTGCCTGAGGCGACGAGCCGATCCAGCCAAGACAAACCCTGAAGGGTCTGCTGCAACGGCAAAGTACGATGGCCTTCCAAGGCCATCGTATAGAGCACCTGTGAAGGGCCCTGCTAATTGGACAGCGCTGCTTTGAATGAGCCGTTTGGGCGATAGCCCCGGTTCCTTCCGAAAAAACCGGGGCTATCGCCCAAACGGCTCATCTGTCCAAGACATTTGCCGCGATGCTTGGTTTCGCGTAGCATATCGCAGATGCCCAGAACCTCGCGAGTGTTCGTAGGCCAGGACCGGTCCTGACCTACAGCTAATCCACGCCGAGACCAGCTATGCCCACGAATCAGCAGGCATTCAAGAAAGCGAAACAGAAGATCGACCAGGCCCGACGAGACGGGGCCACCGAACTCGATCTGAACTCCATGGGGCTCACCGAGCTGCTGGAGTGGCTGGGCCAGCTCACGCAGTTGCAGACGCTGAACCTCGCTGGCAACCAACTGAGGGCGCTGCCCAAACGCCTACGCCGTGGTGGTCTGCATGTCGCCGCAATTGACCGAGGAGCGCTATCGCTCCGGCGTTTATCCCGAAATACGCGACGCGATCGCGACCTTCCGCCAACACGGTCCTGGCCACGCCTACATCTTCCCTGTGCGGTTGGCAGAATGCGAAGTCCCGCCCATCGAGATCGACGACACACGAACGCTGGAGCGGCTTCAGCACATCGACCTGTTTCCGGGAAGTAGACGCAGCGCAGGTGTGCGGAAGCTGGTGGCATCCCTCACTGCCGCGCCGGAGCATCCGTGAAGTCTCTTTCAAATGCCGAGTTGGATTCGGGAGAGATCCCGAATCACGCTCTGCAAACGCGGTATCTGCCGTAGCTTTGGGGTGGCGTAGGCAGCAGAGTGCCGCTGCCCAATCAAGTCGCAAGACTCCCGACCGGCTGAATCCTAGGCTCTGCCCCGCAATCGTCAAATCAGGGTTTGTGAGCGGCAAGGCGCTAGCCGCCGGTCCTACTGTGGCAGTGTTTCCACTTGATTCACCCGCGGCTAGCGCCTCACGATTGCGGGACAGAGCCTAGGAGCGCAGTTACCACAGCGGGTAGATTGCGACTCAACGGGGCAGAAGGTGCCCTTGTCCTTCCGTTCGTCGAGGCTACTTCACTTTGCCGACAGGCACTTGGTTGTCATCGGGCACTGTGTGTAGCCCATTGCCTGGATGCATACGTCCAGTCGGTATAGCGGGTCCTGCATCAAGCAGACGCGCCGATCGGTGGCGGAAATGGTTGTCGAGTAGATTCGCAGTTCGCCGGGAACGGTGACGATCAACTCCTCGCGCCAGTCGCCCAGTACATCAGCGTATCCAACAAACGAACCAGATACCTCGCCGATTGGCTCGTCGCTGCCGTAATTGACGATGCGTCTGCCCCTGAGGATTTCCCGCTGCAGATCGGCATCCCAGTACACGGCTCGCAGACCGAAACCCCAATCGAGATCGTCGCGCAGGATGTTTCCTTTTGCGTCGAACAACCATCGCACGTTCGACTTCTTTTGGCTGTCGGTGTCGGACGAATAGCACTCGATGCCGGGCACCGAACCGTCGATGTCGCTGCACATACCCGTCGAATGTACGTGCCGCGTGGGAACGTCTAACCCCCAAAGGATCTCGCCCGTACGAGCATCGGCCAGACAGCATCCGTTACCCGATGCGCGGCTTTCGATGCCGTAGTACACCTCCAGGCCGGGCCGCGATGGGTCGATGTCGCCAACGTAGTGATGATCGGGATGGCCCAAGCCGGTAGACCACAGCCCGACACCGTTATCGTCCAGCACTGCCGAACCAAGAAACACCTCGTCGCGTCCGTCGTCGTCGATATCGACCGCGTGCATACTGTGCGCGCCTTGGCCCCGGTATCGACCGCCCTCTTCCGCTTCGTTCCACTTCCACTGCTCGCGAAGCTTCCCATTGTGGTATTCGTAAGCCAACACCTGGATGACGTTGTAAGTCCCGCGGACCACAATCAGCGACGGCGTCTTGCCGTCAAGATAGGCAACGCACATTTGGTTCCGCGAAGAGTAGTTGTAGCTGGGAAAATCCTCGCGCTTTGGCCAGTCGGCACGGGCCTTTTCTTCGCCGGTCATGCCATCCAGTACAAGCAAATACTCCGGCCCCGAGTTGACATGCCCATCCTCGTCCCGAGGGTCACCCTCGCCGGCCTTCAAGCAGACTTCTGCTTTGCCATCGCCGTCCAGATCGTAGACTACCATCGGCGAGTACCAGATACCGCGTTCGATGGCCCAACCCAGGTCGTATCGCCACAAGAACGTCCCGTCGGCCAAGTAGGCTTCGATCTTGTACGTCTCCGGGCTGGGCTTCCAGTACTTCACATATGGATCGATATTCGCATTCGGCTGCTTGATGACGTAGTCGTATACGCCATCGCCGTTCAAGTCCGCAATGCCGCACTTCTGGAACGTGTGGTCCCCATCCAGCTTGACAGGAACGTAATTCTGGCCTTTGTCTGACGGAACGGCTCCGGCAATCTCGGAGGCTTCGCCTTCCTTGCCGTCGACAACCCGTGTCACCACATACTCGTTCCGCACGTCCGCCACTGGGTTCCCGTCGACGAAGTCGGTTGTCTTGGTCAGCAGTACATCGTTCAGCTTCTTGGACGTTTGTGTTCCTGCGCGGCGATAGATGTTGAATGAGACGTTCTTCGGATCGTCCTTCAGGAGCCGCCAGCCAACGTAGATGCCGCCATCGCCCGCAGCCAGCGCAACAACGCCCCGTCCCATCGGCTCCTCGACGCGCGTCTTGGCAAAGCCTTCGACTTTCGGTTTGCGGTTCGGATCGGGCAGCGGTGTGAATTCGAGATAATCGTAGTAGCACGAACCGGGATTCGTGCTGGACGCAAATCGGTCGTCGACCCACAACTCGAAACCATCCTCGCCCACCTCAATCAACCCCAGGTGTCGATTCGAGCCGCTGATCTTCCGCCACGACTGCCCGTCGAAAGAGATCCCCATCGACCGGCTCACACCGCCAATGCTGACATAGTACTTGCCTGGCGTAATGTCCTTGACAGTTGTGTGAAGCACCGGCGCGCCTTCCTCGGGCTTCGCCCGGTCCTTCATCACGCGAGGCGACTGCAGCACGATCCCTTCCGACCACTTCTTCTCGGCATCCTTGTCGGTCGACCAGAGATTCCATTTCTGCTCCGAGAACTGGTTAACATTCCAAGCATCCTTCGGTTCAGTAACGTCTTCCGCCTCGAACCGCAAAGTCTGCTGCGCCTGGACCAATCCCGTGACGCTGCAGAGATTGAATAGGACAATCACGGTGCAAGTGCAGAGAAAGTGGCAGCGGATCCATGAAGCGGCAGTTGTTCTCATCGTAGTGCTCCGTTGGCGAGTTGCTGTGCATCGTTGTTCGGTTTGTCTTGCCCCTTTGTTACACATCTATTCCCTCCCCGCCAAGTAGCCCAGACGAAACTGTTGTGCATTATCGTCCGTCGGCACTTCGTTTCGCCGAGGTCGCTTCGTCGACCGGCGTCGCCGTGGGCGCCCGCATTGGCTTGCTGGTGATCAGCCCAATCCCGCGGCCTTTGTTGCCGCAGGCACAGTAGTAGAGATAGAAGGTTTCCTTCTTTGGTTCATAGACCAGCGAGATCTTGTGTGCGTATTGCTTGTCCAGTCCACTAGGGTTGCCGCCGGCTTTGTAGAGCGGCTCGGGATGCGACGTCCAATGCACCAGGTCACGCGAGAAGGCCACCATGATATGAGCGCCGCCGCGACCGACGCCGAAGTAGATCATTGTCCAATGGTCACCGTCGCGGAATACCTTCGGATCGGAACAGAACTTCTCGTCGTAGCCTCCCTGGCGATTGCGAATGATAGGATTGCTTGTGTGTCGCTTCCAGGCGAGCAGGTCCGAGGACATGGCAAGTCCCGTCTGCTCGATGCCGCTGCGGGCCGCGTTGTAGAAATCGTAGAACCGGCCTTCGTGCTCGACTAGCCAGGGCTGGTAGATGCAGCTTGCCTCCCAGTCGCCGCAGTCCGGGTCGTGGACGGAAAGGATCGGGCTGTCCTTCGCCCGCCGCCAGGTCAGCCCGTCATCGCTACAGGCCACGCCCTCGTAGCCCGGCCGCAATTCGTAGCCGCCTTGTCGCGGGTAACAGCCGTAGAGTGTCCAGAACCGACCATCACGTTTCTTGAGCAGACGCGGCGCCTTGAGATCGTATGACTCGTACAGAAACGCCCCGACAACGCAACCGCCATGATCGAATTCGCCCGGAGGACCAAAACCCATCGCCAGTCGAGGATTGGTCCAATTGACCAGATCCGTGCTTTCGACGACGAACGAACTGTAGCCCTTGCCGTTGAAAGCGATGAAGCTCATAAACCACTTGTCGCGTTGGCCGGGCAATTGATACACGCACGGGCAGTCCGTGTTGCGAAACTCCTCGTAACCAGGAATCTTCGGCTCGGCCGGGATGACATGGTCCGGCCAGTAATGCCAGCCCCGATACGGGGCGGACCATCTATCCATCGTCTCTCGATCAACGCTTCTGTTCACCGTCGGCTCGGCCGCTTGCAGCACGCCGAGTGGAGCCAGCGCCAAGAGTGTCACGAACCTGATTGTGTTCATCTACCGTCGCTCCTTCATTCAACTTTTCGTAACCCATCGACCACGTGGTAGCCGGATTCGCAAGAATTCGGAATCTTCCCCGTTCGCTACCGCATTGTCCGAATTCTTGCGAATCCGGCTACAAAACGATCGCTCTACCGGATGGCCGAGTACTCGCGACTCTTCTCGTTCGTCGTGTTTCTCCCTTACGGCAGCGATGGCGACACGCCGTCGTCGCGAATCGACAATCGCAGCAAGATTCCCAGGTCGGTGGTCTCCCGAATGAACTGCACCGAACCATCGGCCATCGCAGCCTGCAGCCCGCCGGGATGTGGCGACTGCAAGGGATTATTGATGCCGTGGTTTTCACTGCAGCCGGGCAACGGTGTAGTGCCATTCCTTTCTGTGCCTATCACTCGCTTGAGGTTTGGCGGATAACGTACCGTCGTGATGTTCCAGCAGTCCCCACCCCAGATCGCAGGCGGACCACCCGGTGTATCGACCTTCGGCACGGGATCAACCCGTCTGGTGCCTGACAGCCAACCGCCACCCGCTCCGGTATCCGTCATCGTCCAACCTGGATCCCCATGATACTTGGGGAAGGAATCGGGATCCTGGTCCAATAACCAATCCGATTGCTCGGCCACAATCATCGTGTTGGACGCGCCATCCGTGCAGTCCTGCAGCCTGATGTGTTGGCATGGTGGCAACAAGCCACTCGACGTGACGATAGCACCTTCAACGGCACCAGTGCTTTTGTGCTTGTTGTGGTAGATTTGTCCCGTTCGAAATACGATGAGGTCTGACGGAATACCCTTTGTCTGGTAATCCTGTGACTTCGGATCGATGTCGCAACCGCCTGCAACGCCAACGTAACCCGGCATCATGATCGGACCGATGCGAGTTTCACACCACGGCAGAGGGCTGGCTGGGCACTTCATGTATTTCGGGTACATGCACCGAACCGACAATTGCGCCACATGCTGTCCTTCGCTGACGGTGTATGGGTGTGCGTATAGAAAACGATCAACGTCATGTGCGCTAAACTCGCATCCCACGCCTTCGCTAGCGCGCTGCGATTCGATGATCTTGTCATACATCTGCTTGTCGGTATCGATGAGCCAGGTCATCCCATGGGTTACGTGGACCTTAGGACCGCCGCGCTGATCCATGAGCGGCAGCAGGCCAAACCACCACGAAGGTCCAAGTGCGGCTGTGACCGGCGGGTCACCACCGGGATTTGGCCCCGCGTGCATCGCGCCCATCGGGAACATCCTGTGCGTATCGTGGTAGCTCCGCAGACCTTGAGCGATGGACCGAAGATTGTTGCTGCACTCCGTCTTGCGGGCCACCTCGCGTGAAAACCGAATCATAGGCATCGCCAAGGTATACACCGCGCCGAGAATCAGAATGACAACCAACACCTCCAACCGCCTGATCCCACGCCGAGCCGAGCGTCTAGACATGATTGCCTCCTGTCGGACTGGACAACCGACGAGTAGCGACGGAGCCGCCGATCATGGCTCCGCCCAACCTTGATTCTAAACCCAATGAGGGTGACCGGGCAATCGGCGAAGAGGAGGGGCCGCGGCAAGGACTCACGAGGCTGGAAGAAGTTGTCGAGTGGGTCGCCAACCGATTACATTAGAGCTATCGTGTACGCTGAGATTGTGTCTGGTTCTGGACGTGATTTTCGGGGGACGAGACCTCCGCAGGCCGAAATAGCAGGGAAATTCCACAACCTACAAGCAGATGTCTGCCTGAATAAGCTACCCGATAAGGAGAGAAGATGTCCGATTCTGAGAATGTCAATCGCCGTACGTTCTTGAACCAATCGCTTGCCGCCGCGGGTGCAGCCGGGGCCGTAGCTGGCATTGGTGCAGAGCGTCTCGCTAAGGCGGCTCCGGCTGAATCCAAGGCCGCAGATGCGACGCCTGCTGGCGAGGCTGATGCCATACCGTGCGGAAAGATCGGCAATGTGAAGATCAGCCGCTTGCTTCTTGGCGGCAACCTTGTTTCCGGCTACATGCACGCGCGGGATCTGAAGTATGTCAATCCGCTGTTTCGCGCTTACGTGACCGAGCAGAAGATGTTGGAAACCCTGAAGGTGGCCGAGGAGCACGGTATCAACACGGTCTTCGAGACGGGTGCCAATTTCATTGATAAGTATAATCGCGAGTACGGGGGACACATGCAGTTTATCCCCCACATCCGAGTCGATCTGGGCCAGAGCGAGGATAGCCTGAGAAAGCACATCCAGAAACAGGTCGACACCGGGGCGGTTGCCTTGTATGTCTGGGGAGTGGCGGCGGATAAACTGATAAAGGCCGGAGCGATCGACCAGTTAGCCGAGGCCGTGGAATTGGCCAAGAAGCACGATCTACCGGTCGGCGTTGGCGGCCACTCGCTGCTGGTGCCAATGGCCTGCGAGAAGCATCAGGTGCCCTGCGATTTCTACGTTAAGACGTTACACAGCGACAACTATCCTTCCGCCACTCCGAAGGAGCATCGCAAGGAGTTCATCTGGCTTGACGGCGGCGAGGGCTGGTACGACAACATGTGGTGCATCAACCCGGAAGAGACGATCGAGTTCATGAAGACGGTGACCAAACCTTGGTTGGCGTTCAAAGTCCTGGCCGCTGGTGCCTTCTACCCGCGAGACGGGTTCAAGTACGCATTCAACGGTGGAGCGGACTTTATTGCCGTGGGAATGTTCGACTTCCAGATCGAACAAAACGGTGAGCAAGTTCGCAAAGAGATCCGTCGTGCCGAGAACCGCGAGCGTCCTTGGCGGGCATAGATCGCGTCAAGGCCGCCAGAGTCGTGTATCCACTAACCGGTTATGGAGTCCGTTCGAACGGTAAATCTCAATCCCATGAAAATTACTGAAATCACTTGCCAAGTACTTCGTATTCCGTCCGTTGAAGCAAAGACGGCGGCCAGTCAGGACGCGGTGCTGGTCCGCGTGCGCACCGACGATGGTTTGGAAGGGATCGGCGAGGCTGATGCGTCGCCGGAGGTGGTTAAAGCAGTTGTTGATGCTCCGTTCAGCCATAACGTTGCGTGTGGTCTGCGCGAGATTCTGGTGGGCGAGAACCCGCTTGAGACCGGGCGACTTTGGCAGAAGATGTATCGGCGAACGCAATACCTCGGCCGCACGTCGGTGACGATTGCCGCCATGGCGGCAGTGGATATGGCCTTGTGGGACCTGAAGGGCAAACACTACGGCGAACCTATTCACCGTCTGCTTGGCGGTAGGCACCATGATCGCATTCGGGCTTATGCCTCGATCCTGTTCGGTCGCGACGGTTCGGAGACGGCCGAGATCGGGCATCGCTGGACCGAAATAGGCTACCAGGCTGTCAAGTTTGGCTGGGAACCGATGGGGCAGAATGAAGCCGTCGATATCGATTTGGTACGCGGAGCTCGCGAAGGCGTCGGTGACGCCACGCTGCTGGTCGACGCTGGCTGTGTTTGGGACGCGCGGACGGCATTGCGGCGAGCCCACGCGTTTGCCGACTTTGGCGTCGAGTGGCTGGAAGAGCCGCTGCAGCAAGCGGACATCGATGGGTACGCCTGGCTGCGGGACCGCTCGCCTGTACCGATCGCTGCTGGTGAAGGCGAATGTGGGCGCGAGTCGTTTCGGCCGCTGATCGACCGGCATGCACTAGACGTCTACCAAGTCGATCTAGCCCGCAACGGATTCACCGACGCGTCGTATATCAAGTCACGTGTTGAAGAGATTGGCGCTCGCTTATGCAATCACTGCTACACGACGGCTGTGACCGTAGCCGCAAGCTTGCACTGGCTGTGCACGTACCGTGACGCGTTTCTGTTCGAGGACTGCGTCGAGGACTCGCCTCTGCGGCACGAACTGACCAACGAAACCGTTCAGGCCAAAGACGGTTGGATCGAAGTCCCAGACGGTCCCGGACTCGGCATCACGCTGAACGAGGATGCCGTAGCCAGGTATCTGGTCTCTGAGTCGAAGTAGGGCGTTCAGCAGCCCGGATCGCAGCTTCTTGTGTTTGCATGATTGAATCGTTTCTGCCGTGCCGCAGGCATCCCACGTCCTTCTTGCCCAGCGAATGGTAGTCGCCGCACGCCGTTGCACTATTTGCTTGAAAGTAAACTCGCGGGTAAGATAGTTCGATAGAAAGTATATGCTGCGACGCGGTTCTTTACGCAAGCAATCACTCCCCCTAATCCAACCACGCCCGGGGCTCCTGCCATGGCTACATCGAAACGGCATTTTCCTCGCCGACTGCGTGTCGTGCCCACGCGAGCGGGGTCTGTTCTGCTGATCGTTATCGTGTTGGTGGCCGTGGTTGCGGCCATAGCTGCGGTCTTGTGGTTCTTCCTGGGACGTGACCCAATGGAAACTGCGGAAAACATCCTCACGACGACCGTTTCTCGCGGACCGTACGAACACATCGTCCTGGAACAAGGCACTGTTGAGAGCTCCAGCAACGTGGAAATCCGTTGCGAACTAAAGTCACGTTCGGCGGGCGGCACCGAGATTTTGTGGGTAATCGACGAAGGAACGCATGTGAAGAAGGCTGTGAAGTCTGAGGAGGAGAAACCCGTGAAGAACGCTGCGAAGTCTGGGGAGGAGGAACCGGAGGAGAAGGGGACTCTGAAGTATTATAAGTCCTTGACGCTTGAGCAACTGATTGACGAGAGCCAACTTCAGAAGGAAGCGATTTTGAACTACAGGTCTATGAAACCTGACGAGCTGATTGGGGAAGGCATTCTTGTCCTTCTGGACTCAGCGGCACTGGAACAGGATCTGGTCCAGCAAGAGATCGTGTGCAACACCAGCCAAGCGCTGGTAATACAGGCCGAAAACACGCTGAGCGCCGCCCAGATTTCCAAAACCGAATACCTGGAAGGCACATTCAAGCAAGAAGAGCAGACCATTGAAAGCGAGATCTTTGTCGCTGAAGAGAATCTTCGTCGGGCTCAACTCTCATACCAATCCACCGAACGGTTGGCGGCCAAAGGCATTGTCACGGCTTTGCAGTTGGAGGGTGACCAGTTTGCCGTGGAGAAAGCCAAGAACGAGTTGGCGTCAGCCCAGACCAAGCTGATGGTTCTGCGCGAATACACCAAGGACAAAAAGCTCAAGACGTTCAACAGTGATATCGCCACGGCCGAGGCCAAAGTCGAGTCGGAAAACAAGAGTCACCGGCTGGAACTGGAGAAGATGGCAGAGGTCATTTGGCAAATGGACAAGTGCGTCATCTCCGCACCGGAGGACGGCCAGGTTGTGTACGCAAATATCAATAACCGTTTTGGTGGGAGTGCGGAGTTTGTCGTCGAGGCGGGGGCGATGGTGCGTGAACGGCAGGCGATTCTTCGACTGCCGGATCCGACCCAGATGCAAATCAAGGCCACGATCAACGAGTCGCGCATTTCGCTGGTTGGAGCGGCCATGCCGGTGGCCATCGAGTTTGATGCCATCCGAGGCCAGACGATCCGAGGGGAAGTCACCAAAGTGAACCAGTATGCCGAGGCGGGCAGTTGGCGCAGCGGCAACATCAAGGAATACGCCGCGTACATTGACATATTCGACCCGCCGCCGGAAGTTCGATCAGGAATGAACTCCGAGGTGAGGATTTATGTCGAGCAAGAGGAAGACGCATTGCAGGTTCCGGTACAGGCGTTGTACGAAACCAAAGGACACTTTTTCTGTCTGCTTAAGAGCGGAGACAGTTGGGAGACGCGCGAGGTACAAGTCGGTTCCAGCAACGATACCTTCATGACGATTGAATCCAATTTGGAGGAGGGCGATGTTGTCGCGATGAACCCGCGGTCCTACCCGGACAAGTTGGATATACCAGACCTGCCGGACGAGGAAGTCCCGGAAAGAGGCAGGGGTACAGGCGCCAAGAAACCTGGGCCGCGGGGACAGCCCGCCGCTGGTCCCGGAGGAAAACCGGAAGGTCGACCAGGTGGGCCGGGGCAAGCGGGCGGCGGAAAGACCGGCCGACCTGACCCGACGAGATTCTTCTCGATGCTCGACACGGACAGCGATGGCACGTTGTCCGCCACTGAACTAGAAGCGATTCCAGCGGACAGACGGGGGATGATTACAGCAGCCGATGCAGATGGCGATGGTTCGGTCACCAAAGAGGAATTCACGAAAGCCATGTCCAAGTTTAGGTCAGGCGGCGCGAAGCCGGCAGGAAGCGGAGGTGCTGGCCGGTGACTCTAGCATGCCATCTGACTGATCTGCAAAAAGACTACGTTCTAAAAGGTGAAACCGTCCACGCGTTGCGCGGCGTGACGCTCGAAGTACCCGAAGGTGATTACGTTGCCATCATGGGGCCATCCGGGTCCGGCAAAAGCACGCTCTTGAATTTGCTGGGCTGTCTGGACAAGCCAACCGCTGGATCGTACTTCTTGGGCGAAGACGACGTGTCGCGCATGACGGACCGTCAACTATCCTGGATCCGGGCAAGTCGCATTGGATTTGTCTTTCAGTCATACAATCTGATCCCGCAGTTGACCGTTGTCGAGAACATCGAAGTCCCGTTGTACTACCAAGGCATGGTGAGCCGGCAATCACGTCACCGTTGCCGCGAACTGGCGGACATGGTCGGCTTGGGGGATCGCATACGGCATCGCCCCGCGCAACTTTCCGGCGGGCAACAACAGCGAGTTGCGATTGCTCGTAGTCTGGTAAACGATCCCTATTTCATCCTCGCCGACGAGGCCACCGGCAACCTCGATTCGAAAACGACGGTCGAGATTCTGGACCTGTTCTCGAGGTTGAACGAAGAGGGACGCACGATCATTATCGTGACTCACGAAGACGGGGTGGCCGCACGTGCCAAACGCGTCATACGCCTGCTCGATGGACTGATTCAGTCGGACGAGCGGAACGGGGGGGCGACCTGACTGATCGGGGAGTGAAAAAGGGGTCGGGAGCAATAGCGTTCGGCACGATAATCGCTGTCCGTCGTT
>CAZUAH010000188.1:0-23744 GCA_964617665.1 uncultured Pirellulaceae bacterium
CGTCCGTGAACCACCACGCGTCGGTTGTGTGGTGAGCGACCCAGCCTCGGCAGCCATAGGTTTCGCGTGCGGTTTTCCGGCCTCGGGGCCGCAGCGCGTCGATCAGGTCGAACATCGGCTCGTGGCATTCCGATAGATTGCAGACTTCGGCCGGCCAGTAGTTCATCTGGAGATTGATGTTCAGGTGGAAATCCGCGTTCCAAGGCGGCGTCATGCCGCCGGCCCATATGCCCTGCAGGTTCGCGGGCATGGTGTCCGGACGCGACGAGGCCATCAGTAGGTACCGACCATATTGAAAGTGGAGTGCCAACAGGTGAGGGTCCTCGCCTTTGGCACGCAGGGCTGCAATGCGTTTATCCGTCGGAAGAGCCTGGGCGTCCGTCGTGCCGAGGTCCAGATCCACGCGGCGAAACAGGGCTCGATGATCGCGGACGTGGTCCTGTCGCAACGCTTCATATTCCTTTTGTGCGATGACGTCAAGTTGGTGTTTCGAAGCCGTGATCGGCTCTTTCTTGCGGTAGTCCGTTGCCGCGGTCAGTAGAATCACTACCGAATCTGCCCTCTCGACTCGCAGCCCCTTTCCATCGGATGAGCATCGACCGCCGTCGGGAACCACCTTCAATTGTGCAGCGAATCGAACGCCGTTTCCACCGTCCGCGTGTCCTTTCATGACCAGCCGATCTTCGCCTTCGGGGAAGATCGTGGCGTCCCGTTCTCTGGTTAACGACAGGCCAAAAGAGAGTGAGCCGGGGCTGTCGCTGGATAGCCGAATGACCACTACCTGGTCGGGAGCACTGATGAAGACCTCGCGGCGATAGGTGACATCGCCCACCGTGTAGGCTACAGCCGCAACACCTGTGTCCAGGTCCAACTGCCGTTTGTACCCGGTGACCGGTACATCGTCGTATTCGAAATCGAATTCCACATTGCCCAGGGATTGATAGGTGTGAATGCCTCGATTCAGCCGAAGCCCCATGATCTTCTCGTAGACCAGTTTCTGGCCTTCTTCGTATTTGCCGTTGAACAGAAGCCGCCTTGCTTCGTCCAAGTGTTCTGCCGCCCCCGGCTTCGCTCGGTCGATCGGTTTGCCGCTCCAGAGCGTGTCTTCGTTCAGTTGAACGATCTCCCGCTTCACTCCGCCAAAGACCATGGCGCCCAAGCGACCGTTTCCCAGAGGCAGTGCGTCCGTCCAATACGATCCCGGCTGCTGGTACCACAGCACCCACTTGCCCGTCGGTGCATCCGGCTTGGGAGACAGCTTCGATTCTTGCGCGGGATCAAAGAATTGCTTCGTGGCCGTCTTCTCCAATTTGCTGGCAACCGCCCTACGGACGGCGGCAATGGCCTTATGGTCAGCAGCGATCCGAGCCCGTATCGCACGTTCCGCTTCGGAATTCGGTGGTTCGGACGACTCGGCGAGCCCACTACAAGGGGGCAGGGAGAGCGCGGAAAACAACAAAGCGGTTTTGAGCTGGCTGAATGAATGCATCATGGCACTTCCCGGGAGTTGACTGCTTCCCATGAATTTCCGAACCGGATGTCGTCAAATCGGCAGGTCGAACTACCTCAACTGTGAATTGAGACGTCGTCGTCGTATCTAAGGCATTCCTTGCTGCGCGGTTGAACCTTTACCACAATATGCCTCCCCAGTCGTGGTACGATGTTCTTTCAGTCTCAGCAGAGTTCATCACACCAAGTCCGTCTGCTGTTAAGCTCGAAGTGTCCACAGCCTTTCGCTTTTGCCTTGTACTCGCTTCTCGATCTCTCGAAGTTCCTCTTCGCCGTAAGGGTGGAAGTCGCGGACGGTCTCGATGTTCTCCGCCAACTCCTCAAGGCTGTGTGTCCCAATAATCGCCGTGGCGAACGGGTGGCTCAACACGTAACGCAAAGCAGTCTTGCCACTGATACCCTCCTGATGAACGACAGGTGCGCCGTCGCTGGCGAGCACTTTCATGGCGATCTTGCCAATATCGGGGTGGTTTTCAAGGACTCTTCTGCCATGCCCACCAGCAAATTGGTCCGCAATATTGAAACTCATCAGTACCGTGTCCATGGCGATGCCGCGCTGCCTGCAGCGAGCCAACGTTTCCTCGATCACGCGGGCGCTTCCATGGACGGTAATGCCGATGAAACGAGTCGTTCCCTCTTCCTTTGCCATGCGGAAAACGTCGATGGCTCGGCCCTTTTGAAAGATCAAATCGACCTGGGGCAAGGTCGTGATATTATGGATTTGCCATAGATCGATCTTGTCCGTGCGTAATCGTTTGAGGCTCTGTTCCAATTCCTTGCGGAGTTGATCTCCAGAAACCGCGCATCGGTCGCACTTGGTGGCCAAGAACATCTCTTTGCGCCGCGTAACTGCCACGTTACCGACGATCCTTTCGCTCTCGCCGTAGCCCGTGCATGTGTCGATGTAATTCACACCGGCGTCCAGCGCGACGTGCAAAATACCCTCGGCCAACTGCTGGACATCGGGTCTGGCGGCTGAGCCTCGGATCTGTGGGTTCTTGCCTCGCCCACCACCGCCTATACCCAGAATTGACACGTCCACGCCAGTATTACCCAGCTTTCGCATGGGAATACGCTTCGTGGTTGTTGACGAAGTACTCCCCTGTGCCGCGGCGACCTGCTTGTCACCGCTTCGCGCATCGTCGGCCCCTTTGGCCGTGGCGGTCAGCATGGCCGCCCCTACACCCCCTGCGTGAGAGAAGAAGCGACGTCGCGAGATCGATGACTCTTTCATGGTCATGATTCCTCGATGGCACTATTGTTTGGCCGTCGCAGGCACTGGGGCGTGCCGCGAGAAAGTCAGGGGCCCATTCACGACGTGCTCCTTTGGCTCTCCTTCGGCAGTGTATGGATTCCACATCGGCTTGAAGTATTGGATGAACCGATCGGGGTACACGTCGTAAATGACCCAACCGCGTTGGCCTCGCGAGAGCGTGATACCCGGCGTGATAACGTGGTGGGTGCCGCCGTGATGGAAATGCCACAGTTCGCGATGAAAGTGGCCGGCCACGACGGCCAATACCTTGTATTCCCTGCAAAGGCTCAGCATCTCTTCCTGCCCCTTGCGAATCCACCAGCCGCGCGGGTTGGGGCCGTATGGTGTCACGTGGCACCAGATGACAACTTCGCCGTTCTTCTGTCGCGCGTCACGCAACTGCAATTCGAGCCATTCCAACTGTGCCGGCGTTACGCCGCCCTGATGATGCTCGGCCCAAGTCTTCATGCCGATGAATGTGATGCCCTTGTGCTCGACAACATAGTCCAACTCCTTCTTGATATGCTCTTGGTACCATGGATCTGGATCATGGTTACCCGGAATCGGATACCAAGCCATCTTCTTGCACGTGGCAAAGGCCTCCAGCAAACCCTTCGTCGCTGCATCTGTGTTCATGTGCACCAAATCGCCGCATACAAGCGTCAAGTCGCATCCGGCAGCTTCGGCTTGGCGGATCGCCGCTTTCAGCCGTATCACGTCTGTCGCGTGCGGTGGCTGTTTATCGCCAAAGCCAATCTGCGGGTCCCCGAAGACCGCAAAGCGAAACAAGCAGTCCGGCTCGGGCGTTGGGAGTGATTTCGACGCCTCGATGCCCGCAGGTGGTGTCGAACCGACGTAGAGCTTATCGACGAAAGCCGGATCGTCTTCCGTTCCGCATGCGGTTATTCGTATTCCCGAGACCTGCTGTCCTCCATCCAGAAGTGGAAGATCACACGAATGTAACCTTCCGTCGACCCACAATGCCCACGTTCTCGCAGCAAAATCGATTCGCTCGGTCAGTCGATACCAGCGAGATTCAGTACAAGGGAAGTCGCGGAAGACACGCCAGTAGGACCGAGTGAACGACGCGAATACGACATCCTTGCCGTCGGAGCCAAAGCCGACGTGAGTTACGCCTTTTGTGCCGTCACGAATGTCCAACGCCGTGCGCGCGGCCGGGGTCGCGGATGTTCTGACGTGGGCATCGACCCAGACGACGTCTTTCTGGTCGAAATCGAAATCGCGATGGACGAAAAACACTCGATTTCTCGGTTCGTCCTGGAAGATAGCGAGGGCCTGCTTGCCTTCCAAAGCCCCAATGCTAACCACGTGGGCGGCTGCTTCATCCTTTCGCTCCGGACGGCAGTATCGCCAATCGCTCTGTGGTGACAGCGGCTTGTTGGCTTCGTACTTCTCGAAGCCTTCGTCCCAGCTACCAGCCGAGACCGTGCCGGGCGATGATTCGGCCGCGGAACATATCAGTCTCGGAATCGCGACACCTGCGAGAGCCAAATAGATAGCCAGGATTCGGTGAATGATGGGAGGGCGAGGCTCCCGCCGAGCCGCGGAGTGGCGGGGGAGGGTCGGCTCAGCAGGAGCTTCGCCCTCCCGAATTTGCTGTCTTTCATGCCTTCTGACGACGCGCCGCACTTCTTCCTTCTGCATCATATCCGCCTCATTTGTCAGAGCTAGAAAGTTTGGCTAGACCTGCGTCTGCTCTACGCCTGCCACAGATCGGAATCGAGGGGGGCGCATCAACGACCATAGCTGAGAGATGAATCGAGTTCAACAATCCGAGCGTGCAAACTCCATCAAATGATGTGATAATGGCCAGCGAAACTAGACGCGGCATGTCGTTCTTGGCGCATAGCCATCCATCGCGATGAGCGTGCTTGTTTCTCGGACACCCGACGTGCCTTCTGCATTGGAGCAATACGATGACTACGATTGCCGCTTTCTGTCTCGCCGCGACACTGACCGGTGCCGAGACACAGGCATCCGAGGTGACATTTTTCGTCTCACCTAACGGTAACGATGTGTGGTCTGGCCGGATCCCAGATCCCAACGAGTCCGGCAAAGACGGGCCTTTTGCTACCGTTGGCCGGGCGCAGCAGGCGATTCGGGAACTCCACGGCGGCGCCCTGTCTTCGCCGGTAACCGTGCGGATTCGTGGCGTCCACCGAACAGAGCAGCCGATCGTATTCAAACCCGAAGACTCGGGAACTGCAGATTGCCCCGTTGTATACACCGGTTATCCGGGCCAGACCGTTGTGTTGTCCGGTGGCCGCCGCATCAGCGGATGGCGAAAGATGGAGGATGGCGTCTTCGCTGCAGACTTGCCCGAAGTTAAGGCGGACAAATGGTACTTTCGCCAACTATTCGTCAACGGGAAGCGCGCTCAACGTGCTCGCAGTCCGAACGAAGGATACTATCGCGTTCCGGCATTGGTTGAGGCGAAACCCGGTGCGCGATGGAATGAGGGCGTCGACAGTTTTCGCTTCAAGCCGGGCGACCTTGAGCCATGGAAAGATCTAAACAACGTCGAAGTCGTTGTCTTTCATTCATGGAACACATCCCGTGTGAAGATCGCCTCGGTAGACACGCAAGAGCATATTGTCACGTTCACAGGCCCCACAGTCTTTCGCCCTCTGGCCTGGGATCCCGATCAGCGCTATTACGTTGAGAACGCTCGCGAACTGCTCGATGCACCAGGCGAGTGGTATCTGGATGGCCAGACCGGTACTCTGTATTACCACCCACGTCCAGGCGAAAACATGGAGTCGGCCGAAATCGTTGCTCCGTTGCTTACCGAGTTGGTACGGTTCGACGGTGATCCAGACGCCGGTCGGTTCGTTGACCATGTTCACCTGAAGGGCCTTAGTTTTCAACATTCCGACTGGAGTCTGCCTGAGAAAGGGTACGGCGACCCTCAAGCCGCGGTAAGCATCCCCGCAGTCGTGTCGGCCAAGGGGGCTCGCTGGTGCGCTGTAGAGATCTGCGAAGTCGCGCACATCGGCAACTATGGCATCTGGTTCAGCCGCGGATGCAAGGACAATCGAATCGTCGGCAATCATGTCTGGGATATGGGAGCTGGCGGCATTCGCATCGGCGAGCCGACTATGGCGACGTCGGAAGTGTGCGAATCGAGCCGCAATTTGATTTCGAACAACTACATCCACGACGGTGGCTCCGTGTATGCCGGCGCGATCGGCTTCTGGCTAGCACAGAGCAGTCATAACGTCATCTCGCACAACGAGATCCACAGTCTGAACTACAGCGGCATGTCGATCGGCTGGAACTGGAGCGAGGCGCCGAATCGAACGCATCACAACCGTATCGAAAACAACCACGTCCATCACGTGGTGCGTGGTGTGCTTAGCGACGCAGGCGGCATCTACACGCTGGGCACGCAGACCGGCAGTGTGATCCGCAACAATCTGTTTCATGACATATTCCCGTATATGGGAAAGCCGGCTATGGCGTGGGGCATCTACATGGATCAGGGCAGTAACGGCCACTTGATCGAGAACAACATCGTCTACAACACGCTGACAGGCGGCATCATGAACACAGGATTGCCGGAAAACGTCATACGAAACAACGTGTTCGCGTTCAGCGCCCGGCACGCGGCTTGGCGGTACCGCTGGGTACGCGAGCCATCGAGCATTTTCGAGCGGAACATCTTCTACCTGACGCAAGGCGACCTGTTCAATCAAGACGGCGGTGCCGACGATGAACTATCGAAATGGGATCATAACCTGTTCTGGCGAACCGATAGCCAACCGATGTTGTTTTACGGCGATGATTTCCACCAGTGGCAGGCGCGCGGCATGGACGGAAAAAGCCTGGTCGCCGACCCGCTGTTCGTCGATCCCGAGCGTTACGACTTTCGGCTACGTCCCGACTCACCGGCTCTGAAGTTGGGCATCAAGTCGATCGACACGAGCCAGATCGGCCTGATTGGCGATCCGGATTGGGTGAACCTACCCAGGAAGTCCACATTCGCACCAACTGTCTTGGCGCCAGCTCCACCGCCGTTCGTCGCGATTGATGACGGTTTCGAGAAACAGGACGTGGGCGAACAACCGGAATTGGCGATTCTTCAGGAAGAAAATGCAGGGGATGCGATCCGTGTGAACGACCAGTTCGCGGCAAGTGGGCGAAAGTCACTCAAGGTGGCGGACGCACCGGGTTTGCAGCACATCTTCAATCCACACTTCTACTATCAGCCTCGCTATCGCGCTGGACGAGCGGTTCTGTCTTTCGACGTTCGCTTAGAACCGGGGGCTGTCTTCGCTCACGAGTGGCGTGACGCGTCACAGCCCTATCGCGTCGGACCTTCCATCCGGATCGACCCAGACGGACAGCTTCATGCCTCCGGAAAGTCGCTGACGAAGCTGCCCATCGCCCGATGGATCCACGTCGAATTGGCGTGCAATTTGGGCACAGGTGCAGACGGCGAGTACGGTTTGGTTGTCACGAATCCGGATCAGACGCCTCAGGCATTCGCATCGCTGCCATGCGGCTCGGCGGAATTCAAACGCCTGGAGTGGCTCGGCTTCGTCAGTCTGGCGTCAGACAAGACGGCGTTCTATCTCGACAACATCAAGCTGGCTCCGCCCGTGGCTGACTAGGGGGAAGAAGCGAGAAAGAACGGCCACACGTTAGGGAACGCCTGAGCGTTTCTTTCGTTTAACCCGTAGCCGGAGGCGCAGGCGAGTAGCTAAATGGCCGTCCCAAACGCCTGCGCCTCCGGCAACGGGTTAAACGATTTGGCAGCATCCAACTACAGCATTGTCCCGCGTTATTCCGTCACACCCAGTTGTTGCGTGACCACGGCGCTTTTGCCGGGATCGGCTGTGACCTCGAAGACCATCTCGAACTGCCCGGCGCGGGTTGGCGTTCCGGAGATCTTTCCCGATTGCGAATCAAGATTCAGCCCGTCGGGCAAGCGGACGGCTTTGAACGTCAACTCCTCGCGATCCCAAAAGGCTGCGTTGTACGACGAAGTCTTGCTGCGGCGGCAACGCAGATCGCCGATCGAGCGGATCGATCGGACTTGGTATTCATAGGCCTTGCCGACCTTCGCGGATTCTGGCTGTGTGTAGACAAATGGTTTTGGTGCCGCAGCGTAATCGGATGGGCCGCTCTCGTTGCCTTTCGCATCCAACGCGACTACACGATAGAAGGCTTTGTTAGTGTTTGGCCTTGTCAGTTCGGCACCGACAACGCGGAAGGAGGTTTCGGTCGTCTTGGCAATGAGATTCGCCGGCGTCTTCACCGATCCGGCATCCGGTGCGTTGGACGGCTTGCTATCGAACTCCTCGATCGTGCGCACGAATCCTTTGCCGCGGTGAACCAAGTAATCAGTATCGCTGGCCGTGAAACCTTTCTCGTCGCTGCCGTATACTCTGTAGACTATGGGCTTCGTGCCTTGCGGATTCGGCTTCCAGCACAACGTCAGTCCACCTTTGTCGTTTGGACTCAATTTCACATCCAGGGGGACACCCGGCGACCGCGTACGGAAGCTGAACGTTCGGCTCCACGGGCCCCAGACGCCGGTCGCGTCCAATGCCCGCACTCGCCAATAGTACGTCGTATCCGGATTCAGCAATCCGACATATGGCAGGATCAACTCGGGCTTGCCTTTGGACGGCGTCAGCGAGGTTCGCTTCTCGAAGTTCGGCGACAGCGGCCAGCGCATGTCCGCGTGCTCCGACAATTCGAAATGGTAGTCCACAATTGCATCTCCATCGGGATCCGATGGCACGTTCCATGCGAATGTCAATCGACTGCCCTCGACGGTAGCGCCGTCTTTGGGCGAAGCGGCTTCGGGCGGCGCATTCGGGGGATGCCACGCGGTCCGATCCAGCCACTCGTGCGTGACGCGAACTTTGCGGTCGCCGGTCGAACCGTCTGTGTAGATCACTTTGTTGTCCCCGACGGCCAATTCAGGCAGAGCCAATGCGGCGGTCTGAATGTCATGCTCGAATACGATCTCACCAGCGGTGACCTTGCCGAACAACGACAACTGCAGCCAGAACGCGTAGTTCGGCTGGCGGCGAGGAGAGACGATCTCGTCAAGAGTCACCACCAGTTCCTCTGTCTTCGCTCCTGTTATCGCCGTGAGCGATGTCCACGTCTTTCCATCTGTCGAGTAGCGCCATTCGGCTTTCGCATCTTCGCCAACGTCCACCGACGCGACCGCCTTGCCTCCGACGAAGACGTACGGGCTGGCAAACCGCCAAGTGATATTTCCAGGTTGGTCGGCACGGCTTGGTTTGATTCGACCGGCTTCTGTGTCAAAAGCGGCGTCCTCCACCCGCTCGGCGCCGCGAACGGCAATCGGGCTGGACAGGTCCGGGCGGTAACGCAGCTTGCCGTTGCGCATGTTGTCGCATGCCGTATTTCCCCAACCAGCCAACAGGTCTCCCAATCCGTCTCGTTTCTTCTCGCCTTTTCTCAATGGAACACCAGCCGTGTACTGTTTACCGATGTGGTCCCAACGCAATTCAATCGATTCGCCAGGGCGGAGTGTCAGATCCATCGAATGCTGCGCCGCCAATCCGTAGGTGCCCTTTCGTTCGCCTTCGTAGACGTATAGTGACGCGGAGAATTCGTCCGTTCTGCGACTCTGGTTGCGGCCGATGCCGTAAGTGTGAGTCCGCTTGACCAGGTCGTGATCGCGGACGATTTCTTCGGCCGACGCAAGCGTGCGATTGTCCCTTTTTAGACAAATCACGTGCTCGTCACTATCCAGCAAATGATAAGCTCCGTCGTAGAACACCTCCGTAACAACATGGCCGATCGGATAACAGCGGCGAGTCTTCAGGCCGGCTGCATGCCACAGGTCTTTGATCACACGTGCCTGATTACCGCACAACGTATAGCCGTAGACGTTCAACGCCTTGAGCGCGTCGCTGCACTCGCCGTCCCAAGTGCACGCGTGAAATCGCTTTCGTCTGACGAACTCCCAGATCGCTCGCGCCCGATCCCCCGGAGTAGTCCAGCCTCGCGTCGCCTCGGCCACGATGGAATCCAAGGTTCGCCAGTCGCCGCGGCCGTTGACGGTCAGCCAAGGATTCTTGACGTCAGTCTGGCCCATGTTTTCGATTTTCACCGATCGGTTTGGCTGCCAACCTTGCACGAATGCCGCGTATCCGATAGGCATTCGCGTCGTGCTCCCGTCGATCGTGCCGCCGAATTCGATCGTGTACTCCTGACGGTCGCTTGTGATCACTTTCGTGTGAACACGCGGTTTGTCGTCCTCTCGGTCTTCGTACGGCTTCTTGGGTTCACCGATTACAGCACCCAGCGACACTTGCGCTAGACCAAGAACGATGAAAGCGGACGATAACATGATTCTCATGGGCCTGCCCTCTAACTTGTGATAAGTCTTGCCGCTACCTATATTGTTGGATCGCGACTTGTCGTTCAACGGTCGCAGCAGATTTTCCTCGCCATTTTTTCAAACGATTCGGTCGCGAGCGTCAAGAACACAAGAAGGTACTTCAAAACTCATTCCTGGGAGGGCGAAGCTCCTGCTGAGCCGTGTTTTCCACGGTTTCGGCTCGGCGGGAGCCTCGCCCTCCCGGTTTGGAAACCGCTTTAGGGAAGGTTGATGATGGGCATATGTAGTCTGAAGCACAACACATTTGTCGTCCTGGCGGCGATGATGATATCCAACACGTGTGCCGGCCTGGAGTTTCACGTGTCACCGACCGGTGAAGATTCGAATCCTGGCACGAGCGAACAGCCGTTTGCCACGCTCGCTCGGGCAAGAGATGCGGTACGGTTGGTAAAGCAGGAAGTGAAGGAACCGATCGACGTCATTATTCACGAAGGCACCTACTACCTGCCCGAGCCCCTGGTGTTCACGGCCGAAGATTCTGGATCAAAGGAGGCCCGTGTTGTCTACCGCGGGCAGGATGACGTTCGGCCGGTGATCAGCGGTGGGGTGCGACTCGATCTGCAGTGGCATCCACACCGAGACGGCATCATGAAGGCGAAACTGCCGGACGGCATGGTAGCGGACCAACTGTTTGTCAATGGACAACGCCAGCACATGGCACGATATCCCAACTATGATTCGAATGCCCAATACTTCAACGGATTCGCTGCGGATTGCTTCGGTCCGGAACGCGCCGCGCGATGGTCGGATCCCGTGGGTGGCTTCATCCACGTCATGCACCGCGCCCATTGGGGCGATATGCACTACGTGATCACGGGCAAGGATGCAGATGGCAATGTGACCTACGAAGGCGGCTGGCAGAACAATCGCCCCTCGCCTATGCACCGTGATCATCGCTTCGTGGAGAATATCTTCGAGGAATTGGATGCACCCGGTGAATGGTATTTGAACGCGACGACCAGCGAGCTGTTCTTTCTGCCGCCCGATGAAGTCGACCTGGCCACTGCGACGGTGGAACTTGTGCGATTGCCACACTTGATCGAACTTCAAGGATCGGAAGACAACCCAGTACGCCACATTGAATTCCGAGGCCTGACTTTCACGCACACGGCTCGTACGTTCATGCAGAACAAGGAGCCGCTGCTGCGAAGCGATTGGACGACCTATCGTGGCGGAGCGATCGTGTTCTCCGGTGCCGAAGACTGCACAGTCGCTGATTCGGATTTCCTGTCGGTTGGTAGTAATACGATCTTCGTGGACAAGTACAACCGGCGAATCACCGTGCGCGGCTGCAAGATCGCCGAATCCGGTGCGGGCGGCGTGTGCTTTGTGGGCGATCCCGGCGCAGTTCGCTCGCCACTGTTCCAGTATGACGAACGTCACACGTTCGAGGAAATCGACAAAGAACCGGGGCCGAAGACGAACAACTATCCCGCGGATTGCCTAGTCGAGGACTGCCTGATCTACCGCACGGGTCGATTCGAGAAGCAGACTGCCCCGATCCAGATTTCCATGTCTGCCCGCATCAAGGTCCGCCACTGCAGCATCTACGACGTGCCGCGAGCCGGCATCAACATCAGCGAAGGTACCTGGGGCGGGCATCTGATCGAGCATTGCGATGTATTCGATACGGTCAAGGAGACCGGCGACCATGGATCGTTCAATTCCTGGGGCCGCGACCGGTTCTGGGGGCTGAAGGAATTCGACCTGAACACTGTCACGCTGGGCGAGAACAAGAATCTGCCGCTGCTGGACGCGGGGGAGACGGTCGTCATGCGGAACAACCGCTGGCGATGCGATCACGGTTGGGACATCGACCTGGACGACGGCTCGACCAATTACCACATCTACAACAACTTGTGCCTTGCGGGCGGCCTCAAGAACCGCGAGGGTTTCTACCGCGTTGTGGAAAACAACATCATGGTGAACAACTCGTTCCATCCTCACGTCTGGTATCGAAACAGCCAGGATGTATTTCGCCGAAACATCGTGTTCACGCCCTATCGTCCGATCCGAGTGCCGAAGCCGTGGGGAAAGGAGATCGACCGCAATCTGCTGCACCAACCCGATGGAGAGGGCCCCGCGGCGGCGTTGCAGGAACAGTCGGGACGTGACGAACATTCGATTGTCGCCGATGCCATGTTTATCGACCCCAAAAACGGTGACTACCGTGTACGCGAAGGTTCGCCAGCGATCGCGTTGGGTTTTGTGAACTTTCCCATGGACGACTTTGGCGTCACAAGCGAGCGTCTCAAAGCGGTGGCCCGCACGCCCGAATTGCCTCACGCGGCACCCAAAGCCGAAATCGCCGCGCGTGACGAAACGATTCGTTCGTTTCTGGGCGCCAAGGTGAAAAACATCGTCGGCCAAGGCGAGATGTCGGCTTCGGGGCTGCCCGGCGAAATAGGGATACTCCTGATGGACGTGCCCGAGGACAGCCAAGCCGCTCGATTCGGTCTGCGAACTGCCGACGTGATCTTGGGGATTGGCGATCGGGACGTCGAGCGATGGGCGGAGTTTGTGCGAGAGTATCGCCGTGTGGCTCCGGGAGAGAAGGCCACTCTTAAAGTCTTTCGCGACCAAGCCGAACAACGGATCGAAGTTGAGGGGAGCGTGCGAGTGGTCCTGAACGCCGGAAAGGCTCGTTTCGTCGGCCAGGGAAGACGTCCTGTGTACGATTCTCGGAAGGACTATCTCGGATCGTGGCGCGACGCTGGCGTGGGACTTGAGTGGAAGACGGCGATTGCAGTGGACGGCGAATACTCCGTCCATATCGTGGTGGCTTGCACGGATGCCTCCGCCGGCGCAACATATGAGATGCAGTTGAAGGACCAGCGAATCAGCGGAAAGGTACCCGCCACGGGACATTGGGAGCGTTTTGTTGAGTTGTCGCTTGGCAAAGTAAGACTTGCAGCGGGCGAAACGACCGTGACGTTGCGACCGCTGACCAAGCCCGGAGGAGCGGTAATGAATCTCCGCGAGATTTCGCTGGAGCGAGTGAGTAACTGAACGCGACCCGCGCGGCTTGCCGTGCCTGGAGGAAATTAACAATGTACCAGATGACAATGCGTATTCTGATCGTAGTTATGGGACTTGGCTTTGTCTCTCGAGCTGTCGCGGGTGAGTCAGCAGACGATGCGCCGCAAATCCAGTTGGAACAGAAGGATGCGACCGGCACACTTCATGTTATGATCGACGACAAAGAGGCGATTGTCTATCAGTACGGTCCGAAGAACGACATGGCGCACTACTATCCGGTGCGGAGTCCTTCCGGCAAGTCCATGACCGTTCAGCAAACAGACCCGTATCCACATCACCGATCGTTCTGGTTTGCCGACAAGGTGAATCTGGCAGGGCATCGTTCGGTAGGATTTTATTCCGCACTGTACAGCAAGGTAGACAAGAACGATCCGGACTCGCCCTTCAAGGATCGCATTCGTCACGTCGAATTCGCCAAGGAGGAGGTCGATCAGTCAAAAGCGACCGTGGACGCCAAGCTGGTGTGGGAGATGGACCTCGGAAAGACGCCGGTGCTGGACGAATTGCGGCAAATGCAGGTCGTTGCGTTGGGCAATGGCGAGTACTTTCTGGACCTGACCTTCACGCTTACCGCAGCCTACGGCGACGTGTCGTTCACCAGCGACTGGGTGCACTACGCCTGGCCGTACATCCGCATTAACAAGCAATTCAACGTTCAGGACGGCGGCGGAACGATCACCAGTTCCGAAGGCGGCGTGAATCAGAAACAGACGAACGGAAAACCCGCGAAGTGGATGGACTACTCGTGCGCGGTGGAAAGCGAAACCGAGGGGATGGCCGTCTTCAGTCATCCGTCCAACGGTTACCCGCACAAGTGGCTCACTCGCGATTACGGCACTTTCGGCCCTCGCCGGATCGATGAGAAGAGTGGAAAGCCGTTCACTCTGAAGAGAGGCGAATCGCTTGCACAACGCATTGGCGTGCTGGTCCATCGCGGCGATGTCAGCGTTGGCAGGGTTACCGAACGGTATCAGAAATACGTGGCCGGAGAGTTCTAAGTCGGATCAACGCACGCCCTCGGATCTGCATAGGCGGTAGCGAGAGTCGACAAGACTTTCGGCGAATGGCGGAAAACCGAAACTCTCGGCGAGTTTCGCTACGGCCAGCGGCGAAATCCCGGGTTTTGTCGGTCGCATCAGAGTTGAACAGCCGACTTGGCGGAAATCCTCTTGTCACAAAACCGGCTTCTCGCTACTAACTTGGTCCCTTCGTTCTCCGTCTTCTTTGAGAAGTGACAAAACGTGGGAACCTGCGCCTTTTCCCTACATATCCGCCTCCTATCCATCGCTGCCGCGGTATCACTGCTAGCAGGCTGCAAAGCAATGCAGCCGGCCAGTATCATGGATGCGCTGAGCCCGGACGAGTTGACCGATATTGTCCAACCGTCCAACGCGCGCAACTGGTTGCCCAATCTTGCTGTGCTGCCGCGGGCCGAATTGAACGGGAATCTGCTGACGGTCTATAACATTCGCAACACCAGGTACTTGTCGGACGAGGACTATATCGTTCGGCACTACGACAAAACGTTCGACCTGGAGCAGCTACACACCGTCGATTTCATAATCGTGCCATTCAGAGATGCTCCGAGCCTGGCCCACACCATGCTCAGTTTTGATTTTGGCGAAGCAGGAGCTCTGGCAGCTTCCGTCGAGGTACGGTTGGAGGAAGGCGAGAGTTACTCGCCCGTGAAGGGTTCCATGCGCCAGTACGAAATCATGTACGTCGTAGCGGACGAGCGCGACGTAATTGCGTTACGTACAAAGCACCGCAAGGACGACGTCTACCTGTATCGCACCAAAGCCACGCCCCAGCAAGCGCGCGGTCTACTACTGGATGTGATGGCCCGCGTCAATAAGCTGGCCGTCACACCGGAATTCTACGACACCTTCACCAATAACTGCACGACGAATATCGTCAGACACGTCAATCGACTCAAACCAGGGCGCGTGCCACTGGATGTGGGAGTCTTGCTGCCGGGATTGGCAGATCGCCTGGCCTACAATCAAGGATTGCTGGACACGGAACTGTCGTTCGAGCAGACCAAGCGCCGCGCTCGCATAACCAGCGTGGCGAACCGCTACGCGGACGATCCGGACTTCTCGAACAAGATCCGTCGGCGGTGAAGTGTTCTTCCGGGGACCGTCACATCGACCTCAGAGAGTCTAGCCGTAGTAACCAATAGTCCGAGGTGGGATCGGCAAACGGCATCCGGGTGGCTTGCATGCCCAGCGTTCGTATCGGACAATAAAGAGCCGAACGACGGAGCATCAACCAAGCATGCCCCAAGTGACGACGGACGTAATCGTGCGTTATCATTTTGGGAAGTGAACGCTCAGCGGAAGATCCATCGGAGACCTGACTTATGGCCGAACTGACACCGGAGCGGAAGGACGACGTGCTGATTGTCCGATTCTCGTCCGAGAAGATATTTGCTGACGCAGCGATCAACGAGACGGGAAACGGACTCCTGGAGTTCGTAGATCAGGCGGACGGCAAGATGCTGCTAGACTTCGAGCCTGTGAAGTTCATGTCTTCTCTGATGATTGGCAAGATCATCCTCCTGAGAAAGAAATGCAAAGCCAACAAAGTCGATATCAAGCTGTGCAAGATCTGCCCAAGCGTCATGGGTGTATTCGAGGTCACTCGACTGGACAGGCTCTTCAAGATGTACGATTCTGTGGAAGACGCGATGGATGCATTCGCCAATCCGAACTAGCATTTCGCCCGTATCGTGCCGCAAATCACGCCTGTTGGTCTTTTGACCCGTCTTGCCCACCGATTTGTAGGCCGGGCCGAGCAACTGCCGGAACTTCGGCCTCGTCAATTGGCGTTGCTGACGGCCCACGTTGTCAAAGCGATTAAGCCGGTTTGCGCCGTTCCGGTAAGGATTCGGCCTCGGTCCGGCCTACGCGTGGGCAACTGAGGATAGTGTCTTAGCGGCCAAGCCCGCCCTGCGGTCGTGGAGGGTTCAGGAAATCCCTCCTCTCAATCTGCCGCCAACTTTCCACAACGGCATCTGGTCTTATAATGGTGCCTTACTTGAAACGTGGAGGATCCCACTACGGAAAGGAGGCACGAGGTGCCCGAGAAAGTCGTTATCATCGGCAGCGGACCGGCTGGTTGGTCTGCCGCCATCTATGCCGCACGAGCAAACCTTAGCCCATTGTTGTTCGAGGGCACACCGCAACAGGAAATGATCCCGTTGGGCCAATTGGCCTTTACCACCGAAGTGGAGAACTTCGCTGGTTTTCCGGCTGGAGATATTCGGTCTTTTGTCGAGAGCGCCGTCGACACGTCCCGTCACTGGAACCTACCGCCTGTGCCAAAAGGGCACGAAAAAGACGGGCGACCGCACTATGCGGTGCAAGGCGTCGAGTTGATGGAATTGATGAAGCAGCAGGCGTTGAACTTCGGCACCCGCGTCGTCGGCGATGATATCGTCGATGTGGATTTTCAGTCTCGGCCGCTGAAGGTAATACCGGCTTCGGAAGAACCGGTCGACACGCATACCGTGATCATCGCCACCGGCGCACGCGCGAACTACTTGGGATTGCCGTCGGAGGAGCGATTCAAGAACCTCGGCGTCAGTGCTTGCGCCGTGTGCGACGGAGCGCTGCCACGTTTTCGGAGCGGAGCGGTGGCAGTGGTTGGTGGTGGCGACGCGGCCGTCGAGGAGGCCACCTATCTGACGGCCTTTGCCCCAAAGGTCTATCTTATCCATCGACGTGATGAATTGCGTGCGTCGAAGGTCATGCAGCAACGGGCCTTTGATAATGAAAAGGTCGAGGTTCTCTGGAGTTGCGTCGTAGACGAAGTGCTTGGTAACGACGAAGACGGCGTCACGGGCATCCGGCTGCGGAGCACGAAGGACGATTCAACGAAGGAATGGGAAATCGCCGGGATGTTCGTGTCTGTCGGCCACACGCCGAATACGGCATTTGTGAAAGACAAACTAGATCTTAGCGATAAAGGCTATGTCAAGTGGACGACGCCGTTCCGCACATACACTAGCGTCGAAGGCGTATTCGCCGCGGGCGACGTGGCCGACGACTACTATCGCCAAGCCATCACTTCCGCTGGTACTGGTTGCATGTCCGCGTTGGATGCCGAACGCTATTTGGCGGAAAAGGGCCTGTAGCCTGGCACACACTCTCCGAATCGAGACCAATCCGTAAAGGAGCCGCTCATGTCCAATCAGTCGCGACGCACGTTTCTGAGGGGCGCTGCCGGCCTTGGCGCGGCGGCGGCCGTTGCTAGTTCCGAAGCCGCTCGCAAGGTGTTCGGTGCGGAGAAGCCAGTCCGCATGAGATACTGTAAATGTAACGAGACCTTTCAGGATTGGCCTCAGGAGAAGATATTCAAGTTCATCGCCGAGTGCGGCTACGGTGGCGTGGAGATCGCTCCGTTCACCATATCGAACTACGTGACCGACATCTCGCGCAAGGAGCGTACGCAGCTTCGCAAACATGCAGACGCAGCGAACATCCGGATCGTGGGATTGCATTGGCTGCTGGCCAGGACAAAGGGGCTTCACATTACCCACCCCGATGCCGCTGTCCGCCGCAAGACAACCGAGTACCTCTGCGAATTGGCCAAGTTCTGCAGCGATCTGGGTGGTGACGTGATGGTGTTCGGGTCGCCCCAGCAGCGAAATCTCCAAGAGGACGTAAGCCGCGACCAAGGGATGAAGTACGCCGCCGAGGTATTTCGCGGGGCAACGCCCACGCTGGAGAAGCTGGGAATCATGCTGGCCCTGGAACCATTGGGCACGGCCACCAATTTCATGGTCACGGCCGCGGACACCGTCGAGTTGGCTGAAATGGTCGATTCGCCCAACTGCAAGTTGCTGTTGGACTGCAAGGCGATGTCGACTGAATCGACGCCGATACCCGAGTTGATTCGCAAGTACGGATCTTGGCTAATCCACTTCCACGCCAATGACGCAAATCGCCGGGGACCAGGAATGGGCGATCTGGACTTCGTGCCCATCTTCGAAGCGCTTCGCGACATCAAGTACCGCGGTTGGGTCTCGGTCGAAGTCTTTGATTACAAACCCGGGCCGGAAGCTCTGGCTCGCGAGAGCATCGAGTACATGAAGAAGGTTGAAGCGAAGGTGTTCCGATAACAGAAGGTACGCCGAGTGGGAGGGACCGGTCACGTCTCGTTCTCTGGCTCCCAAGCTCCGGCTTGGGAACCTCTGGCGGCGTAACCCTGATTTGCAGCAAAGGAAGCAGAGCTTCCGGGAATTGCGTTCCCAAGCCGGAGCTTGGGAACGAGAGTGGGACTACGGCGCGCCTTTCAACCGTTCCTCGGTGATTTCGATGGCTTTCAGCAGGCCGCGTGCCTTGTTCAAGGTCTCCTGATACTCGAACTCCGGCTGACTATCGGCCACTATTCCCGCACCGGCCTGCACGTAGGCCTTGTTTCCTTGGACGACGATCGTTCGCAATGCGATGCACGTGTCCATGTTGCCGTGGTAATCCAAATGGCCCACGGCACCGGCGTAGGGGCCTCGTCGATGCGGCTCCAACTCGTCGATGATCTCCATAGCCCGGACTTTTGGGGCGCCGGAGACCGTGCCGGCAGGCAGGCATGCCTTCAGAGCGTCAAAGGCGTCTTTGCCATCTTCCAGCGTTCCGGCCACGTTGGATGTGATGTGCATGACGTGGCTATAACGCTCGATTACCATTACATCAGACAAATCGACGGTGCCATATTTCGCGACTCGGCCAACGTCATTGCGTCCCAAGTCGACCAGCATTACGTGTTCGGCACGTTCTTTCGGATCGGCCAACAGTTCCTCGGCTAATCGTCGATCCTCTTCTTCCGTTTCGCCCCGCTTCCGCGTTCCAGCCAGCGGTCGCACCGTCACTACGTTGTCGACCACGCGGCACATGACTTCCGGTGAACTACCGACCAATGTAACTTCGGGCGTACGCAGGAAGAACATGAACGGACTCGGATTGACCACTCGTAACGTCCGGTAGATTTCGAACGGATCAGTTTGCAGTTCCAGTTCCAGCCGCTGGCTGATGACAACCTGAAAGATATCACCCGCTTCGATGTACTCGACGCACTTGCGAACCGCTGCCTCGAAATCGTCCTGGCGGAAGTTGGACCGGAACGCTACCGACGGCTCGCCGCCAGTAGCGATGTCGGCACAAGATAGATCCGCCCCCGGCTGAGACAACTGGTCGATCGTGGTGTCAACACGGCCGCAGGCATCACGGTACGCCTGCTCGACATCGGATTCATCATTCAAACGAGCGGTCGCCACGACATACATCGTCTTGCTGATGTTGTCGAACACAATCATGCGATCGTAGAAAGCGAACGAAAGATCCGGCAGTCCGCGATCGTCCTCCGGCGCGTTGGGAAGGTCTTCTACGTACCGGACCACGTCGTAACCGGCGTATCCAACCGCGCCGCCACCAAAGGGAGGCAATTCAGGCAACAAGGCCGCCTTCGGTTCGTTCAGGAGACGTCGCAGTTCCTCCAGTGGATCCGCGGCAGTGTATTTGCGAGTTTCCTCCCCGTCGGAAACGGTGACCGTGGAACCGCTGGCGGACAGGACCAGAAACGGCTCGGCCGCCAAGAAGCTGTAGCGACCAACCTTCTCGCCGCCGATAACGCTTTCGAACAGGCACGCACTGCCACCCGAGTCGATCTTGTGAAAGGCGCTGACTGGCGTCAACGTGTCGCTGACCAGTCGCCGGTACACGGGGATCAATTGGTGGTCTTGGGCCAAACGGGAAAATGTCGTGAAGTCGGGAAAATGGCTCATGCTACTTGGACATGTCCTTGATCGAGATGTTTCTCCAGCGGACTTCGTAGGGGCCCGTGCCCTTCTTGATGCCGTGAACCTGCAGGCCGATGAAACCGCAACACATGTTGCTCTTTTCGTCCACCAAATCAGCCACCGGCACATCGTTGACCCAGGTCTTGATCGACTTGCCCACAGCCAAGACGCGATACTTGTTCCATTCCCCTTTCTTGAAAGCCGCAGCTGCCTTCGGATCTGAACGATCCTCGCTCAGCCAACCGGTCTTCAACGCTTCGCCGTAGATATAACCGGCGGTGCCATTGACGGCGATTTCCACCTGTGGACCGTGCACGCGGCCGTTGTTGTACTCAGGCTTGCTCTGGGAGCGGATCTGAACACCCGAGTTGAGCCGGTCGTCGACCTTCACCTCGAACGAAAGCTCGAAATCGCTGTAGTCCTTTTCGGTGCACAGGAACGAGTTTGGACTACCTTCGGTCGTCTTGCCGAGGACCGTACCGTCTTGCACGCAATAGTCCGCCGTGCCGTTGCGCTGGACCCAGCCTTCGAGCGTCTTGCCATCGAAAAGGCAAACAAAGCCTTCCTCCGCGGCGATTGCAGGCAGCGTCATTGCGGCTAATGCAATCGCAACGATAACCACTGTCAGTCTTTGCCAGTTTCTCATGATTTGGTTCTCCTCTTGGTGTGGTTGTCTGATATCGTTTAACCCCGAGCCGAAGGCGACGGCGTTTGTGGACGGCCGGATGTGCTACGACCGTCGCCTTCGGCTCGGGGGTTAAACGGGGAAGCCCGTTCCTCGGGACCACTTGTTCTACGTCAGTAGCATCCGCAACGCAACGTCAGGAAACCAGCGCAAAGGCCTTTTTCATAGCAGCCGCCGTTGCGGCCATGGCTGGTTCGTTGTCCATGTCTCGCAACTTCTTGTTAAACGGTTCGGCACGTACAGGACCATCGTAGCCGATCTGAATTAGAGCCCCCAAGAAAGCCTTCAGGTCGATCACTCCGGTAGCCGCGGGCAACTCGCGTGAGCCGTCCATCTGCTCGTCCACGGGGATTCCAGCGGGTGCATCGTTCAGATCGCAAGCAACGACCTCGTCGGCGGTCAACGACAACAAATCCTCCTTGGTCTCGTGAGCCGTGTACCAGTGCCAGCTATCCAATACGAAACCGACATTGTCTTGACCGATCTCGGCAATCAACTCCTTGGTTTCGGCCATCGTGTGGATGAAGGTGTGCCGCGAAGCGGTCCACGACGTTTTCGGCCCGACGTACTCCAGGCCGAGCCGCAGCTCGTGGTCGGCCAGTACTTTGGCGATTTCGCCCAATCGACGAGCATGCTGTTTGAAATTCGCCACGTACGTTAGCGTGTCATGACTGGGACGCAGCCATGTATTCACTCGCGATCCTCCCACGCGTTGGACCGCCTTGGCCAGAGTGGGGAGACCCCCCAGCCCCGCACGAAATCGTTCCTCATCACGGCGAAAATCGACGGGTAGCCCGGCGGAGCCCCAGACCAGATTCTTCTCTTTCAGAGTTCCCAGCAGTTCCTCCATTTCGCCGTCGGAAAGCCGGGCCAGAGTCTGAGCGGAAGGAGCCACTGACTCGAAGCCGTACTTGTGGGCCAAGTCAATCGCCTGCGTTTGATCGGCCCGAACGCCGATCGCACCGCAAACCAGGTCCATCGTGAACTTCCGCTTCTTCTCGCTCGCGAAAGCTGTACTTCCGGAAAGGCAAACGCCTGCGGCTGACAGACTCGCGGCTACTGTCGTTCGCAGGAATCCTCTACGACTGATTTGGGTCATGGCTGTCATCTCCACCAAGGGGGGCTCGAATCCGATGAAGCATTAGATTCTAAGCGATTCTGTTGCGTTCTCCAATCACGCACCCGCCAGCATGGTCCTTGCATAGCATCCACAAATGAGACTAGAGTAGAGGGTATGCTTTCGCGGGTGAGGCATCCCGCGTCGACTACCGGCCAGACGATTCCTTCCAACAGACGGATACAACGTGAGTCAGGATCAGAAGCCCTTTGCTCTGGATGTCGCATTATCCGTGCCGTTCGTTCATCGGCTACGGTTCACGCAGGACGTGTTCGGTGATGAACGGCACGTCCTGGCGGATGTCCTGGAGCCGTCCGAGGGACAACCTGCGCGCGTTCAATTCTGGGTGGATGCGAACGTAGCGGCAGCCCACCCCGATCTGGAAACGAAGATTGCGCAGTTTTCCGATGCGTTGGGGGATCAGGTGATTCCCATTGGCGACGTGCAGACGGTCCCTGGGGGCGAAGACATCAAAAACGATGTCCAGGGGCTCGCGGGAATGTTGAAAGTTTTCAACAAAGCGGACCTTGACCGTCGCAGCTATGCCGTTGTCATCGGTGGTGGAGCCGTCTTGGATGCTGTGGGCTTTGCGGCCTCGATCGCGCATCGGGGCCTGCGAATGGTGCGTTTGCCAACGACAACCCTCAGCCAAGGCGACTCCGGCATCGGCGTGAAGAACGGAGTCAATCTGTTTCGCAAGAAGAACTGGCTGGGCTGTTACTCCGTGCCCTGGGCTGTGATCAACGATGCGAAACTACTGAGCACTTTGGACCACCGCGACTTCCTTTGCGGTTTCTCCGAAGCGGTCAAAGTGTCGCTGTTGAAAGACGCGTCCATGTTGGACATATTGTGTGAATCGGCCCAGTCAATCCGCCAACGTAATATGTCTGCTGCCATGCCTATGATTCAGCAGTGTGCGCAATTGCACATGGACCACATCACCAATGGCGGCGATCCGTTTGAAATGCTGGAGGCCCGACCGCTGGACTTTGGACACTGGTCCGCGCACAAGCTGGAGGCGATGAGCGATTTTGAACTTCGGCACGGCGAAGCAGTGGGAATTGGCGTGGCAATCGACACCGTGTATTCGTCCCTGGCACTGGGGCTGCCGCGCAGTGACGCGAAACGAGTGCTGCGTTGTCTGGCCGATTTGGGTCTGCCGCTGGACGACCCCTATTTGCACGACACACGCACACTGTTCAACGGGCTGGAGGAATTCCGCCAGCATCTAGGCGGCAGACTGACTCTAACCATGCTCCGCGGCATCGGTGACCCGCTGGACGTACACGAAGTGCATCGCGATCTCATGCTGCAAGCGATCGACGAAGTGGCCGAGTATGCACGATCGCTGCGGGTCTATCGAGACGATTGCTTAGAGGGCCCGAGCAAAGCGTCCGGTTGAATCAGGCCGTTAGCTGTCTGTTCTTTGTCTTCGGGACACGTTTCGGGGTTGCAGCCAGTATCCGCAAGATAGACGTCAAGGAACGAGGTTTGTCTGGTTCAACGCTGGTTCTTGAATTTCGCGGTGGATGGGGGAAACCGGACTATCTTGCTGTTTGGGAGGGCTTTCCGAAGCCTTTCAATGCCGTCCGCTGTCACCGGCGCTTCGTCAAGCCGCAGGAACTCGAGGTTATCCAGCCTCATGAGATGTTCGAGTTCAGCATCCGTGACCTGCGTGCAGGGAAGGTACAACGTTCTGAGGTTGGGCAGCCCCTTGAGGTGTACCATCCCAGTGCCCGTGATTCGCGTCATACCGAGGTACAGTTCTTCAAGTTGTGCCAGTCCCTTGAGATTCTCCAGCCCGGCGTCCGTGACGTGAGTTTCTGAGAGGCACAACGATTCGAGCTGTGTTAGCCCCCGGATATTCTCCAGGCCAGCATCCGTGACCTGCGTGCGGTAGAGGTACAGCCTTTTGAGGTTGGTCAGCCC
>CAZUAH010000189.1:0-23666 GCA_964617665.1 uncultured Pirellulaceae bacterium
CTCAGGTAACCTGATGACGAAAGGTAAAATGAACAAGCCTCAGAAAATCGCTGATGAATGGCCCTCCATGCGGGTGTGCAACGGTGATTGTCGCGAGAAAGACGGAATTACCGTTCCAGGCACTCCTTGGCGATCTGGGTGTGGCGTGTCTTCAATTGCGCGAAGATTTCGGGGTTCTGTTCGGACTGGTTGTTCTTCTCCAACGAGTCGTCGTCCAGATTGAACAAATACTCGTTGCCATCGGCGGTTTGCAGGTACTTCCATGGTCCGTGGCGCAGGGCGCCTTCGCGGCTGAGTTCCCAAAACAGTTCGCGATCCTCGGATGGCTTGCCTTCCAGAAGTTGAGGCGTGAGGTCGATGCCGTCGAGCGGCAAATTCGCGGCGTCTGCTCCACCTAATCGACAGAATGTTGGAAACAGATCCAGTGACGAGCAGACCGCATCACATGTCGAACTGGCCTTCAGCTTTCCCGGCCAGCGCATCAGACAGGGAACGCGGATACCACCTTCGAACAGCGTTCCTTTCTCGCCACGCAACGGTCCGCTGCTACCGCCGTAGTCGGGATCGCCGCCGTTGTCCGTCATGAATATGACCAAGGTGTTGTCCTGCAATCCCTGCTGCTCCAATGTGGCCAAGACCTTTCCGATCCCGTCGTCCAGCGACAATGTCATAGCGGCAAAAACGCGCCGTGTCGGATCTTCGATCTGGCTGACGCGTGCCAAATCCTCCGGTTTGGCCTGCATGATGTTGACCACCTCGCGCTTGCCCGGATCGTAGCCCTTGCCGTAGTGCGGAGCGTTGTACGGGAGGTACAGGAAGAACAGTCGGTCTGGCCGTTGGTCTTTCAGAAAGCGAACGGCTTCGTCCGTGATCAAATCGGTGGCATAGCCGGTTTCGTCGATCAGTTCCTCGTCTCGATACCAATCGGGCTTGATACCGTATCGCATGGTGAAGAAGTCGATACAACCTGCCGTGTGACCGCAGAAGGAATCAAACCCATGCGACGTGGGCAGGAAGCCCACATTGCCGTGGCCAAGATGCCACTTGCCAATCAGTGCCGTACGGTAGTTTTGACGCTGCAACACTTGTGCGATTGTGGTTTCATCGCTGCGGATGCCGCGATTGGCGTCCCTCTCGCCAAGGGACATCAGCGCCCCAAGCAAGCGATCCTGCGAACGACTCGGGTATCGCCCGGTCAACAATCCAAAACGTGATGGCGTGCAGATGGACGAGGCGACATACCAGTTGGTGAATTTCACGCCGTCACGAGCCAGCGAGTCGATGTTGGGCGTCGGGATTTCGCTATCGTAGCACGAGACGTCACCCCAACCCTGATCGTCGGAGAAGATCAGCAGAATGCTGGGGCGCTCGGCGGCAGACAGCAGCGAAGATGCCCAAACGGCTGCAGCAGCCACGGCGAATTTGCAGGTGCGACGAAACACAGCGACGATCCTCCGATGGTGTATAAGTCCTTTTGTGCCCAACGAACGATTGTGATTATACTGGGCGTCATCAAATGGGCCAAACAACCTTCCACATTGACGTTTGTCCCATTCTCTCAAAACCATCGCCGCGGAGATCTGAAGAATGTCTTACAAGCAACAGCTATTCGTGACAGTATTTTTCTTGGGATCCGCATGCGGTGTCCCACTGGAAGCGGACGACCAGGCCTTGTCTGTTCTGGATCCAAGCGGCGTGCAGGGGGGACTGGTTGTTCAATTGGGATGCGGCAGTGGTGACCTTACCCCGGCACTACAAGCCAAAGGCAACGATCTTATTCACATGCTTGACGTGGACGCGGATAGTGTCGCAAGGTGTCGCGATCATCTTAGTAGGATGGGGCTGTACGGCAAAGTCACGGTTGACACTTTCGACGGGAGAAGGCTGCCATACATCAACAACTTGGTGAATATGGTTGTGGTGGATACGAGATGCGAGATGCAAGATGCGGGAAGCGAGATTCTGCGTGTTCTGGCTCCGCGCGGTGTGGCTGTTGTGCGGGAGAAGGGAAACGAGGCGTGGCTATCTCGCATCCCGCATCCCGTATCCCGCATCGAGGGCGGATACGTGACGTTCACAAAACCTTGGCCCGACACGATGGACGAATGGACGCACTGGCTGCACGGCCCTGACAACAACGCTGTTTCGCGAGACACGGAAGTCGGTATCTCTCGGAATCTTCAATGGATCATGCCACCGCTTTGGGCCAGGCACCATAACCTTCTGCCCAGCGTCGTTGCCATGGTGTCGGCGCAAGGGCGTCTGTACTACATCATCGACGAAGGTGCCATTGGTGTTCGAGGATTGCCTGACAAGTGGCAGTTAGTGGCCAGGGACGCCTTCAACGGTCTGCAGTTGTGGAAACGGCCGATCAAGAATTGGGGATGGCGCAGGTGGTCCGACATCGAGTTCGCCGGCCTGATGCGATTCAAGGTCCCCGGGCAGCTCTATAGGCGTCTGGTAGCCGCGGACGATGTCGTCTACGTCACACTGGGATTTGATCAACCCATTGTCGCCTTGGACGGAGCGACAGGGAAGACAATCAAGGAGTATGAAGGAACAGAAAACACGGCAGAGATTCTTTGCCACGAGGGCCGGCTTTTGCTTGTCAAGAATGGCGAAGGAGATCTTTCTGCAAAAGACGTCCTGGCTGTCAATGCGGAAGACGGCAACGTCTTGTGGGAGAAGAAGGGATTCAAGGGCACGTCGGGGCACGGCGATGAACTGAAGCAGTACACAGATGCCTATCTGACGGCTGGCGACGATCATTTGTTCTTCATCGACGGAGATGACATCGTATCGCTTCGGCTGGAGTCCGGTGAAGAGGCTTGGCGACAACCACGGCCGGAGATGGGAAAAGACATTCTTGGCCACTACAAGTTCAATCACGCTAACCTCTGTACGCTGGTCTATCAAGGCAACGTCCTTCTGTTGGGACAGATGTTCCCCTTTTCAGACAACCTGAACGCGCGTCAACAGAAAGCGATGGTTCTGCGAGCGATGGATGCTCGTTCGGGCGAGATGTTGTGGGAGTCTGAGGGAATGTCACTCGCCCACTTCACGCCGCCGGATCTCTTCGTCAATAACGGCTTGGTGTGGACGTTGAAGATCAAGGATGTGTCCCTGCTCGGGCTGGACATCCAGACGGGGCAAGTGAAAAAGGAATACCCAGTAAAAGACATGCTGGTGGGGCACCACCACCGTTGTTATCGCAATAAGGCAACCGAGCGGTTCTATCTGGCAGGCGAGGAAGGGATCGAGTACATCGACTTCGACTCGGGCGAGCTGGACATTCACCATTGGATTCGCGGCGTGTGCAGCTACGGCATCATGCCGGCCAATGGGTGCATCTACTTGCCGACGCACAGTTGCGGTTGCCACGCCAATGCCAAGCTGAACGGCTTCATCGCACTGACAACAGCGCAGGTGCCTGGAACACAGTTGAAAGCAGAAGTCCGGGAGGGCGAAGCTCCTGCTGAGCCGCGTCTTTCCGCCAATTCGGCTCGGCGGGAGCCTCGCCCTCCCGATTCTCAGGTCTCCAAGGTGTCAGGCAACGCCGAAGGCCGTCTACAGAAAGGCGAAGCCTATTCGTTTGTTGGGCGCGAAAGCGCTACGTCTTCGGAAGACTGGCCCGTCTTCAAGCGTGACAATCAACGCAGCAACTACGTTCCAACCAGCGTGCCTGCTGAATTGTCGCAGCAATGGTCGCAATCAATCGGCGGCCAACTGACACCTCCAGTGATCGCCGACAACAAACTGTTCCTCGCCTCGCAAGGTACCTGCCAGTTGTATTGTCGGGACGCGCCGACGGGCGATGCACGGTGGCAAATCGCAACCGATGGTGCTGTGGATTCTCCGCCCACATACTACAAAGGCCGATTGATCTTCGGGACGCGTGCCGGCTATGTCTGCGCTCTTCGGGCTGACGACGGACAATTGATCTGGCGATTTCGTGCTGCCCCCTCTGATTGTCGCCTTACGGCATACGGGCGTCTGGAATCAGTCTGGCCGGTCCACGGAAGCGTAGTGGTGATGGGCGACCGTGCATATTGCGTGGCAGGCAGATCGATGCACCTGAACTCGGGGTTGTACGCGTATGCTCTTGACGTGAACACGGGCGAGGTGCTTCAAGAGGCAAACCTCACGGCGGATACCAGTGCGAAGGGCGAGCTCAAAGGAGCCGTTCTGCCGGACATCCTCGTAAGCGACGGCAATTCCATCTACATGAGAACAATGCAATTCCCAGCCGATGACATCACCGATTACCAAGTCGAAGGCCCCGGCAAACATCTGGTGGCGAATGATGGAGGACTGCTGGACGGCACATGGTTCAACAGCGCGTTCTGGATGTACTTGAAAAGCCGTGCTCAGA
The DNA here is from genome assembly GCA_964617665.1 of uncultured Pirellulaceae bacterium. Lineage (GTDB taxonomy): Bacteria > Planctomycetota > Planctomycetia > Pirellulales > Pirellulaceae > JADHUC01. The sequence continues at coordinate 4,373 of CAZUAH010000189.1, forward strand.
TGCTGGTCTTCGATGACAGCACGGTATACGGCATCCAGGCGTACGAGAAGTTCGTGACCAAGTCATACCCTCACGATATTTTCACTCCGGGCAAGGGCTATCGTCTCTTCGCTGCGGGCATGAAGTCCGGCGCGCCTGGCACAGCCGGCAAACAGCGAAAACGCGGGAAAGGCAAGACGGGTCCGTCGATCAAGTGGGACGGACGGACGTCAGTACGCGCCCAGGCCATGGTGGTTACGGATCAGCATCTTTACCTTGCGGGTACCCCGGACGTTGTCGACGAGAACGACCCCTGGGCCGCTTTCGACGGTCGTAAAGGCGGTGTGTTGGAGGTCTTCACGAAGGAAGACGGGAAGAAACTGGGTGAGTATCGCCTGGAATCGGCTCCGGCCCACGATGGCATGGCCGCGGCCAACGGAAGGCTCTACCTCTCGTTGAAGAACGGGAGTGTTGTCTGTTACGGTAAGTAGCTGGCCACGTGTCGCCCACGTTCCGAAATATGGTGAACGATCATGTCGCACCGGTATCCCATTCTTGTCAAACGTGACCTGGACGGTTTCTTTGGACTGTTCATCGACAATCTTGTTCAACTTCTGTTGATCGTCCAGCTCTGTGGGTTTTGCGGAATCGGCGCCAAGTCGGACTTGTTGCTCCGGTACATCCTGCCGGGTGCTGCGTTGAGCATTCTGATTGGCAACATGTTCTATGCCTGGCAAGCGCACCGGCTGGCTAAGCGTGAAGGGCGCAGTGACGTGACCGCCTTGCCCTATGGTATCAACACTCCGTCGCTGCTGGTCTACATCTTCTTTGTAATGATACCGGTCTATCAGCGCACAGGTAGTGCGCATTTGGCGTGGCAAATGGGGCTGATCGCGTGCCTGGGTAGCGGTTTGATCGAGTTTCTCGGCTCGTTCGTCGCCGAATGGGTTCGCCGGAAGACCCCGCGGGCCGCGCTGCTTTCAACGCTGGCCGGCATTGCCATCGGATTCATCTCGATGACATTCGCGCTGCAGATCTTCCAGCGTCCTTTGGTTGCCATGTTGCCGCTGGCGATTGTCTTGATTACGTATTTCTCGCGCACGCGATTCCCTCTGGGACTTCCCGGTGGACTGGTGGCCGTCGCTTTAGGAACGGTGTGCGCGTGGTCGTTGCCGTCGCTTTTGCCCGAGTGGATCGCCGGGCCGTCGATGAGTACCGTGGCCGTGCAGCAAGCCAGCGAATCCGCGGGTTTCTACTGGGTAAGTTTTGCTGGTGGCGAAATCTGGGAAGTGCTTTCGCAGCCCAGAGAATGGTTAGGATTCCTGTCCGTCATCGTTCCCATGGGACTGTTCAACGTTATCGGCAGCCTGCAAAACATCGAATCGGCCGAAGCGGGCGGTGACCGGTACAGCACGCAGTCATCTTTGGCGGCCAATGGCGTTGGCACGATCGTCGCGGCCCTGTTCGGCAGTTGCTTCCCGACAACGATCTACATTGGCCATCCCGGCTGGAAAGGACTTGGGGCACGTGCCGGCTATTCGACGCTGAACGGAATCGTTGTCACTGCGATTTGCCTGACGGGGACGGTGGCACTGATAAGCAGGATCGTGCCGATCGAAGCCGGCATCGCAATCGTCCTGTGGATCGGCATCATCATCACGGCGCAGGCGTTTCAGACAACGCCAAAATCTCACGCACCGGCTGCGGCGATTGGGCTCTTCCCAGCAATCGCCGCATGGGGAGCCACCGTGGTGGCTGGCGCGTTCATCAGCGTCGGGTTGGTGACCAAGGGGGCGGCGACGATACAAGATCTGCTGGCCGCAAATCCAAACGCGGAAGTGAATGGCTTCTTACTGCACGGCCTGATCACCATGGAACGCGGATATATCTTCACCTGCATGATCTTGGCCGCCGTATCCGCATTCTTAATCGAGCGCAAGTTCTACACGGCTGCATGCTGGTCGCTGATCGGTGCCCTGTTCGCGGGAGTCGGACTGACGCACGCGTATCAACTTGTTGGCAACAATTTCGATTTCTTGTTTGCCTTTGCAGAACCTGCCGAAGGCGCTTTGGCATTTCGCGCAGTCGGAATCGCCATCGGCTACGTCTTGCTTGCCGTAGTGTTCGCCGCATTTGGGCTATACCATGCCCGAAATCCCAATGCAGAACTCGTCGAACACTGACGCCCGACGGCTCGCCTATCTACCGCGCGACCTCCAAGAAGATCAGCTCCGACACTTCCGCGCCTTTCAGGTCGACCGGCAGTCCTTTGTCTATCAGTTCTGCCGCTGACTTGATCGCCGACGGATGCGTGCCATCTGCGAAGTTTATGCGGTACATCCGCGTGGGATCCAATCCCTTGAATCGGATCGGCTCCGTAGTGGGCTGGTCGGATGGTTGGAACAGGTACACCACGCCTTTTCCTCCGGTTGGATCGTAATACTCGATGCCGTCTCGGTTCTGGCCATCGGGACGAGGGAAGATGTGATAGAGATCGGCCTCGCGCACCAATGGCCGGATCTTGGACTTGTATACGTCCACGCAGGCTTTCAAGGCGCCCTTCTCTTGCTGGGTCCACGGCTCGACACCGTTGCCGCCGTTGGGCGCGTCCAGGAACCACTCCGGGGCGCCCATCGACATCGAGCGGAACGCGTATCGAATGCCAGCGACTCCCCGAGGACGATACCGGCCGTCGGAGCTGCCTAGATGCCCTTCGAGTTGAATCGGATGGAAGGCGTAAGAGCTATCGTAGAAGGCTTGCCGAACGTGGAGCGGCGTGTACGTATCGGAATTGAAGACCTTCACAGCGCGCCGCATCGCTCCATAGTCCTTGATGCGTCCACCGCCACAACAATTTTCCCACTGGAATCCAGGAATCTCTTCGGCCAACTTGTCGACCATTTTGTAGAAACCGCGAGTCGCGCCGTAGGAGGGGCCAATCACCGCTCCGCGCGTACAGTCCGATCGCCACATGTCGGCGTTGTACTCTCGAAACAGCCGCCGGATGCGATCCGACCGTTGCTGGCGTCCTTCGGGGCTCGCCATATCCAAGTTATCCGTCCAGTAAAGCCCGAATCGCAGACCTTTCTCATGGGCATAGTCCGCAGCCTTCTTCATTCCGGACGGCCAGTCGGTTTGATCCGAATCGGGCTCGTCGCCCTGCCACCACCCTACGTCGATCATCACTTCCTCGAAGCCCAGCGGGGCAATGTCGTCGATCAGCGGATAGAACTTCTTCTCGACGGGGTCCCAACTGCCCGGCGCCTTGCCCGTAGCACCAAAGGCATTCCACTGGACCTTCGGATAGCCGGGATCTTCACGCAGGATGTCAGGCACACGGTACCGCATCAGCCATCGCCGCAGACGATTGCCCGCGTCGTCCAGGTCGCCACGGTAGGCGCCGAGGAAACCGGGGCGTGCCTCAATCACCTCGCCCGGGCCAAGTTTCGCGCGAAGGTCTGCAATGTTGCCGCCACCGCGCACTCGTATGGCAGGGGCCTCGTCGCCAGCAAGCGTCACCGCCTCGATTCGGCAATAGCTCCACTCCAGTCCAATGTAGATGCCATGTGGCTGAGCAGATTCCAGAACTACGTACGGAATGAACTCACCGCCCGGAGCGGTTCGCACCGAATAACGGCGATCCGCCTGGTCAGCCGTGAGCGGATGACAGTACACGCCCACCGGGTCCGGAGTACGGCCGTCGCTATGAAAACACCATAGGGCGTCTGCACCCGTCAGGTCCAGGTCGAAGGTGGGTTGTTCCCCGATCGTCACCGATTGGCCCGATCGGTTTTTGATTCGCACAGTGTGATGGACAGGCCCGGGCCCCGGACGAGCGTGCCATTGGGACGCGATCTCCAACGCCGGTTCATCACACACGAAACGCAATGTCAACTTTCGCCCGTCGCTTTCCTCCACGGCCGCGTCGACGAATTGCCAACGGAGCGCGTGGCTTTCGCCCGCGACATCAGCCCGGGGCAAGAAAGCAAACGCCACCGGGCGGGTGATCCAATTCCAGCCTGCGGCCGGACAGGACAGCTGGCTAATAGCCATCTCGCCTGCGGCAGTAACGCCGAGCGTCAGCCGCGTGTCGTCGGTGGCAAGTATCCAGGACTCGGTCAGCGCACCGGCGGCTGGCCGAAGCGTGGCATCGAGAATCTGGGCACGAGTCTCCCGCGCGGCGGCTGGGTCGATCTCGGCATGACTGAAATCGGCCAGGGCCTCATTCCAGATCCGGAAATCGTCGATCAGTCCTCGGAAGCAGCGATTCTGGTCACTGTAACCAAGACCCACGGCCACAGGCATCGGCGACGGACGGGCAGGCGCTGGGTCGTGAACGGCGGCGACCAGGACTCCGTTCAAGAAGAACTGCAGGTCTTCCCGCTTCTTGACCAGGGCCACATGTTGCCAGCGGCCTGCCGCCAGCGGCACGGCTTCGGTCAACACCCATTTACCGTCGCCTGCACCATACGCCGCATAAAACTGGTTTGTGTTGTTCCCATTCTGCTGCACGACAAAACCGAGACCTTCGCTGACGTGGTTCCCAAAGATGTCCGCATGCTGACTCTGCTGCTTCCCGGGATTCACCCAGCATTCGACCGTGAACTCGCCGCCCAGTTCCTTTTGCGGGAACCCCGTGTCGATCCAACTGCGGCCGTCGAACGACGCACACTTGCCGCGTCTCCCATCGACAAACGCAACGTCACCGTGGGGCTTGCAGTCACGTTCGGACACCGACGTGTCGGCCAGGTCGCCATCAAACAACAGTTCTAGCACCGGCTTCGTTCGAGACGGATTCTCGGCCGCGTGGCCCCAAGCGCAGAGCGCCAGTGTCGCGAGGAAGATCAGCGAAAGCAGATGAACGGGAAGATCTGTTAGATGTCTGTATGGCTTGTTCATTGAAGTGTTGTCTCCCTCGGTCTCTCAGCGGTTCCACTCTGAGCCAAGAGCACATTCTTGTTTCGGAGATGACAGGAACGCCATCGGAAGGCTGCAGAGTAACAGTATGATGTCCAAGAACTCATCTAGCCACCATGCGCTCCATCACTTCAAGAACAACAACGAACCGGGCGAATGTTCAAACGCCCAAACGACTCCCGATCATCGTTTTTTTGTTTGCCCCTCTTCACCCGACAACGGAACATTGTCGCTGGCCGAGACAGGCAACGGAGGCCGTATCTTCGACAAGTCCCTTTCCTGCCCATTTCGGGCGCGGTACAAACAGAGTCTGTTCGGTATATCAGGTCGTCAACTACAGGGAGACACTTACGATGATTTCGAGACGCTTCATTCGACGTTACTTTGGCATCGCGCTGGTTTTGTTCGTGGTCGCAGGGCAAGTCTGCGCCGAAGACGCGGTTACAAAAGCCTTTGTCGACGGTTCGGGGCCGGGCTGGGTTGCGTTGGGTGAAGACGATTTCACTCGCGTCAACAGCAACGATGACACTTGGTCGTTCAAAGATGACGTCATCTATTGCACAGGGCAACCGGTCAGCGTCATGCGATCGAAGAAGCAATTCACCAACTTCGAGTTGGTCTGCCAATGGCGACATTTGCGCGATGCGGGCAACTCGGGCATCTTTGTTTGGACAATCCCCGAATCGCTCGAGCGATTGAAAGGACCGGGCTTGCCGCACGGCATCGAAGTTCAAGTACTCGATCTTGGATACAAGACCGCCTATGAGAAAGGCGGCAAACGCAGAGCCGACTGGTTCACTTGTCATGGCGATGTGTTTCCCGTCGGGGCTGCGAAGATGAAACCGTTTCCGCCAGTCGCCCCGAACGGCACGCGCAGCTTTCCCTCGAAAGAACTCAGCAAAGGCGTGAATCAATGGAATCACTACTACATCCGTGCCATCAACGGAGAGGTAAGGCTCTGGGTGAACGGCGAAGAAGTCTCAGGCGGTACGGATTGCACTCCGTGTACCGGTTACCTATGCCTGGAATCGGAAGGCTCGCCTCTGGAGTTCCGTGGCTTGAAGATCCGGGAACTGCCGTAACTCGTTTCGAACTGGATGGAGAAGCGATCACTGGCCGCGAGGCACGGCATCGGCGATGAGACTCGACAAGGTCATCTGAAACAAGGCTACTGATATGAAGAAAATGATAGCGCCCACAATGTTCAGACTTCCTGGCCGATCTCACGTAGGCCACGAGATGGTTCGCAACGGAGTGTCGCTGGCCCTCGTGCTTGCCGTATTGGTGGTCGCCGGATCGTTCGCGGCCGGCGATGCACAGGCGGCTCAGCTACTGGCAGGAGTGGCGAAAGTCGATATCACCCAAGACGGCCCAGCCAACGATCTGCTACACGCCAAGGCACTCGTGTTGAAGAACGACACGACGACGGTAGCTATCATCACCGTCGACGCGGTCGCCATCGGCGAGATCGGACCGATCAGCAACGACTATCTTGGCAAAGTTCGTTCCCAAATAGAAAAGGAACTGAACATCAAACCAACGAATGTCCTGGTCAATGCCAGCCATTGTCACGGATCTGTTTGCGCGGACGTTGACCAACGGACGTTTCTTGCGGTGAGAGAAGCCTCCAAGAACATGGTTCCCGTGACCGTCGGCGCTGGCGTTGGCCATGAGAATCGCATCATGGAGAACCGCCGGCTCAAGTTGAAGAACGGCAAGGAGTTGGACGTCCGCCACGCGTACTCGCTTCCGCCCGACGAAGAGGTCGCCGAAGTCGGCCCGGTCGACCCGGAGATTGGCGTTCTTCGGCTGGACCGTGAAGACGGAAGGACGCTGGCTGTCGTCTACAACTTTGCGTGTCATCCCATACAAGGTGTTCCCAGCGGTCAAAACACCGCGGACATAACGGGATTTGCTTCCAAAGTGATCGAAGACAATCTGAGCGACGGCACAATTGCCGTATTTCTGCAGGGGTGTGCCGGAGACATCAATCCGGTTTGGTACAAGGATGTCGACCATCCCCGCGATGCCGAGCCACTGGGAAACATGCTGGGCCTCAGCACCTTGCAGGCAGCGCGGAAGGTGCTGACGAGCGAAGACGACCGGTTGAAGGTTTTGAATGAGGTCATCGAGTTGCCGAGAGCCGACTATGCCGAACGCATCCCTGCGATGGAAGCCGAGCGGGAGAAACTGCTTCAGTCCTTGAGGGGAACGACTCTGAATCTGAAGACGTTTCTTCCGTTGGTCGTGAAATACAACTTGTCGAGCGAGTTTCCGTCTTACTATTCCCACCGCTATCTACACGACCGAGCGATGGGGCGGGACGACTTGGACAGACTGGATGCACAAAACCGCGGCAACATGGAGAAATACATCCGCAACATCTACACCATGGAGGAATTGACGAGACTTCAAATCAACCTAGCTCTGTTGCGCAAACATCAAGCGGACAATTTGGCCGCCGAAGAAAACACGATTGACGTCGAGTTGGTTGGCATGAGAATCGGGGATTTCGTACTGCTTAGCTTTCCAGGTGAATTGACCGTGCAAATGGGGCTCAACGTCAAGAAGATGTCTCCACATGACCTCACATTCGTTGCCGGCTGTTCCAATGGCTACATCTACTATGCCCCAACCGCCGAACAGCTTCGTAACGTAGGCGGAGCTCAGGAAGACAGCGACTGTCTCCTGGCACCGGAATGGCAGAAGCTGTACGAGGCCAGAGTCGCAGAGATGTTGAGTGAATTGTAGGCCGACTCGGCACATGCATCGGTCTCATCACGCCGCTGCTTGTCAGCGGCGAATGGTGTTCGAGACGATTTCTCGAAAATCTGGCAAAATAGCCGCAAACTTTTCTTCGGTGTCACTATCTAGTTGACAGGTGTGCCAAGTGAACGGCGGCACACCCCTAGTATGAGGTGCGCATGCAGGCAAAAGCGGATTCTGAAGAGCGAGTTGCGGTGTCTGGTTTACCCGATCATGAGTCGTTCATGCGATTGTGGGTCCAGCATCAGGCGCGTGTTTACGCGTACATCCGGGCATTGGTGTTTCGTCGGGCCGATGCGGAGGACCTGCTCCAGGAAGTGGCTGTTGTCTTGTGGCGCAAATTCGATCAGTTCGAGCCGGGCACCCGGTTCGATCAATGGGCGTACCGGGTGGCCCGCAACCAAGTCCTGTACTACCGACAGAAAAAGCAACGTGACCGTCTCCTCTTCAACCAGGACCTCATCGACAGCATCGCCGACCGGATGGCATCAACCTCTCCGTCAAGCGGGGCATACTCTGACGCGCTGGAATCCTGCCTGAGCGGAATATCCTCTAACGACCGGGAACTCGTTCAGAAGCGGCACGAACCCGGAGCCACAAACCGAAGTATCGCGAAGCTGATTGGGCGATCCGAATCGGCGATCAGCCGTGCCCTGAACCGGATCTATCTGGCCTTGCTTCAGTGCATTCGCGGCAAGATGCCTTCGGAATCCGCGATCGGAGGTGATGGATGAGCCTGCCGTCGAATCGCCATGACGAACTGATCAACCTGCTTGGCAGGCTCCGGGATGAGTGTATCACCGAGACGGAATTCCAGCGGCTCGAACACCTGCTGACGGAAGACGATGCAGCGCGTGATCTGTATGTCCAGTACATGACGCTGCAGGCTTCGCTGGAACAGGCTGGCGGTACGGGCACGTTGGCGCGGCGGCTGCGCAGCACGCTTCGCGACGAGGAAATCGTCCAAGATTTGCAGGCGATTATCGCCGCGGACGAGCGATCGGTTTTCACTACGAGGGCTCCCCGGCGCGCGAGAAGTCGATATCTGACGGTGGCCGTCGCATCCGCCGCACTGATTCTCGTCGCTCTCTTTCTCGGTCATCTCATTCTCCGCCGCCATTCCGAAGCCGCCTGGTCCGTCGAAATTGCGGCGATCTATGGGCGCGTCTGGGCATCGGGCACGAACGGGGAAACTCGCATGACGCCGGGCACGGTGGTCGGGCCGGGCCAGTCGGTCACAACTGGTCCAAACGCCAGCGTTCGCCTCCAATACCCCGACGGCAGCACGGTGGACTTGAATGCCTCGACCAACCTTGCCTTGTTGGAAGGGGCCAAGGCAAAACGGCTCAATCTTGTCACGGGAAGCGCGTACTTCGACGTGTCATCGCAACCTGCGGGCGCACCATTGGTTGTCAACCCGGACCAATACGATCAGGTGAAGGTCATGGGCACGAGCTTCCAGGTGAACCGCGACAAGAAAGGCGAAACACAAGTGCTTGTCGCCAACGGCAAGGTTCTGTTCGGCAAGGGCAACGAGGCGGTGCCGATCAAGGCCAAACAGGCCAGCGTTGCCAAACGCCAACAGAAGCCATCGCCGCCCAAGGCCTTCGACGAAACGAACCTTTGGCAAGGGCTGTCTCGCGGATTGACGGCAACCTACTACGCCCGCGAGGATTTGATCGGCAGATCGGTGACACAAGTTGATCCGCGGATTGATTTCGATTGGCGGAAATCCTCGCCCGCCCCGGTCGTCTCGGGCGACAAGTTCAGCATCCCGGCCGACAAGTTCAGCGTTCGCTGGACGGGTCGAGTCGAGGCAGTGCATACGGAAAGCTACACGTTCTACGTCATCGCCGACGAAGGAGCCAGACTCTGGGTCGACGGCAAGCTCGTGATTGACGGCTGGACGGACGCGCGAGGAGACAAGGTGCCGTCCAAGCCGATGAAGCTGATTGCCGGTCAGAAGTATGATTTGAAGCTAGAGTATCACGAAGCCAAAGACAAGGCTTTTATTCAGTTGCTGTGGAGCTGCGACTCGACACCCAGGGAAATCGTGCCGCACTCGCAGCTTCATCCAAGCCAGTGATACGTAGCGTGAAGGAACACGGAACGAGAATGGAAGGCATCACATGAGAGCGAAGTCAACCCTAAACATCTTGCGACGCAGGCTGAAAGCGGCATGGCTGATTACGGCCCTGGCTGTTGTCGCCATCGGGATGCAACACACCCCGATGGCTTCGGCTCAACAGCAGGCCCGCCCGCAAATCGACATATATGACGAGTTCAACACTCTATGCATGGCGCACTTCGGCGCAGAGAAAGAAGAAGAGGTCTACAAGAGATTCGGCCAAGATCTCGAAATGACCGCCGACAGTGCGTGGCGTTACGTATCGGAACGCTCGGCAGTGATTGCCTGGGAGACGAATCTGCCAGCTGAGAGCTTCGTCGAGTTTGGCGAGACGAACCGGTACGGCCAGAAAACCGTTTCAGCCGAACGACGATTCTACCTGCACGTGCACTATCTCCGAGGGCTCAAGCCGGGTACGACCTATCACTGTCGGCTGGGCGCGATAGACGAGCGACAGAAGACTATTCTGAGCAGGGATCTGACTTTCACCACTCAGGTGATGAGTGAGGCGGTCAGGATTCCTGCCGACATTTCCGGACCGCCCTATGTGCTCGACCGAGCCGATACAACCTATCTGGTGACGGAGAACATCACTGCCAATTCCACTGCGTTGAACATCGCCGCCGACGGCATCACTCTGGATCTGGGCGGCCATACCGTGGTCTACAACCGGGCGGCTGATAGCGCGGACGACTCGGCCAACGAGCGGCTTTACGGATGGCACGCGGCCCAGGGGCCGTGCGGGATACGAACCGCAGACGGCAGGAAAGCAATCAAAATCGTCAACGGAATCGTCAAGCAGGGCCGAGGAAATGGAGCCTCTCGACCGGCTGCCTGCAACCCCATCTTCATGCGGCGACCCCGCAATTCGGAATTGGCCGGCGTGACGGTGGAGTATGCGGGTTCGCAGGTCACCGGGATCATGATCGACAGTGCCTATGAAGGCGTCCATGTGCACCACAACGTCGCGGTCGACAGGGGGACGGAACTGGACAACCGGCACCGAGGTCAGGACGGCATCCGCTTCGGGGTCGAAAGAAACATCGACAGCATTTCCCGATGCCATCACAACCTGATCAAACGGACTCGTCATCGGGGGCTGACCGTCTCTTCGAACACCGACATCTATGCCAACGAGATCTATGTCGACAGCTTCGCCACGAATTCCTACGGCATCATGTACTACAGCAGCCGGGATCCGATTCACGATATCTCCATCCACGACAACCGCATCTTCGGTACCGGGTACCATCCCATCGGGATCGGGGCTGGTTTTCACGCCAGAGACATCAAGGTGTACGGCAACTTCATCCAGATGCAGGGCACGGAACGCGAAGAACGATGGAGCGGTGGGGCCGGAGGTGGCGATCCAGCCGGCCAATTGCATCCCGTGAACGGAGTTCGGCTGCAGAAGGGTCCGCAGGAGAACATCGAATACCGAGACAACACCATCGTCGTCAAGGGACGAGGCGCCGGCTGCATGATGCGCGGCGTGTGGCTGGTTCCCATGGGAGAAATGCGGAACGTCGTCCTTCGTGACAACGTCGTGAAAGTGATTGCCGAGGATCAGAGGGCCGAGGGACACGCAATCGCGGCCCTGGGCACGGGCAGTTCAGATCCTGATGAGCAGGTCACGTTGATCGGAAACACGATCGTCAGCAACCTATGCAATGTCCGTTTCGGCGACAACTATGGGCACGGAGGCAGATATCAATTCTTCTCCAACGTTATCGCCAAAGTGGGCAACGATCCCAGGTACAAGACCGTTCGCCTTGGATGGGATGGCTGGAAATACGAGACCTTCGGGCATGTCTTCGTAGACACCGAGTTCAAGGGCGGTGCGGGCTACGATAGCGCCTCCTTCGACGGGACCCAAAGGGGCAGGTATGACTTCTCCGTAGGGTGGCGGCTCGAAGTGAAATCCACTGCCGGAGCGAAGATAGCCATAACGGATAGCAGCGGCGACCAGATCTATTCCGGATTCGTGCCGGCCGCGGGGCTGATTTCCGTTCCGCTGATCCAGTACGTCCAGAAGCGAGAAGGTCGAAATGCGCAGACTCCGCATACCGTGACCGTCGAGAAAGAGGGGAAGAGCGAGACCACCGTTGTTTCGATGGACAAAGCGCGTCGAATCGAAATCGGAATGTGAACACGGCGGCAGGGCCGCCAACCAACTGCGAGCTACCGCTCGGTTGCCGTAATCCGCTTCCGTTGGTCGCTCCAGTTCGAGAAATTGTCCGTGTTGATCCGAAATAGTGGAACAGAGAAGAGAAAGGAGAACGTCGCGTGAATGAGAGGCCAACAAATACCCTATGTCTAACGCTTGCACTGGCGTTTGTTGTCGGCTGCATCGGCCGGGCGCAGCAGCCAGCGTCGATGGACGAGCCAGAACAACTGCAGTTTCGGACGTGGACCGATGCTACCGGCAAGTATCAGGTGGAAGCCGCCATGATCAAGTTTGCCGATGGCAAGGTTCACCTTCAGAAACAGGATGGAAAAATCGTTGCAGTGTCCTCTGGACAACTGAGCAAGTCCGATCAGCAGTACGTGAGAGAGGAACTCGCTCGCCGCAAAGCCCTGGAAGCGGAGGCGGCGTCGAATTCACGCAACAGGACGACATCAACGACCGACTGGCCCGGATTCCTGGGACCCAACCGGGATGGCATCTCGCCCGACACGGGCTTGCTCAAAGCTTGGCCGGCAGATGGTCCGCCGCTACTCTGGGAAGTCAACAACCTCGGCGGCGGCTGGTCGTCGGTGGCTGTCGCGGGTGGCTGTGTCTACACCACGGGCAATTCCGGCGACAGCCAGATGCTGATTTGCCTGGAACTGGGCGGCAGGGAGAAGTGGCGTGTTGCCCAGGGGCCAAAGTGCGGTCACGGAAAGTACGACGGCGCCCGCTCGACGCCCACGGTCGATGACGACAGGGTCTACGTCACCGGCGGCAACGGGCTGGTCAGTTGCCACCGCACCAACGACGGACGGATCATCTGGCAGCGCGACATGAAGACCGAGATGCGTGGAAGTGTCGGAGGCTGGCTCTATTCCGAAAGCGTACTCGTTCTGGATAACCTGGCTGTTATCACGCCCGGCGGAAACAACGCCATCGTCGCGCTGGACAAGATGACGGGCCGGGAAGTCTGGAAGTCCAATGTGAACGCGAAGGCGGGCTACAGTTCCTGCATCACCATTACCGAGGGAGGCAGTACCATCATCGTGAACGGCTCGCAAAGCGGCCTGCTGGTGGTCGATGCCAAGACTGGCAGGGAGATCTACACGCATGAATTTGCCGTAAACAACACGGCCAATTGCCCCACGCCAGCCTATGAAGACGGCCATCTTTTCTGGGCGGTCGGTTATGGCAAGGGAGGCGTTTGCCTCAAGGTCGATCAACGAGGCGGCAGATGGTCTTTCGAGGAAATCTGGACGACCAGAGACCTGAACTGTCACCCCGGCAACTACGTCGTCGCGGATGGCCTTGTCTACGGTAAGGGCAGACGCGGCTTGACGTGCATCGACTTGAAAACAGGTCAGACCAAATGGGCGGAGCGAATTGGCGCGGGACAGGTCTGCTGGGCCGACGGCATGCTGTACTCCTTCGCCGATTCCGACGGCAGGATCACGTTGGTCGCTCCGTCCACCGAAAACGCCAACGCCGCGGGAACGTTCAAGGTAGCAGGACGCGGCATTAGCTGGGCGCACCCTGTGGTGATCGGCGGCCGGTTGTATGTCCGCTACGACACAAACCTGTACTGCTACGATGTGAAAGCAGGATGAGCCCCAAGGGGCGAGCTTCCAGGTGGCTTGGCGGGAAATGCGCAAGCAAGAATCCTCCGCCGAGTCACGGAGAGAATTGCGATCTGCAAAGAAGAATCGTCTTGATCGAGTAAACTGACAAACGGATCAACAGGGAAAGGTTCATCATGTTTAGAGGGATTCGATACTTGGTTTTCGTAGTAGTGTCATCGACCGTTCTGGTCCACGCTTTGTGTTCGGCTCAGACAAGCAGCGGGCCGGTCGAGTATCGCGAGCTCAAGGATCAGCGTGGCAGAACGGTTGTGGCTCGCGTTGTGGATGCCAGCGATGACAAGGTCACGATCGAGCGGAGAGATGGCCGCAAGTTCACCGTGGATATCTCGGTCCTCTCCCAGCCCGATCAGGATTACATCCGCGGACTTGCGAAACCATCCGAGGCCGAAGCGACAAGCGACAATTGGCCTCGTTTTCGCGGCCCTGGCGGCATGGGTGTGTCCAACGCGACCGGACTGCCGCTCGAATGGGACGCGAACAACAACGTCGCGTGGAAGACGCCGCTGCCCGGCTCGGGCGCATCGAGCCCGATCACCTTTGGCGAGCACATCTACCTGACCTGCTACAGCGGATACTTCGTGCCCGACGAACCGGGCGGCAGCCCGGAGCAACTCAAGCGGCACCTGATCGCCTTGCGCCGCGACAACGGCGAAATCGTGTGGGACAAGACCGTTCCGGCGAAGCTGCCGGAGGAGAAGAGCATCCGCGACCACGGCTTTGCGGCCAACACGCCCGCCGCCGCCGCGGATCGGGTGTACGTCTTCTTCGGCAAGACCGGGGTCTTCGCCTATGATCACGAGGGCAGCCAACTGTGGCAGGCTGACGTGGGATCGAAAACCAGCGGCTGGGGCACTGCCGCTTCGCCGCTGCTCTACAAAGACATGGTGATCATCAACGCCAGTGTGGAGAGCCAGTCGCTGGTGGCTTTGGATCGCGAGACCGGCGACGAGAAGTGGCGGGCCTCAGGAATCAAAGAAGCCTGGAACACGCCCATCATCGTCACGGCCGATTCGGGGCGCGAGGAGTTGGTCGTTCCCAAGGCCGGAGACATCCTGGCCTTTGATCCCGATACGGGCGAAGCTCTCTGGTCCTGCAAGACGGATATCACCTGGTACATGGTCCCCACGGCGGTCGCGGCGGACGGCATCGTCTATTACCTGGGTGGTCGTTCGGGCGTAGTCGCAGGAGCGGTGCGAGCGGGCGGCAGCGGCGACGTCACCGCAAGCCATCGCCTGTGGACCAGCAAGACCGGTTCGAATGTCACGTCACCGATCTACCACGACAAGCATTTGTATTGGATGAGCGAGAAATCGGGCATCGCCTATTGTGCTTTGGCCGCTACGGGTGACCTAGTATATGAGCAGCGGCTGGACCGATTCGGCGGCGCGTACGCGTCGCCCGTGCTCGCGGAAGGACGGCTGTACTATTTCGACCGTTGGGGAAGCGCAGTTGTGTTGGCAGCCAAGCCCGAGTTTGAGCAGTTGGCCGTCAACAGGATCGAGGGTGATCGCACGCGGTTCGATGGCAGCCCCGCGGTAGACGGAAACCGTTTGCTGATGCGTTCGGGGAAATTCCTGTACTGCCTGGGACAGTAGAGAATATCGAGCGGCGGAAGCCAACACTACCTGGGTACGTTCTCATCTACCGCTCGCCCAAAGGCCGGAGCATCGTGAGACGTTCCTGCACGGCATATCGACCGTTTTCGCAACGCGGCCCATAATCGTCAATAGTTGGACACGCTTGTCTTTCCTCGTTCGATGAGTTGCCCGAAAGGACCGAATATGTACGGCTCAAGACGACTCCTAGTTGGTGTCTCTTGGTCCGTTCTTCTTTGTCTCGCTGCTGTCGGTTGCAGTGAGCAACTGTCACGAAATCGTTCTGACGTTGGAGCGAGTGAGAAGGCACAGGCCGCCACGACGGAGACGGGCAATGCCGAGCCCAGGCATCCGCACAGCAATTCAGTCAATCCGTCTCTCTCCCAAGCCCACTTGATCGACGACCAGAACCTGGTGATTCACGAAAACGCATCTCCCGGTGATCTGGTAGGCCACGTCAAACCCTATCCAACCGTCAAGCTAATGGACCCTCGTTTTAGCCTGGTCGCGGGAAACAGCGAGGGAGTTTTCTCCATTGACGCTGTCAGCGGAGCCGTGAGTGTCGCAAAGTCAGGGATGCTTGATGCGAAACGCCGGCCCAGCATGAAAATTACAGTCAAGGTCCGCGCCGGAGATCGTGTCGATAGCGCCGACGTGACGATCACGGTACTCGCGGAAAGCGAATTGGTGTTCATCGACCCCACGAACAACCTGGACAACGCACGCGACGGAACGATCGACCATCCTTTCAGCTCACATACCGAAGTGACTTGGCAGCCGAACAATGCCTATCTTTTCAAGCGTGGTACGACCCTCACTTCCGCCAGTTCTATCATCGTCGGAGCGGACGACGTGCTGCTTGGCGCTTACGGCTCCGGCCCGCGCCCCATCTACCGATGTACGGCGAACTCTTCGGGAAACGTCCATGCGATTTCCTTTATCAATCGGAGTGGCGTTACGATCCGGGATCTCGAGATCGACGCCACGGACAAGACCAGTTGTCTGCGTTTCGCTTTCACGACCCAGGACAATGCCAATCTCACCATCGACAATTGCGATTGCCACGGCAGTGGATGGGGCATCCGCGCGTTTGAAATGAAGAAAGTGACGGTCCTCTATACAGAGATCCACGACATCAAAGACGATGGGGTTTTCGTCAAGGGGATGACGAACTTCGAAGCCGGGTACAACGACGTCCACGATGTCAACCAGAACTGGACCCCGCCCTATACGTCCCAGGACAAGGCCGGTGGCGACGCGATTCAACTCGTGGAATGCGACGAATGGCACGTACACCATAACCGCTTGGACCGAACCAACAGCGGCAACAAATTCTGCTTCATCTCAGCCAACGTGAATCGGCCGGGAGGCAGCGGGATCCTGGAACACAATCACATGACCGGCCCGCTGACCGATGGTGACGGAGGGGCATCGGTCTATCTGGGCAAGAACCAGGACGAGGTCCACGTGCGCTATAACTTCCTACTTGGTCCCTCGCCTGGCGCCATCTATAGCCACACCAACGACCTGCGAGTCTATGGGAACATCATCGCCAATATGCCCGACAGATGCGGCGTACAGAGCGTCGAAGACAAGCCCTGCAGCGTCTATAACAACACCTTCTTCAACGTGAAGACCCACGTGCGCGGCGTTCATCTCCGGGTCTACAACAACATCTTCGACCTGACTGCCGACAGCGGGCACACGGCGATCGAGAAGCTCAAGACGCTGGAGGCGAGCAACAATCTGTTTACACGCGACCCGGGACTCGACGGTGCGCTCGTCGGGGATCCACTGTTTCTAGACGCTGAAAAGCTCGACTTTCACTTGCGACCCGGCTCCCCGGCAATCGACCGGGGCAAGGAACTGGGCCTTGGCGAAGACCTGGAGCACGACACGGTTCCCCAGGGCGCTGGTCCCGACATCGGGGCCTACGAGGACAACTGACTGGTGGCGTGATGATCCTGGTCCGGCAGGTCCTCTTCCGCTGAATGGATGGCCGCGGGGCTGACGATCGCGTGGTCTCCCTCGATACGAGGCAGCCGATCGTAGTCGATCTGTTCTGGATCAGTGCCAGAGCCGGGAAGCACCAGAAGCTTGGCCGGACCTGCAGCGGCCAGCTCTGGAGAAACGACAGTGACCGAAAGTAAACACGAAACGATCAAGGCCGCGATTTGTCGTACGTCATCTCATAGACTGCCCGCGACCGCGATGACTTCAAATGCGTAGATCGACGATCAATTCGGCTTAGCAGCCCTCTCAATAGTGTACACGCTGTCGACTGGCCTGGTGTCAAATCGCAGTACTACTCTTTCGGATTCCGGCACTCTCCGCGCGTCCATCTTGGCTCCATCATGATTGACGACGACACCTTCCCTCGTCCACGCTTGAGGCAATATCACGTCAATGGTTAACGGTTGATCATAGAGTTCCAACTCTGTCCCGCACGACAGTCTGAGGATGGCCCGGCGATCACCTTTGTTCTCGATCGACAACGCGGCGCAGCGACGCTCGGTCTGGTACTTGTGGATATCGGCCATGCCCGCGATCCATAGTGCCGACTCGTGTTCCTTCGCAATATCAAGGGCGGCACGGAAGTTGGCTTCGCTGCTGCTGAGGCCCTCGCCGATGTAGTGATAGTGGACCTTGTACCAGAGACCACGCTGGATGTGCGCCTCGAGCATTCGACTAAACGTGGCGACGCGGTTGCCGTACGTGTCGTCCATGCCTGTCGAATTGGTCGAAGCGTCGAATAGTTGATACTTGTCGAGGTAGTAGCGCAAGGTCTTTGTCGTTTCCCACCGGGTGCCACCGCCAAGATTCAGGGCGAGCAGTTTGCTTCTGTCAGGAAAGAGCCTCCAGATTGCTTTCGACGCTTGGCCGATTTCGTACTCCATCGACTCGTCGTCCAGCGCGCCGCTGTGGTGCAGGGTATGGTTGGCGAACTCCTGATCACCGCGCCGCGCACATGCTTCCCATTCGTTCCGGTGTTCCTCGAAAGCAGACCGTTTTCGACTGTTTGGTGGATGCCCGCCGGGATTGACCATGAAAGTGCCCCGGAAGCCGTACTCGCGGAGAATGGGAATCGCTTTGGATAAATGCGTGGGGTGGGAATCATCGAAACGGATGCTCAACGCCGCTTGCCGACCGTCGTACCATTTGCTGATAGTCGCGCCTAGACCTGTCGTGGGATCGGTGACGTGACGTCTTTCTTCGGGCAGCAGTTGTGGCCGATCGCCCGGTGGATCGACAACATGCACGCCGTACGTGGCAGGTTCCGCGGGCACCGATATCAGTAGTTTGTGCCATTCGATACCGCTGCGCCGAACGGACATGGCTTGGCCCTTGGAATCGAGCACTTCGACATCCACAACGGGCCACACATTCCGTCCGCTGATCGCCAGTTCGACACCGACGCTCAGAGGCTCTCGTTCAGATCGAGGGTCAATAGCGATCTGCAGATCGTGCTTCCCGGTCGCAGCGACCGAAAACGTTGCCGGGC
Source organism: uncultured Pirellulaceae bacterium (assembly GCA_964617665.1). Taxonomy (GTDB): domain Bacteria; phylum Planctomycetota; class Planctomycetia; order Pirellulales; family Pirellulaceae; genus JADHUC01. The sequence continues at coordinate 23,070 of CAZUAH010000189.1, forward strand.
CTTGATAGTTTACGAACTTCACTTTCGCTCCGGCCACTTCGGCCTGCTTACCCGGTTGGACGTTTGCCGCCTCTCCCGAGTTGCCCAGGGCCGGACCTTCCGCGCAGACGACGCCGAGAGCGAGTACAAGCAACGTGCGGCATTGACGCGTTCGGCTTTCCATCTTTGATGTGGATCGTGTCACGTTGGTCTCCTTCACCTTTTCGCAAGCCGCGCAGATCTAGGCGATCCAACGTCTCGGCCTGAATCGGATTGTTTGGATGTTGTCAGCATCATCTGATGGTACAATGCGGCGAAGCGTCTTGCGAATAGTGCTTGCCAGCACGACCAATCCTTCAGGAGGTAACCATGAGCGGGCAGAACGTATCTCGCCGTAGATTCATTACGGAGGCGTCAGCCGGTGCAGCGGCGGCCATCACCGTAGGTGCCGGGTGTGCTCACGGAAACGTCGCACAGAAAGCGGATACGCTGGCGGCGCTGGGAGGTACGCCAGTCAGAACGGAGCCATATCCGAAGTGGCCGCAGGCTACTCCGGAGATTGAAGAGTCACTTGTCTCAACGTTTCGCTCTGGAAGTTGGGGCCGGCGACTGGGCGAA
>CAZUAH010000190.1:0-23655 GCA_964617665.1 uncultured Pirellulaceae bacterium
CCAGCGTCCTGGTATCGCCGCTCCCTTGGGCTTGACGCTGTTGGCCGGCGATCAAGTCGCACAGTCGACTGCGTGCCACGGACAACAACCAGCCTCGGAACGAACCACGTTCCGGATCGTACTCGAAACCATTGATTGTTCGGGCGACGGTCTGAAGAACGTCCTGGGTCACATCGGCGGCATCCGCATTCTGCAGCCCACGACGGCGCGCGAACCGATACACCAGAGGCGCGTAGACATCGACAAACTCGCACCAAGCCTCGTCGTCCCGCGCGTCTCGGATGCGAACCAAAAGGCTCGATCGCGTCTTCTGGGAGTCGCCCATTGCAGAGTTGCTCCACCAACCAATACGGGTCCAGCCGTGAGAGTCCGCCAGCAATCTCAAGAAAAGACGCTTCTACATCTCCTGGGTGGTGGCTGACGGCCGTAGGCAAGCGGCAGATGAAGATTTACCACCCCTCACCCTGCCCTCTCCCCCGCTATTCCGCTTCGCGGGCGGGGGCGAGGGTACATTTGAATCTGCCGCTCGCCATAAGATCATCCCCCCATTCCTCCAGTGTGCCGGAAGATGAACCCCCTGAAAAGTCTCTTTCGGTAGATCCCGAGTGCGCCACGGGCCTCGACGATTCCACGTCAGGGTTGGTGTAGCCCGCCCAAGGACCTGGAAACGCGGCGGAAGTTGGTTTATGCTCGCATGGAGCGAATCAACAATCCCGAAATCGTCATTGAATGCCAGGAACAAAGAATGGGTGCATACCGTGTCCCCCATCGTCTAGCCTTGCCAGCGATGCTTCTGCTTGTTGTTCTGCTAGTTGCCCCGCCCTTCGCCACAGCAGATGTCGTGGAGTTGCTCAGCGGAGCCAAGGTGGAAGGCAAGGTAACAAACATCGACAAGGCGGGAAAGAAACTCACTTTCGAGCGGATGCTCGGTACTCGTTCGTATTCGAGAGTCTACTCCTACAGCCAAGTCCACGCCGTTACGTTGGGGACCAAGCGATACGTGCTGAACGAGAAGCCCGCCGGTTCGTCGACGACCGGATCGCCCACGTCGACAACGGGGCGAACGGGAACCGGCAATCGGCGCACCAAGGCAGAAATCGAGTCGCTGATCGACCAACTCGGTCGCACGCCGCCGGATTGGTACGAATCAACGCGTCTGAACTATCCACAATCGCTGGATCTTTCGTGGCCGCAGAAGCCACCGGGGAATTGGAACGCTCAGCGAAACATGGGTCAGTACATCTGGGATATCATCAATCCGAATCCCGGACGCTGGCGGGAAGGCATCCGGCTGATGCACCATTTGCTTAAGCACCATGAGGACAATCCGGCAACCCTGACCCGCGTCATGGAAAGCCTGGGCAGGATGTATCACGACTTCGAGGAGGATTATGCCCGGGCCGCGTTCTGGTGGCGCCACGCCGCCCTGGAGGGCAATCGCCAATCGCCCGTGAGTGTGAAACTGGCTCGCTGCTATTGGAAACTAGGCAACAAGGACATGGCTGTCGATTTGCTGGGAAGACTCCCAACCTGGAGCAACACCATCAAGCTGTGGGCCGACATGGGAGAAACCTCCAGAGCGTTACAGTTGGCCGAAGCCTACGCCAAGGGCGGTTACCCGGACATGGCCTATCTGTATGCCGGCGACGCCTGCCGAATCTCGGGAAGATACCGCGAGGCCACAGATTACTACGAGAAGGTGTTGCAGGTGCCGGCATCAGGCAGGGCCGCCAACCGGATCAATCGCAACAAAACGCGTGCCCGCGCAAACATCGACGGAATCCGGATCTTCGATAGCCTGGACCTCAGTCGAGTTGTCGACGGGACTTATCAGGATCAGTGTCCGGCCTACGCCGGCGAATTGCACGTCGAAGTGGTTGTCCGCAGCGGTCGTATCGAATCGGTCGAGGTGACGTCGCACAAGGAGAAGCAATTCTATTCGGCCATAACCGACACGCCCCGACAAATCGTCCAGAAGCAAGGGCTGAAGGGAATCGACGCGGTGAGTGGAGCGACGATAACGTCCGAAGCGATCATCAACGCCACGGCAAGAGCGCTGGCCAAGGGCTCCAGGACCGCGGAGTAGATCCTGTCCGGCCACAGTCTTATCATCGTGCCGCGAAGCTACCGTCAAAGAAAGGCGAGGGTCTTTAACCGGCTCTTGTGCCTATCTCTTGGAGTCTCTCGGAACTTGGAATCCGTTCTCGCGATCCTCGACGGCCACGGCTGCCCATCCCGTACAGCCTTTGTCGCGTACAGTACGTCCACTGGCGGCCAGGAATTGTCCATCTGGCAACCCGACTATGCCAAGTGAACAGTCGAATTCGTAACGCCCCTTCATGTCGAAGTTGACATCCGTCTTCAGCATGATCTTGGGATTACCATAGCAGCCAAACCACCAGTGGTTATTGGCGAATGCTGCAGTCTGGATGCCAAGATGCGTGTGCCCGCTCTTGATGACGTGTTTCTTGACGAACTTGAAATCGGGATCGTATTCGTAGACGTAGTTCTCTTGGACGCTGTCCGGTAATCCTCCCACCACGAAGAAACGTCCATCACGGTATCCGATGCCGCCAGCGCCATGAAATACTTCAGACGTCTCATGCTTCGATGACAATGACAAGTCGTCGGCGTCGTACACGTAAACCCACGAGTCTGCATTGCCGTTCGGGTCGTTGAACCGCCCAAAATTCACGGCGACGTAGATCTTCCCGTCATGATGGCAGAGATCGCCGTGATGGTTGCCAACGGGGATCTGCTTGAGGATCTTACCCGTTGTGTCCGTTTTCACCAGAGCGGTCGTGAAGCTCCAATAGATGGCATCTCTGTCATTCGTGCAGATGCCCTGCAGATGATGGCGGTACGTCCCATCGCACGTCACTTTGCTGAAGGTCCCCGGTTCACCCGGTAGCGATTCGATAGTCGTCTTACCAGACTCTTGAGCCAAGCTGGATGTCGAAAAGACGATAACGAACGCTGAAATTAGAAATCTGGTCATTTGCGATTTCCCCCATGAACAGCAAGCGAACGTCTTGGACGCTGAAGTCTAGAGGCGGTTTCAGAACCGGGAGGGCGAGGCTCCCGCCGAGCCGAAATCACGGAGAAACGCGGCTCAGCAGGAGCTTCGCCCTCCCGAAATCCAGTTTTGAAATACCTTCTAACAAAGTCGATACAACGACTCATCTTAACACGGGACGTAGGGAGAAACCGCTATTCCTGCGAATCTAATCCGGCTGACGGATCCGGCTGTGGGGCTGGCAATTCTTCGCTCGACGACGGTTGGGGAGCCCCCGTGTCGAAGATGATCGCCTCTCCTGCCGGAACGCAGAGCATGCGTTTGATCTTGCGTGAATGCAATGTGCGACGCGGCAGATCGCCGTAGACGGGGCCAGCATCGAAGGGCAGTTGGTAGTTTGGCTCGGGCTGGAACTGCTCGTCGTAGAGCATGGGCCAGAACCCGGTGTCGTCCACCCTCAGCAGTTCAAGATCGTGGAAAAGTTGAATCCGGTCTAGGATATAGTCTATATGGGTCCTCGCCAGTGCGACGAGCGATCTGGTGTAGGCATCCTGCGACTCCAAGACATCGCGGACCGAGACTGCTTTGTAGCCCAACAGCAATTGCATTCGCGTGCTGATCAGGCGATCGTACGCCAACGCTGCGCTGGCCACGGAGATTTGGTATTGCTCGCGGTCCACTTGCAGTTGTCGCAGATCGTTGCGGACGGATAGTTTGATGCGATCCTCCAAGGCCATCAATTCGCGTAGGCCCGCATTGTAATTGATCAAAGACACGCGAAATTGATTGCGTTGCGTCTTGCGATTCAGCGGCGCATCGAACGTCATTGACAGTTGGGTTTGGCTGTCATCGAAGGTGAAATCGAAGGGGCGATTCAAATCGCTGCGTGTGCGAATCTGTTGGGTCGCCCTCAGGTTCAAAATGGACTTCAAATCGTCGCCCGCCAATTTTATTTGGCGCCACGTATCGGCCAATTCACCTCGCTCGTTAACAAGGTCAAATCGCAACGTCAACGCTGTCAACATCGCGTCGTCCATCTCAATCTCAACGGGCACCAGACCGCCTATGTCCCCCTCCAAAATGCTCTGACTTCTCCTGACTAACTCCTCGGCTATGCCTCGGAGTTCTTCGTCAGAGAACTGTGGCGCTGGAACAAGTGCCGTCGTTCGGGCGGACAGATCGTCCACGTCGGCAAACAGCGCTTCGGCGGACTGCACGAGTTCGGGGATGCCTTTCAACGGTTCGCTATTCTCGACCGCTTTCCTGATCGCTCGCCCTAAATCGTCTTCCAGCTCTTTGTGCTGCTTTCGCAAGTCGGGTATTTCATCGCGGATCGCGGCAATCTCGTCATCGGAAACCCCGGACCTCTCGCCCAACACCAATTGGTGGTCAATGAGGCTCAGCAGTGAATTCACTAGATCCAGGGTGCGCCGAAAGATGCTTTGCAGTTGTGGCTGTTGCGCCCCCGTTTCAATGGTTAACGCCTGCACATTGAGCCGCACTCTCCATTCAGCCTCGTCGACCTTCAATTGATCCAGTAGCAGCTTCAGTTTTTCAGCGTGCGCGGCTGAATCTCCGTCGCGTTGCCGAAACTCGATCAGATTTAGCATCTTGCTAACGAGTTCGACAACGACATTCAGCAGCATTTCCCGATCCGGCTCATCTTCTCTGAGTTCAGTTGACACATTGCGACGCGCACGTTTCACCCTCTCGGCCGCAGCGGTCTGTTCATCGCGATGCGTCAACTCCTCCAACTCCGTCAGATCGAGATTGACCGGCAGTTCCGGCGGAAGCCCAATGTCCAGCTTCAAGCTGTCCATGCTTCCCTCCAGACGGTTGCAGCTGTTGATCAGGCTACTGCGGTTGGCCAACACATCTTGTTCAAATTGATCAACCTGGAAGCGGGGTAGTTGGTCGGCGCGATACTGGGCCTGGACCTGCTGGAAGCCGCGCAGGTTGCTGAAATAGGTCTGGGCAGCGATTTCGATCTCTCGATATGTAAGCAACAGGCCGTAGTACCGCGCGGCCAGATCGACGAAAAACTGTCGGCGGAAACGCATGAAGTCGCGCGCCGCATAAACGACGTTACGCTCCGCTTGTGTGAGTCTTTCCAAAACGACATCGCGTTGAAAGAGGTTTTGCGAAATGTCCAGCAGAAGGTCGGAGCCGACATCAGCAGCGAAACCACTCGGACCATTGAAAGTCAGCACCACGTTGTTGGCGAAACTAGCGAGTAGATCGCCGCCGGTTGCCAGCACGGCGTTTTCGGTGAGTGTCGTCGGAATTCGAAGTTCGTCGTCCGTGAGCCCCGCGTTGCGGCTGTGCGAGTAGTTGACCTCGTTGCGATTGCCGCCAGTGGCGAACTTCATATCGTAGTCGAATCGCTCGAGCGATAATCGCAGAGCAGCGTGATACAGAATCTCTTTCTGGGTCTGGTATTCGCGACTGTTGATCAAAGCCAACTCGACGATATCTTCCAGGGCAAGACGCTGCGACTGGTCTCGCTGGTCTGCGGTCGGTTCGTGATCGTATTCGCGAGCATACTCCTCGCGTATCGAGGCGAATTCGAACATGCGAATGAGGCAGCTTTGCGGAAGCGATTGCCAGATTTCGTCGGGGATGGGGAGAATTATCAGTTCTCCCCCTTCCTCGTACAGTTCACCCAACGCCTGATCTTCTGTAGCAGGCTGATTCTCGGGTGTTAGCTCCGCCGGATCCTCCTGATAAGAGACTTGTTGAATGATACTGTTCGCGTTCGGCGAAGCCATTCGCGGGCTGTGTGCGTCGGTCAAGTGATGAGTTGCGCCGTCGCTTGCGCTCTGGGTTGGTGTAGGGCCTAAGCGCAAATCGTGCGAGCTTTGGACCGTCGCTAGGTGGTTTTCGCTGGACGACAGATGCGGAAAAGGCAAGACATCGTTTGGCTCAGTTGTGTGGCTGCGGAAACGGCTTGGGTCCCGCTCGGGCAAGTCCGGCAACGAGTAGGCGTAAAGTTGCGGAGCGGGAACAGGCAGCCACGGATCGTCGGTGGGAGTGGCATCGCAGAATCGCGATCGCGGGTCTGGATCAACGGCGAAGCCAAACGGAAGCCGCCACGGGGTGCTAGCAGACTTCTCGTTAAGGATCGAATAGGTTTCCAAGTCGGCACGCAGGCGGTAGTGAGTGCGCGTACAGCCTGCAACCGCCAACAGTAGGCACAAACACCCTGAAATGCGAAAGACAAACGTTCTCACGTCGCCCCCTAGCTTGGCCATACTCTCCGCGCAGACGGCAAGACCGGTACAATCGACATGGTTAGGGGAATCGGCAGAGTCGCCCTATGCGCTCAGCTTTTTCAGGCCAGGGCGAATGATTCGCGTTGCTAGCAGGCTGATTACTACTGATGCCTGAGGGCCTCGATCGGGTCCATTAGTGCGGCACGACGTGCTGGGTAGACACCGAACACCATGCCAATGACCACAGAAAACCCAAATGCCATCAGTATGGACCACCAGCTCAGTGCCGTTTGGATTTCGGACGCTGAAGTAACGACAATCGGGATTGCGATACCCACGAAGATCCCCATCAGCCCTCCGGAGGCGGACAAGACCGTGCTCTCAATCAGAAACTGCACGATGATGTGAGGCCGCGTCGCTCCCAAAGCCCGCCGGATGCCGATTTCGCGTGTGCGCTCGGATACCGTTGCCAGCATGATGTTCATGATCCCAATCCCGCCGACCAGCAGTGATATGCCAGCGATCGAGCCTAGAACGAGGTTCCAGATTCGCTTTTCGCGCTCGGCTTGCCGCAGCAGCTCCAACGGAACCTGGACCTCGAAATCTTCTCCACGAGGGTGATTGTGCAAGAGCAGCTTTCGAGCCATGGCGGCCGTCTGAGCGACCAGCGTTTCATCATGCACCGTCAGTGTGATTTCGCTTAGTTGCGTCCGTTCGTAGTCCCGGCTGCCCGAGCGGATGATCACCTGCAATTCGCCAAAACGGCTTCGCGCGGAGGTCAGCGGAACGTAGATGTCGTTGTTGAAATCCTGGTGACCGATGGCACCCGGTATCGCGCTGCCGCTGTCCTGGGTATCCATGACACCGATGACTTGGTATGCCCCCGTGCCCAGCAAGACCGACTTGCCAATGGGATCCTCAAAGCCGAAAAGTCGTTCTGCCGCTCCGGCTCCCAACACCGCAACGTTTGCGATCGTCGTCAGATCCAGATCGCCCAAGAAACGTCCCCGACGTGTGACCAATCGCTTAACTCGCCGGAAGTCTGGCGTCGTGCCCAGAATGCGAGCATTGGCAATTCGATGACGACCGTGTTGAGCGTTTCTTCTGACCAATGCCGACGGAACAGCACGTTTGACGGTCGGCAACGTCGCCTTCAGCAGATCGAAGTCCTTGTACCGCAGGCCATACTCGGACACACGGCTGACCTGCGCTTGCGAGGACCCGTTTTCGCTCGACTCCTCTTCGTCGTCCTGTCCTGGCTTGACGCTGCGTATGATGACGTTGGCAGCACCAAGCCGACGGATCTGCTCCACCGCGTGCCGCTTGGATCCTTCGCCGATGGCCAGCATGGCGATCACCGAGCTGACTCCCAGAATGGTGCCGAGCATGGTCAGGAGACTGCGCAGCTTATTCAGCAAGAGATTCCTGATCGAGAGTTCGATGACCTTGAACCACATAGCCTTCGTAGGTCAGGCTGCGCCTGTGAAATGGGGATGGGTGTGTTCTCGGCCGTTTTCATCTCACGCGGAATCCGGCCTGCTTGCCTGAAGTCTGACATTCAGACTATGACTTCGGCGGCGTCTTGGGGCGAGGCTTGTTGCCTTTCCGCGGCGACTTCGATTTGCCGTTCTCTTTGGGCGAAGCCTCTTTCATTGCCGCCGGCGGAACGTCGTTGGAAGGCTCCAGGAACCCATTTTCCTTTTCGGCGAGTTCTTCGGCTTCTTTCTGCTCAGCCTCGTCGATGATGGCCATGGGGTTCAGCACTACTCGCATGCCCTGGTCGAGGCCTTTGAGGATTTCCACGAACTTGTCGTTAGTCCTTCCCAATTCGATGTCGCGGCGTTCCACGCGACCTGCGTTGTCCACATAGCACCAAGTCTGGCGTCCGATCTGCACAACGGCTTGCACCGGCACGCTCAACACGTCCTCCAACCGGTCCACGTGAATCTCGGCCACGGCCGTCATCCCCGGTTTGAGCTGCTCGACTTCATCATCCAGAGTCACGATCGTTTCGTATACCTTGGTGTCCGATCCGAAGTAACCACCCTGGTCTGGCAAGACACCCACCGACTCGATAGTGCCTTGGTAAATTCGGTCCGGGAAAGGCTCGACGCGAATGGTAGCTTTCAGGCCGGGCTTGATCTGGTCGAGCACGGATTCGTGTACGGCTGTTTTGACCTGCATCTTCGAAAGGTTCGGCAACTCAAGGATCTTCTGTTGCGGCCGGACGGGGGCTCCTTCGCGAATTTCCACGCTGTAGTAGCGGCTCCTCGAAACCGCATAGGCAACCATGCCGTCCTGGGGTGCGTAGATTTTGCACTTCTTTACCTGTTCGCGGTAACGAGCCAGACGTTCTTCCTCCTTCTTCAGCAGTTCATTCGCAGCGTGCAAAGCGGCTTGAGTCTGAGCCAGTATGGCCTCGTTGTTTCGTCCCACCTGTTCAAGTTCTCGGAGAGCTGTCTCTTGCCTGCCCTCCAGCCGCAATTGCTCCATCTCCCGTTCGTACGTTTTCTTCTTGGTAAGGCCTGCCAACTTGGTGCTCAGCTTGTTCACGTCCGCAGCGTACTTGCTTTCGGCCTGCAGAAACTCCAGCCGACTGCGATCCAGTTCGCTCTTGCCGGCGTATCCCATCTTGAACAACGATTCGATACCACGCAGTTCGTTCTTCTTCAGCAGCAGGCTTCCCTCCGCCGCCTTGATGTCGTTGTTGATACCGTCGATCTCACGTTTGATCGCCTCGACCTCAAGCCGGTGAGTTCCCTTCTCGTCGTCCTGGTACATCTCCAGTTCCAACCCGCACAACTTGACATCCAGCTCGGCATTGGCCTTGTTTGTTTCGTTCTGCGTTTCCTGGTTCTCATGCTTCGCCTTGGCGTGAATCTGGGCCGCTCGAGCTCGTTCCGTGTCCAAAATCTGATCGTCCAGACGTTCCTGGTGCGGAGCGGAGTCCAGGTCGACCAGCAGCTCCCCCTCCTTTACCGACGAGCCATTCGGGATGACCCAAACGATAGGCGTACCATTGATGTTGTCGCCGTTGATGTCATCCACTTCGCAGATGACTTGTTCGTTCACTTGGCTTTCCAGGTTTCCCCGTTCGGTCACCGTAATCGGCAGATCGCCGCGTTTCACAGTATGGAAAACCAGCGGTTGTTCGGGCTTCGCGAAATCGCGCCCCACCATTGTGGTTGCCGCAACAGCCCCGCCGCACAAGACGACAATCAACAGCACGATCAGCAACCGTTTACGCCATGTCGACCGTCGGACTTCCTCATAGTCAACTCTCGGCTGCGGGGCTCGTGTGCCCTCAGCTGCTGCCGCGCCATCCGAAGCGCGAACGTTTTGATCTCTGCCGTCTTTTATGATCATCGGTGACCCTCGAAAAACGGGGCAACGCGTTGGAGTGTGCGGTCAGGTTAACGACACAACCGGCTTCCAGTAACTTCCGGACTCTGTAGGTATGTCGCGGTGTAGGAGGGACTGGTAGTCGGAATGTTCTGCCCGTAAAACGTGAACGCCAGGGTCGCTGGACCTCACCTCATGGTATGACAACATTCTATTGTAGACACTCTGGCAGCCGTGTAAACCAACTCGCAAGGTAGGGCCCGGCTGCCGGACCGCGATGGGTCAGGAGCAAACGTCTGAGGATGATTCCACCGGAACGTTGCGAAGCACATTACGTCTGGCTATGGTACTCCGTACCGAGTCTTGTTCCGAATCGCTTCAGTCAAGGGAGTAACCGCAATGCCTCGATGGACGGTCTTCACCATTTGCCTTCTTTTATGTGCCACGAGAGCATCGGCCGACGACAATCTTCTGACCAATGGCGGTTTCGAAGATGGTTCCAACGGCTGGAATCGTCTTTGGTCTCGAACCGACCAAGGCCGTAGCGAACTTGACGAAAAAACCGTTCATAGCGGCAAGCAGGGCATGCGAATCCAGCACGAGGGCGCGGAAGACTGGAGTCTTCAGCAACTGGCGAACCTCGTCGTCAAGCCAGGACAGATCTACGAGTTGAAAGGATGGGTCCGCATCCAAGGCGAGGGTACCACTACACTGTGTGTCACACCACGTGGGGAAAACGATCGCGTCATCAGCTGGGTCTTCGGCGGGCGCACTTCGCGGCCCGCGAAAGACTGGCAATTGCTTCATTCCCGATTTGTCATTCCCGACGGCGTGCAGACGATACTGCCACGTTTGATCGGCAACGGTCCAGCAACCGTTTGGATCGACGACGTGTCTCTTGCGCTCGCTGGTGACATCGCCGAAATGCGATCGGCCGATCTACCCGCTGAGTTGCTGCTGGAAAACGACACGCTTCGAGTAACGTTCGACGCGCACGCCGGGGCTTTCGCAGTCACAGATCACCGTACGCGCCGAACATGGCAACAACGACCCACAAGAGAAATAGTCTTCCTGTCCGCCAAAGGCGATGGTCGGACTATCGCGTTGCGTTGGCTGGACACTGTGTCGATGCTCGCCGGCAACGCAACCATTGCGCTATCGAACGAGCAGCCGGAACTGTCGATCGAGTTATCCGCGGATGGCGAACTCGAAAGACGGATCGCGTTTCCGCCACCACTGGTGACCGAACCGGGCATGACGCTGATCCTGCCCGTGAACGAAGGTATCAGCTACCCGGTGGACGACGAATCGCTGCCGGCAATGAACCACTACCTGTACGGCGGTCATGGTCTCTGCATGGGATGGTATGGCGTAATCGATGGCGAACAAGGTGTGATGACGATCGTCGACACTCCCGACGATGCAGGCGTGCGCATCCCGCGGCTCGATGGCCGACTGACGCTCGCGCCCGAATGGCACCCACAGAAAGGCTGCTTCGGTTACACGCGGCGACTGAAGTACGTGTTCTTTGATAGCGGCAGTTACGTGGCTATGTGCAAACGCTATCGACAGCAACGCGAACAACTTGGACTCCTGAAGACGCTGACTCAGAAACGCAAGCAGAACCCGGACGTCGACAAGTTGATCGGAGCGGTCAACGTCTGGTGTTGGGATCGGGACGCCGTCGGCATTTGCCGCGAGCTGCAGCAGGCCGGTATCAGACGCATTCTCTGGAGCAACCGCGGGCAGCCCGAGACGATCCAGCAGATGAACGAGATGGGGATCTTGACCAGCCGCTACGACATCTACCAGGACACTATGAACCCGGCAAACTTCCCTAAGCTTCGTGGCATACACGGCGACTGGACTTCGTCGGCCTGGCCGCACGATCTGATGATCGGCGCAAATGGCGAATGGGTACGCGGATGGCGAGTGATGGGTAAGGACGGAAACTGGTACCCGTGCGGCGTTCTCTGCGATCGGCAGGCTGTGGACTATGCCCGCAAACGCATCCCCGAGGAGCTGAAAACGCATCCCTACCAGTGCCGGTTCATCGACACAACCACTGCCAGCCCGTGGCGGGAGTGCTACAACCCAGACCATCCGATGACGCGCTCGGAAAGCCGCGAATGGAAGATGAAGCTGCTGCAATACATCAGCGACGATTGCGGCTTGGTAACCGGAAGCGAAACGGGCCACGAGGCATCGGTGCCATACGTGCACTACTTCGAAGGCATGATGAGTCTTGGGCCGTATCGCGTTCCCGACGCCGGACGTAAGATGGGGGAAATCTTGGACGAAGTACCGGAGCGTGTCGCCAAGTTCCAAACTGGCCACTTCTACCGTTTGCCGTTATGGGAACTGGTCTATCACGACTGTGTCGTCGCCCAATGGTACTGGGGCGACTACAACAATAAACTGCCAAAGCTGTGGGATCGTCGTGATCTCTGGAACGCGCTGTACGGCACTCCGCCCATGTTTATGTTCAAACGTCAACTGTGGCAGGAACAGAAAGACCGCTTCGTCCAAAGCTACCACAAGGCCACGACCGTCGCGCGGGCAACCGGCTATTCCGAAATGTTGGCCCATCGCTGGCTGACCGACGATCATTCCGTCCAACAAACAGAGTTCGCGGGCGGCGTGACCGTCACCGTCAACTTCGGCGACCAGCCGCACCAACTTGCCGATGGCACAAGCCTCGGTCCGCTCGGACATCGCGTAGACGGGCTGGAGAAGGCGTCTGTCGAATAGAAAGGGAACAGCAGGCCGTCGACTCTATCGCACAACGAGGCATCCGACGCCGTGAGGCCCAATCTCCAGGTGGACGACATCATTGCCGTCGATTACTCGAACATCGGCCGGTCGGTCATTCCAGGCGTCGTGGTACACCGCGTCTTTGCGGCGTGAGAGACTTAGGACCGGTCCGCGGACCGTGCGGTGACGAGCATTGTAGAGCGTGTACACAGTCTTCCTATCAACGGGAAAGGCGTTGATGTACACGCTGCCTTGTTCACTGGGCACGAGTGGCATGGGATTAGCCGTGGTGAAGGCGTCGCGATGCTCGCGCAGAATTCGATAGCAGCGACGAATCTCGGCCCGCGTCTCAGGCTCGAACCACTCTGTGGCCTGTCCCTCTAGCCAGATCGCTTCGCCGTTGAAAAACACCCAACGGACACCGGTGGCCCAACTGCCGGTGGGTTTGTCGCAGAACAAGATCTCGATCGTCTTGAAATCGGGAACAGCAAAACGGAACAGGTTCAACGGCACGCGCGTCTGTGACCGCTGCGTGGAGAACATGGCATAGGTGAAGCTGCCGTCCTGGTACTGCGACGTGACGTCCACCGGCGACTCTTCGGTGTAAAGGGCAACGTTCGGCTTCGCTCCATCGATCCGCTGGCGGACGGCCCGCGTCGTATCTCGCTCGGTCCGGACCACGTAGCTGGGAACCGAGTGGCCATGTTCGGCAGACCAGCAATCCTTGTAGCTGCCCGCAAACCCGAACTGATCCAAGTACATGCCATCCACATCCAACTCGCGAACCTTTGCCGCGTAGGTCGAAGCCTGTACCTCGCGCCAGGCGTCGACGCCGGAACAGACAAACATCTCGGAACTGTCAGGCCACAACATGCCCTGTCCATTCGATCCCACAAGCTGCCACTGTGGCCCAAACCGTTGGCCCAACTTGCCGAGCTGCTGAAGCAGGTAACCTTCGATGTACAGTCCCACCGGCACGCCCATCGCCTGAACGCCAGCGATCTCTCGTCGCAAACGCTCGCGGCCGCCGGCAATGTGGTCGTAGGGCGAGTGGTCACCGGTGCGGCCATAGATGCGGCCGATTCCCGGACACGAGCCCCAATCGAAAAGATGCAGATAGTCGATACCGCCGAATTCTCTTCGCGCCTCGTCAACCGCCCGTCGTAGATCGAGCTTGCCCGCTTTGGCGTCGTACAGCGGGTCGTGGCCCCACAGGAATCGTTGGCGGAAATTGAAGATCTCGCGGAACCACGGTTTCCGCGGCGAAAGAGGTTTGTGCCAAGTGACTAGCCATTCCCGATACGCCAACAGCCCTCGACGCCAGTCGCCGTCGGTGGCCGACAGTATGGTCGGCGGAGTCTCGAACGTTTCGCCGGGAGCCAGCTTCACGCGGGGGTATTCCACGCCGATTGTGAAATTGCCGTCGTGCTTCTCCAGCAGATAACGCTTTCGGATGCAATCGGCATCCTCTGTCCGCAATGTGAACCCACGACCGTTCGATGGTGCGAACGTGTCAAGGAATTGAACCGGGAACAGCCCGCAATAACGTTCTCGATGTGAACAAGGCCGATTGTCAAACGCGGCTCCACGCCTAGGAAGAAGGTACCACGAATCCTCCGCTCTGCCGGACAGACGATAGGGACCGATCACCGGTGCCGTTAAGTCGACCGCGCGTTCTTCATCACTCGTATTCTCCACACGGATTCGCACCGAGAATTCAGCTTGGCTGACACGATCGAGGTTTGCTGTCACGCGGATGCCGTCGCCAGACGTACTCTCCCTGCCGTCGACCTGAAGTTTGACCAGCGGACAGGGCTCAAGGAGACAGCTCCATCCAGAGGATGAATGTACGAGTCGTTCGAGCAAAGGCACCCGATCCGATTTGACACCCAGTTCCAAGGACACCTGCTGCTGCTCGGACCTGACGACGCGAAGCGGCGGGCTTTCATCCAGTGCTTCCGGGACGAGCCGATCTTCGGCTGTGCGCACGGTGATGGCTGCCACAGCAAATCCGGCCTGTCGTGAGCGATCACAAATCACGACGGCCGCCAGTGTTTTCGACTGGTCGGCTGCCGCCACCAGGACCTGCACGCCTGATGCTACTCCGAACTGTCGTGTCGCCACGTTCATCGGCAGGCATTCGTCGATCGTACCGTCGGTATACTCCAGTCGCAGCCGAAACCGATCCACATCGCGAATCGCACGCAGGCGTCCGCTGCCGTAAGTCGGCTCCTCCATGCCGGTCATGGCAGACAGCAGGAGAAGATGAACCTCGCCGGCGTGTTCGCCGATCGAAAAACGGACTTCCGACTTCTGGCGAACCGGCGTTGCCGCCAAGTCCGTTTCACCTGGAATCAGTTGAAATGGGATCCCCTCGGTTGTTACCACCGAATCGCTGAACCACCGGTCAATTCGCAAATGTCGACACCACGTCCTGCTGTTGCCACTGGCCTGCGATGTTGTCGAAACGGAATGGAAGCCATCCCACCGTACCTTCGGAGAACAGATAACCAGATCGTCAAGCCGTTCCGGCGAACGTCGGCTGGTCAACCGCAGATCACTAATCTCTAGAGTCGCAGACGGCGCGGCGACTTGTACTTGCACGGCCAAGCCCGAGACCTCCGGCAGTTCCGTCGCTACTCGCCGCGTGTTCAATGTCAGCGTGTGCCAGCGACCGTCACAGATCAGTTCCGTGGCCGGGACGAGCGCTCGATACGCCGACTGACCGTCTGGCGTCTTTCCCAGCCCGCACACCGAATAGTCGCCCACGGGCCGCGCACCGGTAGCCCGGTAACGCATCGCCACGTAACGCCGTCCGACGAGTTCGACCGGTGCCTGAAGATTCCACGACCATTTCATCCCACGCCCCGGGCCCTTGACGCGGAAAACGGCTGCCTCGCCGTCTCTTTCGACCTGTTTTTCGGATCCGGGATTATCGAGCCAACTCGGTTGCGCGGTCCATTCCGCGTCGGCCAGCGGCACGATCCAATCGGCCTTCGGTGGCTCAGCAGGAGTTCGCTTGATGATTTGCGCGTCATCAGGTGGCGCGTCGATCAACGCGATCCGGTCCAGCCACAGTCGGGCCTTTCCCGCGCGGCCTGCCTGCACCTGGACCGCCAATTTGGTCACACCCTCAGCCTCGGTTACCGTCGTCAAGTCGACCGCTGCCACATGCCACTGCCCGTCGGCTACCACGTCGCACAAGCGGATCGCGGCTAGCTCCTTGCTCGCGATGCCGTCGTCGAAGTAGACAAGATAATCCGTGCGGTCTGCGTTCAAGTTCTCCGCCCGATAGCGGACGACGAGGAATGGAAGCTCGTCCAACGCGATGGACGGCATCGGCGCCGACCACTTCATCCCACGATTCGGTTCGTCCACCTGAAAGCAGGCCGCCGAATCATCACGTACCAGCGATGCCGAATCGGACGGATTGCCCAGCCACGCGGGCTCAGCCGTCCAGCGCTCCAAATCGTCAAACCGTTCGGACCAACAGAGATCGTCAAGTTCGCCTGCTCCGGCGATAGACGCAGCGAGCACGGCCAGAGTAAGCACGCATGGCCCGGACATGAGTATGCCCCTGTGCGAGAGGGAAAAATCTGTGGTCAAAATCGACGGTCGCAAAACGTGCGTCGTGTAAGTGCCGCCCGGCAGGCGAGATCTACTTCGGCGAGTTGTACACTTCGGTTGTCGACAGCGTCGGACACGCGAGGCAACTGGTCAGTTTGATTCGGAGGCGGTCGGCTTTCACGCGTGGCGTGCGCAGGATTCGGCGTACGCCGATGGTTGCGCCTTTGGCGATCTGTTGCCAGTTGCCATCCACGCGTGCTTCGATCTCAAAGGACTCGACGCGTTGGCCAAGCTGGATGTACTCCTGTAGGCGGACGCGGTCGAATTCGATTGGCTTGCCGAAATCGACTTCCAACGTAGCCTGCCGAACATCGTCATCCGCAGCCCAATAAGTGTTTCGATCGCTATCTGTCAGGAGCTTCGGGCTGAAACGGTCGGACGCGCCGCGCGTGTTGTCGGCGGTCACCGGTTTGCTCTTGGCCAAGTCCGTCTTGAAAGTCTCGCTGAGAACGTGGCCAAGTTCACTCAGTCGTTCGACGTCAATCTCGTGGAAAAGGCCGCGACGGTCAGGCGGCACGTTCAACAACAGATTGCAGCCCAGACCAACGCTGGCGTAGTAGATGTCCAGAAGCTGTTCGAGTGTCTTCACTTTGTCGTTCTGTGATTCGTGCCAGAACCAGCCCGGTCGGATCGACACGTCCACCTCGGCCGGCACCCAATGCGTGCCGCCTTTGTCGCCGTACCAAAGCGACTTCTTCACAGAGATCCCTGGCCATCTCCCGTCGCGATTGAATGTCGCCCAGTTCGGGTCGTAGCCGAATCCGCGCTCGTTCCCTACCCAGCGAATGTCCGGACCGCCGTCGCTGAACCGAATACAGCCAGGCTGTAGATCGCGGACGATTTTCCACGTGTCGGGCCATTCGTAATAAGTCTTTCGGTCGATGCGTCGAGTCTCTCGCGCTCCGCCATAATAGCCAGACCCGCCGTTGGCCCCGTCGTACCATGTCTCGAACACCTCGCCGTAGTTGCTCAGCAGTTCGCGCGTTTGGTTCTGGTAGTATTCGACATAAGCCGGCCGCGCATAATCTGCATGGTTCCGATCCCAAGGCGACAAATAGGCGCCGAACTTCAATCCATGCTTCTTGCACGCGTCCGACAAGTCTTTCACAACGTCGCCTTTGCCGCCCTTCCATGGACTATTCTTCACCGAGTGCTCCGTGTACTGGCTCGGCCAGAGGCAGAATCCGTCATGATGCTTGGCGGTCAGGATCAGGCCCTTCATGCCGGATTCCTTTGCCACCCGAGCCCATTGTTCTGCATCCATCGCTGTTGGATTGAATAACTCCGGCGATTCCTCACCGCCGCCCCATTCACGGTCGGTGAACGTATTGATAGTGAAGTGAATGAAGCCGTAGTACTCCAGTTCATGCCACGCAAGATGTTGTTCGGACGGTACAGCGCCAAACGGTTCGGGCGGTTTGACTTCCGCAGCCGTGACGGCGTCGATCGCAAGAAACAGGCTGAATAGACCAGCGATTGTCGTTCGTGTGCTCATCGAAGCTACTCCCTCAAGTCGGTTTGTGTTGTCGTGCCAGTTGCATCGTCTCGATCATCAGGATACCAAAAACGTGTCGTCGATGCGGTAGCCCGTCGAGAATCGAGTGGCTCGCGTGCAATTGCCATCGGCCAAATGTACAATGTTGCCTTACCGAAACGCGCCGTCCAGAGAAGGAACTGCCGATGAGCATCAGGCAACCGATCTGTCTTCTGCGATGTTCAAGTCGTCCCCTTGGCCCCGTGATTGCATTGGCAATCGTTGTTTCCATCGGCGCGGCGGCATCCGCATCGAACGAGGCGCAGCCGTCTGAGCGTCCCAACCTTGTGGTTGTATTATGCGACGATTTGGGCTATGGCGATCTGGCCTGCTACGGACATCCGGTGATCCAGACTCCCAACGTTGATCGCTTCGCTGCCGAAAGCATGCGATTGACCAGTTGCTACGCCGCGGCTGCCAACTGCTCGCCGGCGCGCACCGGGATGATGACCGGGCGCACGCCATACCGCGTCGGCATCCACAACTGGATTCCTATGTTCTCGCCCATGCATGTGCGACGCGAGGAACTCACGGTGGCGACGCTGCTGCGCAATTCCGGCTACACCACATGCCACACAGGCAAATGGCACTTGAACGGCCGCTTCAACCTGTCGGGCCAACCGCAACCGTCCGATCACGGTTTCGACCATTGGTTCTCGACGCAAAACAACGCCTTGCCCAACCACCACAATCCCGACAACTTCGTACGCAACGGCAAACCGGTCGGGCTGCTAGAGGGCTATTCGGCTCAACTGGTTGCTGATGAAGCGATCCACTGGCTGCGGGACTTGCGCGACGCCACGAAGCCGTTCTTCCTGTTTGTCTGTTTCCACGAACCGCACGAGCCAATTGCAACCGACATGCGATTTGCCGACCTGTATCCATCGCCCGGTCTACCCACACGTGCCGCGCATCACGGCAACGTTACACAGATGGACCACGCGTTTGGCCGGCTGATGAAGACGCTTGACGATCTTGATTTGCGGGACACCTCGTTGGTGTTCTTCACAAGCGACAATGGTCCAGCGATCACAAGTCGACATCCGCACGGATCAGCAGGACCGCTGCGAGAGAAGAAGGGCCATGTATACGAAGGCGGAATACGCGTACCGGGCATCATCCGCTGGCCGGGCTACACGAAACCGGGCACCAGCTGCGACGAACCGGTCAGCGGTGTGGACGTGCTGCCGACGTTCTGCGAGATTGCGGGCATCGGCCCGCCAACTGATCGCGCGATCGACGGTGCCAGTTTTCTGCCGATTCTTGATGGCGGGAAGATTGAACGCAAGACGCCCCTGTACTGGCAGTTCAACTGGGCTGGGAGCAAGCCAAAAGTCGCCATGCGAATGGGCGACTGGAAAATCTTGGCTCATTTGAATAACGCCGAATTGAAACGAGGCGCCGATATCGTGGCCAGTGACATGCAAGCTATCAAGACGGCCGAGTTGGCGACTTTCGAGTTGTACAACCTACGCAACGACATCGGCGAGACGACCGATCTGGCGGCGAAGGAGCCTGAACGTCTCGAGCAAATGGCAACCGTGCTGCGCAACCTTTACCAAGAGGTCCGCGACGAAAGTCCCGTATGGCCCGAATGGGAGTGGCCGCGTTACGAGGGCAAACGGATCATCTGGAAGCTGCCTCCGCCACCGCGGCGCCGATAGGCCGTTCCAATATCGCACTGTTAGGAAGTATCGACGTGCAGAGAAACTGAAACTGGACCTCACCGGGATGCGATCATGAAAACGCAATTGACAACTGATTCAGTAGTCCTGTTGGCCATCGCTTTGGGCTGGGCCGTTCCTGCCTGGGCCGCACACACTGTGCTGGTCGAGGCCGAGAGTTTCGCCGAGCGGGGCGGTTGGGTGATCGACACGCAATCGATCGACCAGATGGGATCGCCTTATCTGCTCGCCCACGGCTTGGGCGTCCCCGTGATGGCTGCGAAGACAACGGTCGAACTGCCTGCGCCGGGACGATACCGCGTGTGGGTGCGCACTCGCGACTGGGTGGCACCGTGGGATGTTTCCGGCTCGCCGGGCAAGTTTCAGTTGGTCGTCGACGGAAAGACGCTCAAGACCACGTTCGGCACTGAAGGCGCTGATTGGCACTGGCAAGACGGCGGTGCCGTTGACGTTACTGACACGAAACTGCAATTGACCCTGCACGATCTGACCGGCTTCGAAGGCCGTTGCGACGCCATCCTTCTGACAACCGACACTGCACTGACTCCGCCGAATGACGGCGCCGAGATGGACTCGTGGCGCCGCCGACTGCTGAACCTGCCCGATGTGCCGCCGGACGCGGGGCAATTCGACCTGGTGGTGGTCGGCGGTGGTATGGCCGGTTGTTGCACCGCGGTCTCGGCAGCAAGGCTTGGCGTAAAGGTTGCCTTGATCCAGAACCGCCCGGTGTTGGGTGGCAACAATAGTTCCGAGGTGCGAGTCGGTCTGTCGGGGAAGATCCACCAACAGCCATTTCCGCGGCTGGGCGATTTAATCGACGAGATCGGCCCCGTCGGGTATTGGAACAACCGCGAAGCGCTGGCCGATCCCGATACCCCGCGCAGTCGTAAGATCCTTGAAGCGATCAAGCAAGATCCCCGCAAGACAACTCACAACGCAGGTCCCGCCTCGAACTATGAAGACGACAAGAAGTTCTACGTCGTATCGTCGGAACCGAACATTCGCCTTTTCCTCGACACACACGCCTTCCGCGTCGAGAAGGACGGTTCGCGAATCAAAGCCGTCATCGCCCGCAGCACGGCGGACAGCCGCGAGATGCGTTTTCCCGCTCGCTGGTTTGTCGACTGCACGGGCGACGGGAATCTTGGCTTCTCAGCCGGCGCCGACTTTCGCATCGGCCGCGAGAGTCGGGCCGACACTGGCGAATCGCGAGCACCCGAAAAGGCGGACCAATTGGTCATGGGCACGTCGGTGCAGTGGTACACGGATGTGGAGAAGGCGTCTAGTGAGTTTCCTCGATGTCCTTGGGCCGTGCAGTTCAACGAACGGACTCGTCAGGCGGTCACGCGAGGCGACTGGGACTGGGAAACCGGTATGAACCGGAACCAGATCACCGAGATCGAGCGGATTCGTGACTACGCGTTGCGCGTCGTCTACGGCAACTGGTCGTACTTGAAGAACGACAGCCCCAACAAAGAAAAATACGCCAAACGACGACTTGCGTGGATCGCTTATATCGGCGGCAAACGCGAATCACGGCGACTGTTGGGCGACGTTATCCTGCAGGAGCAGGACATTATGCAGCAGAAGCCGTATCCCGACGCCTGCGTCACGACGACCTGGGGAATCGACCTGCACTTTCCGCGTCCGGAGAACACTGAGCATTTTCCAGGCGAGGAATTCCGCTCGATCGCTCGGACCACTCGGATCAAACCGTACTCGATACCGTTTCGCTGCCTGTACAGCCGCAACATCCCGAACCTGATGATGGCCGGTCGCAATATCAGCGTCACTCACGTAGCGTTGGGCACGGTTCGCGTGCAGCGAACCACGGGCATGATGGGCGAAGTCGTTGGGATGGCAGCCTCGCTGTGCAAGAAACACAACGTCGATCCACGTGGCGTGTACGAGCGGCACGTGGATGAACTGAAGCAGTTAATGAAACGTGGCGTCGGCAAGACGTCGCTAACGGGGAAATGATCAATGACCAAGCACCAATGTCCAATGACATGTGAGTCGCCGACTGACGAACAGAAGTCGGCCGGTGGTGTGACCCGACGAGACTTTCTTCGTGCCGGCGCGGCAGTCGCCGCCTCCTCCGCGTTGATCGGGGCCGGCGTGGCGGCGGATAAGATCGGTGACGGTTACATCGACGCTCATGTACACGTCTGGACATCGGATACGAAACGCTATCCGCTCAAGGCCGGCTATCCCAAAGAGAGGATGCGTGCTCCCAGCTTTACGCCGGAGGAGCTATTTACTCACACGCGTCCATGTGGCGTCGACCGTGTCGTCCTGATCCAGATGAGCTACTACGGATACGACAATTCTTACATGCTCGACATGATGCGGAAGCACAAAGGCGTCTTCTCCGGCGTGGCGGTCATTGATCGGGAAGACAAGCCGCGCGAAACGATGCTCGATCTAGCCCGTCAGGGTGTCCGAGGATTTCGTATCACGGCCGGGCGGCTACCACCCGATCGCTGGCTCGATGGGGACGGGATGGCCGCTATGTGGCAATGCGGCGCGGACGAGCATCTGGCAATGTGTCCATTGATCAATCCCCAGCACCTGCCGGCCATAGATCGAATGTGCAAGCAGTTTCCCGGAACGCCGGTCGTGATCGACCACTTCGCGCGCATCGGCATCGACGGCCAGTTCCGCAAGGCCGATCTGGACAACCTCTGTGGCCTGGCGCGGCACAAAAACGTGCACGTCAAGGTCTCGGCCTTCAGTGCATTGGGCCGGAAGGAATCACCTTACCTCGATTTGGCCCCCATGTTCCGACGCGTACTGGACGCCTTCGGCCCCGAGCGACTGATGTGGGCCACCGACGGCCCATGGCAGATGATGGGCGGTCACAAGTACAAGGATTCAATCGACCTGATCCGCGTCCGTCTGAATTTCCTGACAGACAACGACCGCCAGTGGCTCCTTCGCAAAACGGCGCAGAGGGTGTTCTTCTCTTGACCAGCTAAAGCGTCCAGCCTTTCCGGTATTCTCGCTGGATGAATGCGTCGGCTTCCGGGCAACCGATGGCTTTCAGGTTCTTGGCGTCCCAGTTGAGCTTCTTGCCGGTGCGCAATGCGACGTTGCACAATAGTGCTGCTTCGGTCAGTGCGCCCGAGTAGTCGAAGTTGCATGTCGTGGGCCCGCCCGTCTTGCACGCTTCGGTCCATTCACGGTGGTGGCCAATCGAATTGGGGATGAATGGCTCAGGCGGTTTGAAGTCGGCGAACTTCTCTTCGGGCAACAACTGGTGTTTGCCGTAGTCGGAGATCAGCATCCCGTCCGATCCGATGAATAGTACTGCGCTTCCCCATCGCGGGATCTTCTTCTCCTTCATAAACGCCGGATAGGGGCCGCCGTTGTACCAGTTCAACGTGACCGGCGGCAGGTCGCCGCGCGCGGGGTGTTCCTGCTTGGCGATCGTCCAGCGAGCGGCGCTTTCAGGATGGACCGGCCCTTCGGCTTCCACCGAGGTCGGATGCCGCAGCTTCAACGCCCAAAATGCCAAATCGCAGTAGTGGCAGAAGAAGTCTCCCAGTTGTCCATTGGCGAAATTCCACCAGTATCGCCAACCGAACGGCGCGTAAGTTGGATGGTACGGTCGGTACGGTGCTGGCCCCAGCCACAGATCCCAGTCGAGCGTCTCCGGCACTGGCGGTTGGTCCGAGGGAGCGTCAGGCTGTGACATGTTGGTCGGCTTGGGCGATCCCTTGAAATTCGCACCAAGCCACACATGGACCTCGCGTATCGACCCGACCGCGCCACTCTGCACGAGTTCGACAACGCGGCGGTAATTGGTGCCCGCGTGAATTTGCGTTCCGAGTTGCGTAACCAGCTTGTTTTCGCGCGCGACATCGGCCATGACCCGCGCTTCGTACACGCTGTGGGTAAGCGGCTTTTCGCAGTAGCAGTGTTTACCAAGCTTCATGGCCATCACGCCGGCCGGGGCATGCGTATGGTCGGGCGTGCCGATGACTACCGCGTCGATCTGGTTGTGGATCTCGTCCAGCATCTTGCGAAAGTCTTTGAATTGCCTGGCCTTTGGATAGCGTTGGAACGTCTGTGCAGCACGCTTCTCGTCGACGTCACACAAAGCCACGAGATTCTCGTGCGCCGTGCCGTTCACATCACCAGCGCCTCGACCACCGACTCCGATGCCGGCGATGTTCAGCTTCTCGTTGGGCGAGTCTGCCTGCGCTCTCGCAAGACTTCCGGTGGCGGTCCAAATGCCGGCGGCCACGGTGGCAGTGCGGAGCATTTCACGGCGGGTAATCAGATCGGACATAACGAGTTCTCCTCGTGCAGGTGTGGGTGAGCTTGGGGTGTGGGCCACTGCAGCATCGTCGCCAGTATACCGTAAAGCAAGGCGGATGTGGGAACCAGTGCTTTGTCCAACCTCAGAATTCGGGTTGGGTGGCCGGGGCTCGGGTGCACCAAAGTTGCTATAGCGTAAATATTCCGATCGTTCGGGTTTTG
>CAZUAH010000191.1:0-23570 GCA_964617665.1 uncultured Pirellulaceae bacterium
CGAGGCAGCCCCCCTTATCCTGCATTTCCTCTTGCGGACACTGCGACCTTCTTCCTCAAACGGCCAGTCTTACCGTGGCCCTCTAGGCTAGGGGTGAGTGACGCTTCACTGAACTCAATAGTCTTCGCCGTTCAGGCTCCGGATGACCGACTTCTGCCATGCCGTCAGCTCGCCCTTCATTGCTTCAACTCGCTCAGACGTCTGACCGGCGAGGTCGTTCTGTTCCTGTGGGTCGTCTTCGAGGTCGTACAACTCGAATCGAGCTGTGCCGTCCTTGCCGGATTTGCGGTGAAGCTTGAAACGTCCGTCGATCCACGCGGAATGTCCGGGCAGTTCATCCACGGAAAAGCGTTTGGTGATCTGGCCGGGATCCGGTTCTGGCTTGGAGGCCGGCCGCTCGCCTTTCTCCTCTGCGAGCATCTGTTGCAGGATCGCTGTGCTTCGCTTGCCAATGCCGCCAATGGGATAGACCCAGAAGCCGAGCGGTTTCTCGCGTCTCTCCATGCGGCCTTCGATCAGCGGAACCAGACTTGTGCCGTCTAGCGGCGGTTGCTGTTCGATGCTTGCGCCGACGATGTCCAACAATGTTGGGTAGATGTCTACAGTGCCGCAGGGCACAGCGCTGATCCGCGGGCGTTTGATCCGGGCGGGCCATTCGATAATGGCCGGTTCGCGAATACCGCCCTCGTACAAGTTGCCTTTGTTGCCTCGCAGCCCGCCGGTCGAGCCGACCTTCAAGGCCCCGTTGTCGCTGGTGTACCAGAACAAGGTATTTTCGGCGATTCCCAACTCGCGCAGTTCGTCGCGGAGACTGCCGACGGCCGCGTCGATCCCTGTGATCTCGCCGTAGAAGTGCTGTAGTTGTTTCGGCTGGTCCGCGTACATCTTCCGAAACTTCTCCGTCGCGATGTGAGGGCCGTGCGGCGAGCCAAACCAGACGACCGCCAGGAACGGCTGGTTGCGCTTCACGCACCCTTGGATGAAGTCAATCGCAGCACCGGCCGCTACCTGCGAACTTTCTCCTTTGGTTTGTACGACCTTGCCGTTGTGGCTCATCAGCGGATCGTTCTCGTAGAAGTTTGGGCTGGACAACCATTCGTCGAAGCCGCTGTTGCCGGGACACGCAGGACTGTCGGCTCGCACCGGCCCGACGTGCCATTTACCAAAGTGCCCCGTTGCGTAGCCGGCTGTCTTTAGTGCTTCGGCGACCGTTACTTCCTGAGGACGCAGGCTGTGACCCCACGAAAAACAGCCGAAGCGATTCGGATGGCGGCCGGTCAACACGCTGCCTCGCGTTGGCGAACAAACCGGCGCGGCGGCGTAGAATCGCTCTAGCCGCAGGCATGTTGCTGCCATTTCGTCCAGCACCGGCGTTTTCAACACCGGATGCCCGCGATAACCAACGTCGCCCCAGCCCTGATCGTCGGCCATACATAGAACGACGTTCGGTCGCGAAGCCTCCGCCGCAGGGCTCACGTTGGGAGCCGCCAGAGCGGCCGTCATCAGAAGAATGGTCAAGCAAATGGCCGTGCGCATAGCATTGATCCTCCAGTGTCGGGTACCGGATGCTCGTTTGCGATCACCATAAGCTCGTCAGCCCGAAATGTCAAAAGCCGTGCGGATATTGGCACGCAGAATCCGCTTCATGTCACTTTGCCGTCGGTTGCTTGACGACGGTCCAGTGCATAGTTACCTTCGACAGACGCACGAGTGACACATGGCCCAACAAGACCCAACCGAAGATACCACAGGAAGGAAGATACCATGTCCAAGAACAACCGTCGCGAGTTTCTGGGCGCTGCCGCCGCAGCCGGCACGTTGGCTTTGAGCCGTTCGGTCCACTGCCAGGACGCCGAAAACAAGAAGACGCTGAAAATGGGCGTGATCGGCGTCGGCTGGTACGGAATGGTTGATGCCAAGGCCGCGTTGAAGGTGGGCGGCGTCGAGGTGACGGCGGTTTGCGACGTCGATAGTGAACATCTCGCTAAGGCCGCCGAGGATCTGGAGAAGCTTCAGGGCAAACGACCGCAGACATTCAAGTTGTACGAGGAGATGCTCGACAGGGCCGATTTGGATGTCGTCGTCATCGGCACGCCACCGCAATGGCACGCGCTGCAGTTGCTCGCTTGCATCAAACGAGGGCTGGACGTGTACTGCGAGAAGCCATTGGCGTACGATATTCGCGAAGGTCGCGCCATGGCCGATGCGGTGAAGAAAAGCAAATGCATCGTCCAAATCGGCTTCCAACGCCGTCAAAGCCAGGCTCTCCACCAAGTCGCCGAATTCGTCAAGGCGGGCAAGGCTGGACGGATCGTGCAAGCCGACGTTCAGATCCACTACCGCGCCGGCACCAAGGACACCACGCCGCAGGATCCACCGGCTTCACTCGACTGGGAACTCTGGTGCGGTCCGGGGCCAATGATTCCGTACAGCCCGCAAGTCGGCCACAAGAGCTGGCGGTTGGAGAAGACCAGCGGCCACGGCCATCTGGTCGACTGGGGTATCCACAACGTCGACGCCACCCGAATGGTCCTTGGTCTTTCGACGCCAAGACAGATCACGGCAGCCGGCGGCATCTACCAATACCAAGGCAAGATCACGACACCCGACACGCTGACCACGCACTTCGAGTTCGAAGAATTGCCCGTCGTTTGGCGTCATCGCTTGTGGGGTGCGACTGAATACGACTCGAAAGTGAACAACGGAATTTTCTTGTTTGGCGAAGAGGCCACCATATTTGCATCGGATCGCCGCTGGGTGGTAATCCCGAAGGGCGGAAGGGACAAACGGGAGGAATTCGACGTCCCAAGCGACATGGGCACGCTACAAATGGCCAATTTCCTCGAATGCGTCCACACTCGCCAGCAACCGGACTGCCCGATCGAAGAGGGCTTCAAGGCGACGGCCACCGTCCAGTTGGGCATGATCGCTTACGAGTCAAATAGCGTCGTCCGCTGGAACGAGAAGTCCGAAGAGATCGTAGACAACCCAGAAGCGTCGAAGCTACTGAAGCGAGACTACCGCGCACCGTACGTGCATCCGTATCAGGGGTGAAGCGATGTCCGAGCCGTTAGCGTTCCCTATGTAGAATCAATCTAGAATCTGGGAGGGCGAGGCTCCCGCCGAGCCGATACCAAGGGACGACATGGCTCAGCGGGAGCTTCGCCCTCCCGAGCCCCAGTTTTGTAACGCCCACTACTCTTACCAACCGTCACGGAGCCATCTGAGATGACCAACTTTGGAAAGTGTCGCATTCTGAGAGTATTCCTGTTAGCTGTGCTCTTGGTCCTGCCGATCGCGGCTTCTGCCGACGAATCAACACCCGACCAACAACGTCCCAAT
This sequence comes from uncultured Pirellulaceae bacterium, assembly GCA_964617665.1. Classification (GTDB taxonomy): domain Bacteria; phylum Planctomycetota; class Planctomycetia; order Pirellulales; family Pirellulaceae; genus JADHUC01. The sequence continues at coordinate 3,343 of CAZUAH010000191.1, forward strand.
ATCTTGTGGATTACCGCCGAGGACCTCAGTCCAGTACTGGGCTGCTACGGCGACGATTATGCGATTACGCCGAACCTGGATCGCCTCGCCCAGCAGGGCGTTCGCTACACACATGCGTTCGCCATGGCCAGCGTCTGTACACCGGCCCGGTCCTGTTTGACCACGGGCGTGTACTCTAGTTCGCTGGGCACGCAACATCTGCGGGGCGAACAGCCCTTGGCAAAGGGAATGAAGTGTTTTTCTGAATACCTGCGTGACGTCGGCTACTACTGCACCAACAACGTCAAAGAGGATTACAACTTCCCCACACCCAAGACGGCCTGGGACGAATCCAGTGCCAAGGCCCACTGGCGGGGCCGCAAGCCGGGGCAGCCGTTCTTTGCCGTGTTCAATTTCATGACGACGCATCAGAGCCGAGTGCGCTTTCCCAAGGAGCAGTATGAAAGGCTGACTTCACGGCTTACGTCGAAGGAAAGGCACGATCCAGCCAAAGCGCCACTGCCACCGTACTATCCCGACACGCCGCTTGTCCGCCATGACGTGGCTCAACTGTACGACTTGGTAACCGCTATGGACAAACAGACTCAAGATCTGCTGGATCAATTGAAGGAAGATGGCGTGGCTGACAATACAATCGTGTTCTTCTACTCGGACCACGGTACCGGTCTACCGCGTCACAAACGATGGTTATACGATTCCGGTACGCATGTGCCGATGATCCTCCATTTTCCAGAGAGGTACCAGGATCTGGCTCCAGTCAAACCCGGCGCGACATGCGACCGGCTTGTCAGTTTCGTTGATTTCGCGCCCACAGTGCTCAGCCTCTTGGGACTGGATATCCCCGAATACATGCAAGGCCGGGCATTTCTCGGCGATCAGGCCGGGGAACCTCGCGACTATGTGTTTGCCATTCGAGATCGCGTGGACGAAGTGTACGAGATGAGTCGTTCCGTTCGCGATCATCGGTATCAGTACATCCGCAATTTCGTCCCACATCGCCCTCGAATGCAGCACAGCGATTTTTCGGAACACACGCCCACGCGCAAGGAGTTTCGACGGCTCGCGGCCGAAGGAAAGCTGACGGGCGCGGTAAAGGACTTCATGGCCCCGGTCAAGGCTCCCGAAGAACTGTACGACACGGAAACGGACCCTCATCAAATCTGCAATTTGGCTGGCTCTCCCGATCATCGCGCAATCCTTGAACGCCTGCGAGGCGAGTTGCACGATTGGATGATCCGCACACGCGATACGGGCCTAATGCCGGAAGTGGAAATGCGAGCTTGTTCCGAAGGCGGAGCGCCTTTCGATATGGCTCGCCAAACCGAACTGTTCGAGGTGGCCAGAGCACTGGCTGCGGCGGAAATGGTCGGCAAGGGGACGACAAACCGGGATCAACTGATCTCGTCGCTTGGCGACAGTGACGTCTCCGTCCGCTACTGGGCAGCGACCGGATTGGCTGCATTGGGGCCGGATGCGGCACCGGCAAAGGAGAAGCTTACCGAGGCATTGAGCGACGCCGCCCCGAATGTGCGATTTGCGGCTGCCGAAGCGTTATGTCACGCGGGCCATGCAAAGAAGGCACTACCTGTACTGGTTGCGGGGCTCAAGAACGATGATCCCGTCGTTCGCCTACACGCGGCGATGACACTGGTTGCCGTCGGCGATTCGGCGCGACCTGTTGTGTTGGACATGAAGAAGACCATGAAAGAAGAAGCCGCCCGTGGTACGTATCCCCTTTACATCCGCTGGGGGCTGGCCTACGCGTTGAAGAGGCTACAGGAGTAGGCTCTGCTTGAGAAAAGAAAGCTACGTGGCCGAGACGGAGGCTGACACACATGCCGTATTGGCCCTGCTACCACAGTGCCGACGAACATGGTCGCTTGCCAGGTGACCATGACCATCGGATGGATTCCGCGCAATTCGCCCTCGATGGGAACACACATGGAGCCGAACTCTGCGGAATCTACACCAAGAAGGGCGCCGTCTATGACGCAATCGGTGACACGGTTTTTCTCATCACCGGGCTCGGTCGTTCGCCCAAGAAGTACTTCCTATCCACGAAATCCCTCGATCAACACTCCTCGCAGTTCATCGCGAAGGCTTTGAGTCCAGCGATGCCAAATACGATCTGCTGGTGGCCAGCGCCGCACGCTGATGATCGGTAAGGACTGTCTTAGGCTCGCGCGACAGGGAAAGGCAGAATTGCACCACGTCGATCAACTGCTGCTGCGTCAATCCTCTGCTGGAGGGGTGCGGAGTGCCGGGCATTCCCGCAGCAATTCGCAGGTAGACGGCGGCGGCATTCTGACCGCCCTTCAACGATTCGCGAGTAAGGTCGCGCGTGCGTACGGGAAATCCTCGTTCGTCATGCCAAAGCTGTTCCTCCGCACCTGCGCCATCCTCGCCGTGACAGGTTGCGCAGCCCAACTCCTGGTACATCATTTTGCCGCGGACGATTGACGATGGTTCCGTTGATGCCATCGGCGGGACGACAATCGATTCGCCGGCGGAGACTAAGTGATCGACTGATTCTTCCACCTCTTGTTCGTCGACCTCTTCTTCCTCGAATTTCAGTAGGTTCACCAGCCGCTCGCGCAGACCTTCGCGACGCAGCCGGTGCACCTCCTCGGCCAGCAGACGCAGTTGATCATCGTCAAGGTTGTCATTGGAGGGCATCGAAGTTCCCGGAATGCCTCGCCGAAGCACGGTAATGGTGTCTTCCAATGTCGGAACGCCGTTCTTTGTACTCACCAGCCGGCTTGGTTCCTGGCGAAGATCGCGTGGAGGAGGAAACAAGTGCCGCGCTGCAAGGCCATTGCCATCGCCTTCCGCACCGTGGCAAGCGCCGCAGTGCAATACGAACAGACGACGAGCCGGCGTCGATCCTCCGTCGCTCGTGGCGAGTTCAGCCGGCACGGGTTCAAGCTGTGTCATCGCGACGTCCAGAGGCAGAAATAGCTGCTTCATTTCCGCAGCGGCCACAGTGTCGTCGGGGGCGAGCGCCAGTTTTGTGCGAAGATCGTATGCCCTCGTAACGCGACTGCCCACGTCGGCCATGCGTGTGAACAGCCGTTCCGCCTCCGTCGCATTGCCCTGTATGCCTAAAAGACGCAGCACCGTCATCAGGACGCTGGGATCCTGTGTTCGCTGCACACCCGCTCGTTCGAACCATTGCTCCGCAGTTGGCAAATCGCCTCGATCCATGGCGATGCGTCCCATCTCTACGGCCACATCCGCCGAGGGTTCGTCGGTCTGGGTAAACGGCTCTAAGATAGCCTGCGCCTGATCCAAATTGGCCATTTTCCGCAGGATTCTCGCAGCGCCCAACGCAGCAACTTCGCTGGCGGGAGAAACAGACGCCAATGCGGCGTATTGCCGAAATGCTTGCTGCTGTTGATCGTTCTGCTCGAGCATGTCCGCGATGGCAACATGGGACAGCTCATGACGCGATTCAAGCGCGAGCGCCGCCTGGTAGTGCTTGCGAGCCAGTTTCGTATCTCCGAGTGTTTCCCAATACTTGCCCATCATGTAAGCCACGTGAGGGTCGTTTGGGGAATCTGCGTTCCAGGCATCCAGGAGTTGTCTTGCCAAGCTTTCCCGGTCGCTGGCCAGACAACCGGACACGAACGCAGCCGGTACGCCGTACGTCGTAACGCCTTCTCCGGCAAACGCGTCCAACTGGGACTCTATCCCCTCGTACCAATCTCCCGCTTGAATGCGGTAGAGTCGGACCTCTCGTTCAATGCACGCGGGCGATACGCCCTTCTCTGCCGCCGATTGCAGGGCCTCGCGCCAACGGTCGATTTGGCGAGACTGCCGAAAGCAGAACGCCAACATCATGTCGATCGCGCCGTCATCGGGGGCACCCCAGGCCGCTCGCGTCAAGTAGCGGCGAGCGTCACTGATCGCTCCGATTTGCAGCCGGTTCGTGGCCATGTGCTTCGCCCACAGCGAGTAACTCCTTCGCCCGAAAAACGCCAACGCGACAACGGCCACTAGAAGAAGCAACCACACGGCGTGACGACGAGAGTAACGACGTCGAGCAAGCTGCCGACGCGGTGCCGCGTCTTTTCGGTTAGACTTTTTTCTCGGCCTTGCCACGGTTTCCCCGCCAGGGGTAAGATCTATTGACGCAATTTCGCTACGGGTGAGGGATGGCACATCTCTTTGTTTAACGGCAAGCCGAAGGCGTCGGCTTTGTTCGTATCGCAGACGCCTTCGGCTTGCCGTTAAACAAGTCACTCTTGACCGAGAGGGGCACTATCTCGTCCGCCTTCTTTGGATTGTACGCTGTAGAGGCCTCATAGGATACCGACTCGCATGCTTGGCAAACGCAATCGACGATGGTTCCTCGGTGGTTCGATTGTTGGACTGTTGATTGGTGTTCTCGCGTCCGTTGCCGTCTGGTGGGCGCGGCAGCCTACGCCATGGTACGGCGATCCGCAGATAGCGAGCAATGTGACGCCATCGCCGACGCAGACGAACGGAATGGAGTCGCGTATCACCGCTTTCTGCGGCAACTGTCACGCGATGCCGTCCCCGGAGAGTTTCGCTCGTGACGCGTGGCACCACGAGGTGCTTCGCGGTTACGAGTTCTACGGTCGGTCCGGCTTGACGCATCTGGAGCCGCCTCCCATTCACGCCACGGTGGACTATTTCCGGTCGCGAGCGCCCCTGGAGCTGATTTTTCCGGTGGCTACGGAAGCCACGACCCCGCTACGCGCTAAGTTTGATGTAGAGAAATGGACATTCGAGCGGCATGCCACCGTGGCGCCGGCCATCGCACATTTGCGCTGGACCCGTCTCGAAACAGACGAACCTCCTGTACTGCTGGCCTGCGATATGCGAGATGGAAACGTGATGGCAGTGGATCCAAATGAAGAGCCGTGTCCACCAAGCATCCTGGCGCGCCTGAATAATCCCTGCCATGCGGAGACTTGTGATCTGGACGGAGATAATGCGGTGGATCTCGTCGTGGCCGACCTGGGGAGCTTCGTGCCCGATGATCACGACTGGGGTCGCGTCGTCTGGCTGCGACACGGCGAGCAGCGAAACACCTATGAAGAAACGGTTGTCGCGTCCGGGCTGGGACGAGTTGCCGATGTTCGCCCCGGGGACCTGGATGCGGACGGCGACGTCGATCTGGTGGTGGCGGAATTCGGGTTGCACAGGACTGGCCAGGTCTTGTTGCTGCAAAACACATCCAAACCGGGGCACGCTCCCAAATTTGCGCCCAAGCAAATCGATGCGCGTCCCGGCGCGATCCACGTCCCCGTCTTGGATCTGGACGGAGACGGTCGGCTCGATTTTCTGGCCTTAATCAGCCAGGAATACGAATGCGTCGAGGCGTACGTGAACCAGGGCAGCGATGTCCTATCTCAAGACAGTCTCCAATTCTCTCGAAAGCGACTATGGACCGGGCCGGATCTGACCTTCGGTTCCAGCGGCATCGAGCCGGTGGACTTGGACCAGGATGGTGATGTGGATGTGCTCTACACGAACGGCGATGCCTTCGACAACAGCTATGTCAATCCATCGCACGGAATCCAGTGGCTGGAGAATGTGGACAACGAACAGTTCGTTTACCACCGGCTCACCGATCTGACCGGCGCTTATCGTGCGCTAGCCGGCGATGTGGATCTGGACGGAGATCTGGATGTCGTCGCCGTAGCTTGGCTTCCCGAGCAAGTGAAACCGGCCATTCTGCGAGATCGGATGCTGCCTTCAGTGGTGTGCCTGGAGCAGACGGAACCCGGCGTGTTTGTGCGACACACGCTTGAAATCGGTCCCCCGCGCTACGCGACGCTGGAACTTGCCGACTTCGACGGGGATGGGGATCTTGACTTCGCGGTGGGATCGGCCATGGCAAACACGCGTCAGATATCCCACTGGCTCGCCATCTGGCGAAACGACTTTCAGTAGCACAACGCACCCGCGCGTTTCTTACCGTGACAGAAAGGGGAACGATATACTGACACAAGACCGAATGGCAAAGACGACCAACCATCCTCTGCGCCTCACCGCGAATTGTGGTCTTGTGAGGGGTAGAGGTTAAGGAAGAACCATCGTAACACCTTGTTGCGATGGTCCTGAATCTGCAGAGACTGAATATACGACGCGTGCTGAGTGGTTACTCTTCCACACTCAAATCTTCGCCCATTGCCTCTTCACTCTCGTCCACTTCCATTTGCTCTGAGTCCGAACTGGTGGCCGGATCGTTCGCATCTCCGGCAGAACCCGAGGGTCCTGAACATCCAGCCGCAAGTACAAAGCACAACAAACAGATAACTCTTAACCACTTCATGAGACACAATACTCCCGTTTAACGGACCTGAGAAGCTCAATTCAGATTGACCCAACAATCGAGGAGGGTACAGCTAGTTGTCCCCTGATCGGGTCGAACCCAGGGCAATCCACGCAGCTTGGTTAATGGCCTCGTCTTCAAAGTCGGTAGAACCATCCGCTTTCAGCACCAAGACTCCACCCGGATGATAACTGCTCGGCTCCTTAACGCTTATATCTGTTACTGAGGTGTCGTTGTCACACGAGGGGCCGGCATTCGGACCAACGAGTGTCGTGATATATGGAGCCCACACCGCCCGACCGGCTACCCAAAAACGGCCTTGTTCATCGCTGGCCGAGTTCCAGCCGCTGCCTGAATCATACATCGAAAGACAGTTCCGATAGTACGAATTGATTCGCGCGAGGTCCACGGCGCTGTTAGTGAAGTTCGCACTCCAGCCTATGACGGGGCTCTGTCTCAAAGCGGACCCCGTGACCACACGGTAGCTCGGATCGCGTTTACTCGGATCCCACATGCCAGCGTTTCGGCCTATCATCGCCTCGGCCATGGCGATTGTGTTCGAGGTCCCGTCGATGATGTCGGCGAATGTACACCAATACATTCTATCGAACATTCCAGCCTCCCGACCTGATGGCGCATCCCAATGAGACTGGGGTCCGTGGGAGAGGTTGTACGAAATCGGGGCCATGTTGCTCGTGTATCTGGCGTTCGAGCCTGGATCGCTGGGGCAAGTGAAACCATCGACGCGAGTGTCGGCAACCCCACGATTCCCTCTATTAGGTCTCCCGGCCTGAGTTCTGTTCCAATACACCAACCAGTCAATCTGATCGGCCAAGGCCTTCTGCTCCATAAACTGGACCATCGGAGCAATACCCCCCCAGGCTTCCCACCCATGGTTGGTAGCTACGGTTGGATTGTCGCTGTTTCTAACGGGTACTCCAATGCCTGCCGGAAACGTGTTGTAAGTGTCATGATAATTGTGAAGAGCGATACCAAACTGCTTCAGATTGTTGGTGCATTCCGTGCGACGAGCTGCCTCGCGAGCTGCTTGTATCGCCGGAAGCAGCAACGCAACCAGAATGCCAATGATGGCGATCACCACCAGTAGCTCGACCAACGTGAAACCTCGTCTCCGATGAGTACCAATCATAGTTAGACTCCCCAATAGTACCTGGAAAAGATGACCAAACACCGACATGGTAAGTGACAAGAAAACACTAGTTTAAACGATGGAGCGACTCCAAACAACCAGTACTACGGTCCATGAGCCTTCCAGCTCGCAGAAATGGTCTCTGGTGACTCGACGCTCCCGGTTGTGCTACGTTGCCAAGGCCCAAATGGTTCGGAGTGTCCCGGAGGCTTAGTGCAATGTCCCCATTTCGCCGGCCGATGCCTGCCCACCCGTTCCCATAGCGTCGGTGAGTCATATGACTCTCGGCAGATTACGTGGAACGCCGAAACGCGATTTATACAACGCCACTTTGAGGCGTGACGGCGTCCGTAAGTCCGTGTGAGCAAATCGTTTAACGGCAAGCCGAAGGCGCCTGCGCGGGTCGGGAGACAGTCGCCTTCGGCTTGCCGTTAAACGAATGATTGGAAACGAATTGAGCACGCCAGCGCGTTACGCATCTCCCGACTGCCACGGCACCGTCTGAAGGACTCCAGCATCCGCAAACAGCAACTTGGCCGCGATACGCTTAGGGGAAAGATGCGTCACCTTGGCGACGGCTCGCCGGTATGCGTTCAGTTGCGGCCCGTAAAAGTTGACTTTCTCTTTCACTTGCTCCGAATCCTCCACGTCCAAGGGGTCCGTTTTAAAGTCGATAATCTCGGCTGCAACCACTTCGGAACCCCGTCTGAGGAGGACAAGGCGATCGACATACCCGCTCAACAGTTGACCACTCTCGCGGATAGCAAAACTCCGCTCATTTTCTGCCGTCGCAGTTGATGGGCCGGCCGCGAGTTCCTTTGTGATTTCGGATGGGAAGCCCAGAACGGCGGGATCCAGATAACGATCGCGGCTGAGTATCTTCGCGACGGCCGGCGAGTCGAGCATGGCATTGAAGCGAGCGATCTGCTCGTCAACGTCAATGCTTGCCGTCCCGGCATTCGCCAATACCTCGTCCGCAACGCGACGGAACGTTAACGCGTCGGGCCGCCCGTCGTCGAGCCACTCGATCTGCTCGAACCACGCGTGAATCAGTTGGCCACGGAGGAAAGCTCCCGACCGATCCGCCGCGAAAACGTGGTTCAGGTCGACGCGCGAACCGCCTTCGAGTCCCGATGGCCTGGCCCGCTCCCAGCCTCGATGGCGTTGGCCTGTCATCGGAGCCAGTCGCACTGTAACGGGTTCCTCGCCAGCGGCCACACTCGCCCTCGATACGGTTTCATCTGAATCGACTCGCCCGCAATGTTCGCCCCACTCCGGGTCTCCGTGCTGGAACACTACCGCATTCGCCTCGACCGGTTTGTCATCCTTCAAGGCGATTCTCAACAATCCGGCGAATGTGCAGGGAAACGTCCGCTCGTTGGACGCCGATGGAGGAATGATCATGTGCAACGCGTGAACGGCTCGCGTGATGGCGACGTACAACACACACAACGCCTCTGTGGCTTCTCGGTCCGTGGCTGCGGTGAACATCCGCTGAATGTCTGGCGGCATCAATTGTTGCACGTCGGCGCTTGCGTAACGACAGACTCGTTCGATTGGCCCGATGAGGTCCGGGCGATCAATCACGAATTGATCAGGCTGGCCGACCAACCGAGCGTCCAATTCCGGCAGCACCACGATGTCGAACTCCAGACCCTTCGCTTGATGGATGGTCATTACGCGTACGTCCACCGGGACCGGGTCCGATACCTTTGTCTCTTCCACATAAGCGACGAAGTCACCCGGCCGCAGAGTTGCACTCGCCTGATAGGCATAGGCCATTTCCACCAGTTGTTCTAATCGGCTGAGTTCGCGGCGACTGCAACTTGCCGCCAGCTTCTCCGCCCAACAGCAGATTGCCTTTCCGTAGCCATCCAGGATCAGTAGTTCTCGGACATGCTGAGCCACTCGGCGAGCCGTGGCGTCATCCTTGTGCTCGATTAGGCCAACGACCGGCCCCAGTGGCGAGTGGGCTAAGTGAAAGCGCGCGACCGTATCGCCTGGATGGTCCGCCAGCCGCAAGAGCGACAGAATGATCGTCACGGCCACGGAATCGGTCAGCGGGTTGCCGCCCTCCTCGCTGGCAGGGATACCTCTCGCCCGCAATTCGTAGATCAGCCGACCCACCGTCTGGTTCTTGCGGACCAACACGCCGACGCTGAATCCGGGCGTCTGTTCGACGATCTGGGCAAGTCTGTCGGCCGCAAACTCGATCGTGACTTCCGACTGTTTTTGACCTTCGCCGGCTAGAGGGGCAGTTAGCAACTCGACGTAGCCGGCCAATTCTTGTAGCGCAGTTTCATGCGTCGCGAAACCGGCACACCAACGCGAGACGGCATTCGCCGTCCGGCCGAGGTTGGGATGTCCTGTGATTCCACGAGAAACGCGGTTGACCACGTCGATCACCGCCTGAGACGAGCGGTAGCTGATATTCAGTTGTTCCGGTTCCAGTCCGGCGAGTTGTTGGTCGATGGCATCGAAAATCTCTGCCACGCCGCCTCGCCATCCGTAGATCGCCTGCTTGACGTCGCCCACGCAGAAGAACGACGTGTCGGATGCCTTGGAAGATACTCGATCGGCCAATGGCCGGAGGACGCGCCACTGGGTAGGCGACGTGTCCTGGAATTCGTCCAGCAGCAAGTGGTCGATGCGCGAATCGAGCCTAAAGGCAAGCTGCTGACCGTCTACCAAGTGGCGGATATCGCTTGCGCGGCGCGTCACATCTTCGAATCGCATCGCTCGGTGGCTCTGTTTCAGCCGCTCGTATTCGGCGTGGAATTTCTGCAGTAGCCTGTAGGTTGCTTCCGTTTGTAGCGCCACGCGCCCGACCGTTTCAGCTTTCACGTGGTCAATCAGCCGCTCGTAGATCGCAACGGCTTCGGGCGGAATCGTTTTCCGACTGTACACTGTTTCGCCACCGCTTATCTTCTTGGCTAATCCAGTTCCCAGGAAGGCCTTCCAATCGCCTTGGACTGCGCGGTCGTAATCCGCGTCGCGACCCTTCGAGAGGGCTTTGTGGCCCATTTCGACCTCGCGCAAATCATCCAAGACCTCCGCCAAATCGACCACGTTCAATGGCTTGAAACGTGGGACTTTTTGCCAGGCGTCCTCGTCTGTTTCGAGGAATACGCCGTACAAGCCACTGACCGCGTCGCGCACCAACTGGCTGATGCCACGCGTTGCTTCGCCCATGGTCAACAGGCTTATCAAAGCACGCAGTTCGGAAACGTCGTCGCGACCGAGCACGGCATCGATGGCCTCGGACCGAAGCCGTTCGTCGTCCAATTCGTTAACGATCTGCCAACCCGGCGGTAGCCCCAACTCCAGTCCGAAACTGCGTGCAATCTGCGCGAAGAAGCTGTCCAGCGTGCTGACCCGCAGCCGGTGCAGGTTGTGCATAGCGGTCTTCAGCAGTCGCAGGCATTCGTCACGGCTCAACGATTCGTCGCCGGAGTAGCGCTGCAATTCCTTGCGTTTCTCGCCCGAGTGTGTTGCCTCGGCTAAACGACCGACGACGCGGTCCAGGATCTCTCCAGCGGCTTTGCGCGTGAACGTTGTCGCCAAAATATGATCGCTAGGCACACCATCGCGCAACAGTTCCAGATATCGGCTCGAAAGCCGAAACGTCTTCCCTGTACCTGCCGAGGCGCGAATCAGCAGATTGGGCAAGGATCTGCGTCCGTGCGGTTGGTTCATGGTTGCTTTTTCTCTATAAAGGCAACGGGAAGCCGTCTTATCGTTGGAGTATAACTTTGAAACGAATTCACGTCGTCGGAAAGAAAAACAGCGGAAAAACCACGCTGATCGCGGACTTGGTCCAGCATTATACCAATCTTGGCCACCGTGTCGGTACGATCAAACATACACACCATCGACACGAGTTGGACACCCCGGGCAAGGACTCCCACCGGCATCGCGAAGCGGGGGCTGCCGTTGTCGGCATCCTCTCGCCCGGTCTGACGGCCGCGTTTTGGCAGCCCCCTGCGGAGGACGATTCTCGCGATCCGTATGATGATCTCGAGCGTCTATTCGAGCCGTGTGATTTCGTCCTGGTCGAAGGGCATTATCACATCGTGGGGCCAAAGGTCGAGGTATGGCGAGCGGGTGTGTCCGAGAACCCATTGGCATCCGAGGATTCAGCAGTCCTGGCAGTGATCACAGACGATCCCGTCGGCGTATCGGTGCCGGTGTGGAGTCGGTCCGGCGTGCCGACGCTCGCCGAACGCGTCCTCGAATTGGTAAGGTCCTTGTAGAATGAGATGTTTGCCGAGCGCTATTTCGGCAGCAAGAACATAAATCAGTACAAATATGCAGTCTTCAACAAAACGCGTGGCCGTCATAGGCGGCGGAATTTCCGGATTGGCGGCGGCGCACCGCTTGTGCGAACTCGACTCGTCGGTCGAACTTCGGCTGCTAGAGGCGGGGCAAGGCCTGGGAGGTTCGCTGAAGACTCTGCACGAGGATGGCTTTCTCGTCGAACGCGGGGCGGACAACTTCATCACGACTATTCCCTGGGGCGTGGATCTTTGTCGCCGAATTGGGTTCGAGGACCAATTGATCGAAACGACCCCGGATCACCGCACCGCGTTTGTTGTCCGCCGCGGGCGACTGCACAAGATCCCCGAAGGTTTCGTGATCATGGCTCCCAGCAGGATCTGGCCTGTGGTTACCACGCCGATTCTCAGCCCGCTGGGCAAACTGCGAATGGTTTGGGAATACCTGGTTCCCAAACGGACAGAGGACCAGGATGAAAGCCTTGCCGCATTTGTCGTCCGGCGTTTCGGACGCGAGACATATGAGCGTCTTGTCCAGCCGTTAGTCGGCGGCATCTACACGGGCGACCCCGAGAAGCTGAGCGTACGGACGACGATGCCGCGTTTCGTGGATATGGAACGAGACCACGGCAGCTTGATCCGAGCGGTTTTCCGACAGGCCCGAAAAAGGCGTCAACAGTCGCAGGGCGGTGGTGCTCGCTACAGCATGTTCGTTGCACCGCGAGTCGGGATATCCAGCCTGGTTGATGCGATCGCCGGACGCTTGCCTACCGGATGTGTTCAACTGGACGCGGCGGTTTCTCGCATAGAGATGCGTCCCGACGGCCGTTGGTCCGTGTGGATGGAAGACGAGTCCGCAGACGAGCAGTTGTACGATGCAGTGGTTCTTGCGACGCCTGCAGCTTCCGCGGCACGCTTGGTCGGGCCCCTCGATTCGCAACTTGCCGATCTTCTCGATAACATCCCGCACGCAAGTTGCTCGATCGTGTCGCTCGCCTACCGACGTGATGAGATCCGGCATCCGATGGATGGATTCGGCTTCGTCGTACCCTCGATCGAAAACCGAAAGGTCCTGTCAGCAAGCTTCTCCAGTGTCAAGTACGAAGGGCGGGCACCGGACGGCCAAGTCTTGGTGCGCGTGTTCATCGGCGGAGCTTGTCAGCAAGAGTTGGCCGAACTACCCGACGACCAGTTGGAGTCCGTGGCCACGGAGGAGTTGGCTGAACTGCTGAAGATCGAGGGCACACCTAACAGGACATGGGTAACTCGCCAGCCGCGAGCCATGCCTCAGTACTACGTGGGACACGGCGACCGCGTTGCGCAGATCGAAGCAGGCGTCTCGCGACTTCCCGGCTTGTTTGTTGCAGGAAACGCCTACAGCGGTGTGGGCATTCCGTATTGCATTCACAACGCCGAGCAAGCAGCCCAGAGGGTGGTAGAGTTCTTGAACGCTCGCGAGCCGAGCGGCGAGTGACGCCGCGGCACCTGAATTTTGACGAGGAGTTGTTGTGAGTGAACCTGTCAGCGAGACGCTTGGCGACGCATTACGGCGTTTCGATATCGAGTTGCCCGATGATCATGTTGCGCAGTTGGATCGCTATTGCTGTCTCGTTTGGGATTGGAACGAGCGACTAAACTTGACGAGGCATACCGATTTCGACAAGTTCGTCAGTCGCGATCTCGTGGACACTGTGCAATTGAGCTGTCTGTTGGAACCGGACGAGAAGGTGCTGGACGTGGGCACTGGTGGCGGAGTCCCGGGCGTCGTATTGGCCATCACTCGTCCCGATCTGCAAGTGTCGTTGTGCGAGTCCGTGCGTAAGAAGGCGCAGGTCGTCGAGGCTATCGTGCGCGAACTCGGCCTCTCGACACCAGTGTACTGTGACCGTGCCGAAGAGCTGTTGCAGGAGCACCGATTCGACACGCTCGTTGCCCGCGCCGTAGGGCCGCTCTGGAAAATGTGCAAATGGTTCGGACCGCACTGGCATTCGTTCGGTCGGCTATGGGCGATCAAGGGGCCCCGGTGGGTAGAGGAGCGAAAAGAGGCACGCGAGCGAGGATTGCTAAAGAATGTCGAGCTGCGAAAGGTCGTCACGTACCCCATGCCGGGAACCGAGTCGGACAGCGTGATCCTAAGGCTGCGGGGCAGGACGCGATCCGAGGTCTGACCGTAGCCATCCTTGCCGACGAGCACTTCGTCGGATCCCATCTGAATTAAACGAACGGTAGACGTAAACCGTTCAGTCACTTCGATTTGTCCGATGTTCTTGGGCGTCGCCTATCTTCCGATCTCCCCTCATTTTAGCGGGCCCCGATTGAAAGACGTTCGCCCACAAGTCTACAATCCACCACTGGTCCGTCGGGTGGCGAGGTGAAGAAGAGTAAGTTCGAGAATTGAGGAGAGGATGAGCAATGGGACAGCTTGGTGTTGCAGTCATCGGTGCGGGGTTCATTGGGCCTGTTCACGTCGAAGGGCTTCGGCGCGCTGGTCAGAAGGTTGTAGGAATCCTCGGCGTCGACCAGCGGGAGTCGGATGGCGCGGCATCGCAGCTTGGATTGTCGAAGGCATATGCAAGCTTTGACGAAGTCCTGGCCGACGACGCTGTGCAGGCCGTACACATCGCTACGCCGAACAGGCTGCACTACGACATGGCCTCTCGAGCCTTGAAGGCTGGAAAGCATGTGTTGTGCGAGAAGCCACTGGCCATGGATTCGCAGGAGTCCGCCGAGTTGGTCAAGTTGGCAAAAGAAGCCAATTTGGCGGCGGGCGTGAACTACAACCTCCGTTTCTACCCGCTTTGTCAGGAGGCGGCTCAACGGGGACGCGACGGAGACTTCGGCGACGTCTACCACGTGACGGGCAGTTACGTTCAGGATTGGCTGTTCCACGAGACGGATTTCAACTGGCGCGTTTTGTCCGAGGAGGGTGGCGATCTGCGAGCGGTGGCCGATATCGGTACGCATTGGCTGGATCTGATTCATGCCATCACGGGGCTGGAGGTCGAGGCCCTGTGCGCCGACTTGGTTACAGTGTTTCCCGTGCGCAAACGTCCGAAAGGCGAGGTCGAAACGTTCAGCGGCAAAGGTGCTCCGCCCGTGGCCGTCGAGCCGGTCGACATCGCAACCGAGGATTACGGTTGCATTATGTTGAAGTTCGTCGGCGGCGCGCGCGGCTGTTTGCACGTTTCGCAGGTGAACGCGGGACGCAAGAACTGCTTACGGTACGAGATCGCGGGCTCGAAAAAGGCGTTGGCGTGGAATAGCGAGAGCCCCAACGAGTTGTGGATGGGGCACCGTGACCAGCCGAACGAAAGCCTGATCCGCGATCCTTCGTTGGTGGGCGATACGGCACGTCAATATATCACCTATCCCGGCGGACATAACGAAGGCTTCCCGGACACGTTCAAGCAGTGCTTTCGCGCCTTCTACGGATACATTGACGCCGGCGACTTTTCGGCACCGCCGACATTCCCCACGTTTGCCGACGGCCATCGTGAAATCGTGTTGTGTGAAGCGATCCTGAACAGCCACAAGCAACAGGCGTGGGTCAAGGTGGAAGGGTGATCCGAATGGTTCCGCTTGCTGTGCGGTCCTCGTTCGGTAGCGATAAGAGCACTCGATCAAACAGGTCCCGACCGGCGGCCGGGACCGACCAAGAGGAGCATCACCATGAAATTGGGATTCGTTAGCGCTATACTCCCGGATCTTTCTCTTCAGGAAGTCGTCCAATACGCAGCCGAGACAGGTTTCACCTGTGTGGAATTGATGTGTTGGCCGAAAGGCAAAGCGGAACGCCGTTACGCAGGAGTGACGCATGTGGACGTGGCGGATTTCGGTCAGGCCGAGGCGGATGAAGTCAAAGGCATTGTTGAAGCGGCCGGCATCGAAATCAGCGGCCTGGGATACTATCCTAACCCTCTGACACCGAACGGCGAAGACGCGGAAACGTTCATCGCGCAAATCAAGAGAGTGATCGCTGCTGCCGCCCAACTCGGCGTGAATCAGATGAACACTTTCGTGGGCCGCGACCCCGCCAAGACCGCCGATGAGAATTGGCCTCGATTCCTGGAAGTCTGGAAGCCTCTGGTTCAATTAGCCGAAGATCAAGGCGTCCGGATCGGTATCGAGAACTGCCCCATGTTCTTCACTCGCGACGAGTGGCCCAGTGGGCTCAACCTGGCTCACTCCCCGGCCATTTGGCGACGTATGTTCGAAGATATCCCGAGTGAGAGTTTCGGCTTGAACTTCGACCCATCCCACTTGGTATGGCAGCAGATGGATTACATTAAGCCGCTCGACGAATTCGCGGATCGCATCTTCCACGTACATGCCAAGGATGTCCGCGTCGACCGCGATCGCTTGGACAACGTCGGCATCCTGGCGACCCCTCTGGAGTATCACACACCGAAACTGCCTGGACTTGGTGAAATCGAATGGGGCAGATTCTGTTCGGTGCTGGGCGACGCTGGTTACACCGGACCCGTCTGCATCGAAGTTGAAGATCGGGCGTTCGAAGGCTCGCTGGAATTACGCAAAGCCTCGCTGCGCCAGAGTGGGACGTTTTTGCGGAACTTCATCGCTGACTGAATTTGTGGGGGAAAGTCGAGTCGCAATGGACGAACTGTACGCTGGCGTGGATCTTGGCGGCACGACCACTTGGTGCGCCCTGGCAGACAGGGATGGCAATATTGCCTGCGAGCAGAAGACCGCCACCGACGCCCACGAGGGCCCGCAGGCGGTTCTAGAACGCATTATTGACGTGATCAAGGCTCTGGCAGCCAAAGCACAGAGCCAGCCCGTCGCGCTCGGGATGGGCGTCCCCGGCTTGGTCGATCTGGAAACGGGAACGACAAAGTTTCTTCCCAATCTGCCGACTCTCTGGCGCGACATCGAAGCAGGGAAGATCCTATCGGAGAATCTCGGCTGCCCGGCGCGTTTGCTGAACGACGTGCGCATGGCCACACTGGGCGAACTGACATTCGGCTGGGGCAGATCGGCCCCCACGCTCGTGTTCTTCGCGATCGGTACAGGAATCGGCGGGGGCGTCGCGGTCGATGGGAAGCTGCGTTTGGGGCCGCTGGGCGAGGCCGGCGAATTGGGGCACCAGACCGTCATGCCCGATGGCGCGCTGTGCGGGTGCGGCAACCGAGGGTGTATGGAAACCCTGGCCGCCGGGCCGGCGATTGCGGCCGAAGGCGTTCGGCTGATGAGGACTAATCTCGCGCCGAAGCTCCACGAGATGGTTGAGGGCGACCCTGGAAGAGTTACGCCGAAGGAGATGGCAGCCGCGGCCGAAGCCGGCGACGAGGCGGTGCGAGATGGCATTCATCGAGCGGCTGACTTCCTGGCCATCGGCGTGGCCAATATGGTAACGGCTCTTCATCCCGACGTCGTCGTGCTGGGCGGCGGTGTCGCTGAGATGGGGGCAATCCTGTTTGATCGCGTCCGCGAAAGCGTGCACCAGCGCGTGCGCATGATTCCTGCCGATCAGATACGAATCGAACACTCGCAACTCGGCGAACAGGCCGGTTTGCTCGGAGCGATTGCTCTGGCTTCGCGGGGCCACGGCGGCGAGGCGGACGAAACGTAACAATTGACAACGAACAGAGACCAATAACTGAGGTGCAGACAATGGACTACACTTACGAAGACATTGCCAAGATGATCGACCACTCGCTGTTGAATCCGATGCTACCGGCCGATGATCTGGAGAAGGGTTGCCAACTCGCGTTGGACTACGATGCCGCCAGTGTGTGCATCATGCCGTACTACTTACGACGCTGCGCCGAACTGCTGAAAGGAAGCACCGTCAAAGCCAGTACGACGATCGGCTTCCCCCACGGCGGGCACACCACGGCGATCAAACGCGCCGAGGCCGAGCGAGCCCTAGCGGATGGTTGCGAAGAGTTGGACATGGTCGTGAACATCAGCAAGGTGCTCAGCGGCGATTGGGATTACGTGCGCGAGGATATCAAAGCCGTAATCGATCCGGCCCACGCGGCCGGCCAGAAGGTCAAGGTGATCTTTGAGAACTGCTATCTGAACGATGACCAGAAGATCAAACTGTGCGAAATCTGCTCGGAACTGAACGCCGACTGGGTCAAAACGTCGACTGGCTATGGCACAGGCGGGGCCACCGTAGAAGACCTGAAGCTGATGATCGAGCACACACCCGATCACGTCCAAGTAAAAGCGGCCGGTGGCGTTCGCGATTTGGATGGCCTGCTGGAGGTCCGCGCTCTCGGCGTGACTCGCGTCGGCGCCAGCCGAACGCAGGATATGCTGGACGAGTGCAGGAAACGCCTGGAAACGTAAAAATTCCATATCCTGTTCCCGAATTGCTCTGTGATTCGGATATCGAGCGTACGCTGCTTGGAACATTCTGTTCCCAGACGCGGAATTGACGCGCCACCCACTCGCGCTCCGTAGCCATCTCAGGGGCGGTGCCCAGACAGCCTTCCGAGATCTTCGTTACTGGTGCGTCTGGATCCCAATCAATACATGTCGCCAGCGATTGCGCAGTGCGCGTCTGTCGGTAGAAGTGATTTATGTGAGAATGGGGTGTCGAGGCGGATTGGGGGGAACGAGCGGACTGTTTCGGTTGTACGAATTTTTCTCCATGAAACGGATTTGGCGGTCGATCTAGTACAGCGGATCTTGTCACATAGGGGGGATATTCCATGAATGCAAAAAGGTCTCTTCTGCTCAGCGTGCTGCTTTTCTCGTGTGCCATGGGACAGGTTGTCTTTGGCCAGTACGCACCACCTTCCGGGCCGCCTAGCCTGCCGATGGGTGCTTTCGGCGGTCCGTCGGCACCGAGTTTCATGCCGCCGGGCCCGGCCTACCCGCACCCAATGGCCATGGGGCAGTTCGGTCCTGTGATGCCTGCGCCGCAATTCGTTGCACAGCCCGTTATGCCCGCAGGCTTCGAATCTGCTGCTGGCGGCAAATCGCGGTTTCGAGTCTACGCCGACGGCGAGGGTAAGTGCGTTCCCGATAGGGAGATCACGCTTGCCTCGCTGCGGAAGAAGGGCGGAAAGATCAACGCTTGCGGTGACAAGTGCGATGCAAAGGGCGGGAAGGATGCTTCCTGCTACTGCGTTCGCGTCTTTGGCGAATACTTGTACTTGCGGGCTCGCGACGCGGAAGTCGCATATGCCGTCGAAGCGAATTCGGGCATGGGACCGCCTCCAGTCCAGGTGTCTCCGATAGCCCTGTTGGACCAGGATTTCTCGTCGGGTTTTCGTGCCGGATTCGGCGTTTGTGTCGACGAATGCAGTGAAGTCTCGGCCACCTACACTTTCTTTGAAACCGCAACCAACGACCGGATAGTCAGCGGCCCGCCGATCACGCAAATCGTGTCGATGGTGATTCACCCAGCGACTCCAGCCGCCGTGACTGGAACTGTTACTGCTGCTGGTCGCCACGATATCGAATTCGATTTGATCGATCTCGATTATCGGCGTATCTGGTGGGAAGACTATCTCGCTAACGTGAGTTGGGTTGCCGGCGTCCGGTGGGGACGGTTGGAGCAGAACTTCTTCTCAGTATTTACTGACAGTCTTGTGGGACCGCCAATCAACGAAGTCTCCGTGGCGACAGATATCGACTTCAGCGGAGCCGGTCTTCATCTTGGTTTGGAGGGGGAACGCTACGCCGACCGATTGCCGTTCATGGTGTATGGTAAACTCTTCGGAAGTTTGATGGCGGGCGAGTTCGAGGGCTCGTATCAACAAATCAACAACGGAAGCTCTTTTGTTAACACCAGTTGGAAAGCCGGTCGCATCGTGCCCACGTTCGAATTGGAACTGGGTGGCGGATACTGCTGCTGTGACGGTGCTTTCCGAGCAACGGCGGGTTATGTGTTCAGCGCGTGGACAAACATGGTCAAGACCGAGGACCTGATCCATGCGGTTCAAATGAACGATTTCAGAGACATGGGCGACACGATGACGTTCGACGGCTTCGTCGGACGCGTCGAGTGGCGATTCTAGTTCAGTACAACTGAGCAAGATCTCTCTCAGGATATTCTCCCAACGAGCCGGCAGTGGCCATCCGCTGCCGGCTCGTTTTCGTTCTTGGAACCAGATTATCGTCATGCGGCGGCTGAGACACCATCGTTGAGGTCTTGCGCGATAGCAAGCGTTTCAAGTTGGGCCCAGTTCAGCGTATACAGCGACCCGAAGTCGTGAACCGCATCGGACAATGGGCGAACTCCGAGAGCCACGAGTTCCAATGCCGGATCCATCGGCCCAAGAAGCCGATTGCCCGCGAATGACGCGAATCGGCGGAATGTGCTTCGATCTTGGCGGAGAGCTCGCAGCCACCTATCGCGAAAGAACTGCGGCACTCCTTGCGCTCGTCTTCCGCGTCTCAGACTCCTGCGGGCTGGCCCTCCGGGGCCATTCCCAAGCGAACCCGGGTCCGTTATGTGGAGCTGCACATAACAGATCTTATGTGAAGCTGCTGATTATGTGGAGTTGAGTTCAGTTATCCCACC
>CAZUAH010000192.1:0-23479 GCA_964617665.1 uncultured Pirellulaceae bacterium
CACGTCCGAGACGACAGAACGACGGACAGCGATTATCGTGCCGAACGCTATTGGCCCAGGGTAGTTTTTTGGAGAATTCAGTGAGCCCTCTGGGCCCGAAAACTCGCACTGTCTCAAAAGGCTGACCCTTTGAGGAGTTCTGCGATGACCGACCAACCGACGAGCGTTGAGTCCATTCTCTGTACAGCAGTCGAGATCGATTCGCCCGAGCAGCGCGCGACGTATTTGGACGAAGCCTGCGGCGACGATGGGGACCTTCGAGCGCAGGTGGAGAAGTTGCTCAGAGCCCATTCGCGCGCCGGCAACTTTCTTGAGCAACCTGTTGCGGGTGATCGGCCAACGGAAGTTCTTGACGCTCTGACCGACCCTGAGCCGACACCTGACGCGATCAATCCACCTCCAAACGAAACATTGTTCGATTTCCTCGAATCGAGCGATGTGCCCGACCGCTTGGGAAAGCTCGGGCCATACGAGGTGATTGAATTGATTGGCCGGGGGGGCATGGGCGTGGTATTTCGGACTCACGATCCCAAGCTTAACCGAGTGGTGGCCGTCAAGGTTCTTGCCCCGGAGTTCGCCGCCAACCCCACTGCCCGAAAGCGATTCCTCCGTGAAGCCCGAGCGGCGGCTGCGGTCAGCCACACTCACGTGGTCACCATCCACGCCGTCGAAGATGACGACAAGACGCCTTACCTGGTGATGGAATGCATCGACGGACAGACGCTGCAAGACAAGATCGAGCGTGAGGGCACATTGCAGCTGGAGGCGATCCTGCGAATCGGGTCCCAGATCGCCGCCGGGCTGGCCGCCGCCCATGGCCAGGGCCTGGTCCACCGCGACGTCAAGCCAAGCAACATCTTGCTGGAGAATGGCGTCGAGCGGGTGAAGATCACCGACTTCGGCCTGGCGCGCGCCGTGGACGACATCGGTATCACCCGCACCGGCGATGTGGCCGGCACGCCCGAGTTCATGTCGCCCGAGCAGGCCCAGGGGCTGGCCGTCGAGCACCGCAGCGACTTGTTCAGCCTGGGCAGCGTGCTGTATGCCATGTGTACCGGCCGTTCGCCCTTCCGGGCCGACTCGGCCGTGGCCGCGCTTCGCCGGGTCTGCGACGATGTGCCGCGCCCGATCGGTGAAGTCAACCCGGAGATTCCCGAAGAACTGATCGCGATTATCGATCGGCTCCTGGCCAAGAATCCCGACGAGCGGTTCCAGACCGCGGAAGAAGTGGCTGACCTGCTGAGCCGGCATCTGGCCTGTCTCCAGCACCCGACCAACAGGCCTCCGACTAGCCCAGTGGATGTAACGCAGGACTTGTCGGCGATAGTCGGTCCCGGCGATACGCTCGCACCGTCACGCCGCGGCCCTTCTCGCCGCCAGACCTGGTCCGTCGTCGGACTCGTGCTGCTGGCCGTCCTGGTCGGCGTAAGCATAACCGAAGCCACCGGCGTGACCCAGTTCGCGGCCACCGTTATCCGCATTCTGAAAGGCGAAGGAACGGAGGTGGTCAACGGCAAGTCACCGCCGCCAGCCGCTGAAACGGGAACAGCAGACGTCGAGCCTCCACGCCAAGAAGACAAGGTCCCATGGACGGCCATCCTCCCGCCCGACGCCCCTGAACCGGCCGTGGCTCCTTTCGATTCCGCTACGGCGAAGCGGCATCAGGAGGCGTGGGCCGACTACCTGGACGTACCGATCGAACGGGAAATCGAGTTGGCTGAAGGCGAGAAACTGACGCTGGTATTGATCCCACCCGGCGAGTTCCTGATGGGCTCGTCGGAAGAAGAACATGCACGCTTCCTGGGAGAGGCGAAAGCTACCGGTCTCTGGGACGCCATCCGCGTTCCACATGAGGTGCCGCAGCATCGCGTCAAGATCACTCAGCCGTTCTGCCTGGGCAGATACGAATTCACGCAGGCTCAGTGGGCCGCGGTAATAGGAGACAATCCATCAAAAATAGAAGATCATGCAAATCCCGTCGAACGAGTAAGCTGGGAAGAGACTCAGCCGCTGCTGGAAAAACTGAATCAAGAGCATGCGATCGAGGGGATGGAGTTCGTGTTGCCCACGGAGGCACAATGGGAATATGCCTGTCGGGCGGGCACTACGACGCCCTGGCATTGGGGGGGTAGCGAAGATGCTCTCGTTGAATTTGCGAATTCGACGGGAACGCCGGGCCCCGTCGGTCAGTTGCGACCGAACCCATGGGGACTCTACGACATGCACGGGAACGTGTGGGAATGGTGTGCGGATTGGTACGGGACGGATTACTACTCCGTATCGCCGCAGAACGATCCCCGCGGTTTGACCGCTGCCACTTCCCGCGTAAACCGCGGCGGCAGTTGGTACCACCGGGCGACGTTCTGCCGGTCCGCGTTTCGCAATTGCGGCGAGCCAGAGGTGCGTGACACCAACCTCGGCTTCCGGCTGGCGGCAGTCTTCGTGGACGAGTCGAGTTCGGAGGTCGGAGCGAAGGCGGATGCAGGCCCGATTGCGGCTGTCCCCTCCGCGGCGCCGCCCACGGCCAAGGCGGAAACCGCGGAGGTCGAGCCTCCGCACCAGCGCGACGAGGTTCCATGGGCAGCCATCCTGCCGGCCGACGCCCCTGATCCCGCCGTGGTTCCTTTCGATTCCGCCACGGCGAAGCGGCATCAGCAGGCCTGGGCCGAATACCTGGATGTGTCGATCGAGCGGGAAATCGACCTGCCTGGAGGCGAGAAGTTGACGCTGATGCTAATTCCGCCCGGCGAGTTCCTGATGGGCTCGTCGGAAGAGGAACAAGCGGATCTTCTTGAGTGGGCGGAGCGCGGCCGCAACACCTGGGCCAAGGCCTATATTCCCACCGAGGGGCCTCAACATCGCGTGAAGATCACACGGCCGTTCTACCTGGGGCGATACGAAGTGACACAGGCGCAGTGGGAGGCGCTGATGGGAAACAACCCGTCGGAAATCACGGACCCCGCCAATCCCGTCGAGCAAGTGAATTGGCTGGATATTCAGCCACTGTTGGAGAAGCTCAACCGGGAGTACGCGACGGAGGCATTGGAGTTCACCCTACCCACGGAGGCACAGTGGGAGTACGCCAGTCGCGCCGGGTCCACCACGCTCTATCATTTCGGAGACAACCCGGACCCTATTCTCGAATACGCCAATACGACGGGCACTCCAGCACATGTGGGCCAATTGAAGCCGAACCCGTGGGGGCTGTACGACATACACGGCAACGTGTGGGAATGGTGCGCGGATTGGCACGAAGACGACTACTACCTGAAATCGCCGTCGAAGGATCCCCGTGGTGCACCTACTGGTTCGAGCCGCGCGAATCGGGGCGGAAGTTACGCCGGTTACAGGACCTACTGCCGAACGGCGTTTCGTAACCACGGCCTGCCCACCGACCGCGACCCCAACCTGGGCTTTCGACTGGCCGCAGTCCTGGTTAGCGCTCCAGGCAAATGAGCTATTGCCCGATGAACGGGCCGCCCCTGCCACGATCGCCGTTTCCGCCACGTTGGGAATTCTTCGGCTGTCGCTACGCGACAGATGGATGCCGATCATGCCTCATCCGAGCCGGCCTTGAAAGGCCGCCCTACCATCGATGGGCCGCTACGCGGCCAGGGCGGGTCGCGGAGCGATGCCGTGACGGTAGGCAGGCGTTTCAAAGCCTGCAACTTCTACCGTTGATCGTGAGACATGCCGCTGCATGCGAGCGAGGAGGGCCATTCATGGCCCTTTTCCGCCGAAGGCGGTGTTAGACCCGACGTTTACGTCGGGTGGTCAAAGTCGTCCCTGTAACCAGCTGCTCCCGCCCCCGCCACGGTGCGGCGGGGGCGGGAACGGCATGAAGATGCGATTGCTCCTGTCAACCCGTGATAAATCACGGGTCTAAGACCGCTGTGCGGCGAAAAGGCGTAAACGCCCTTGATACCCGCCAGCCCTCGCTCTGAACGGGGCATCGCCGTTTCCATTTGTGCGCACGCTCGCCCCGGATGGACCAATTTTCTGGAAGATTCTGTGAGCCCTTTGGGACCCGAAACTCGCACTGTCTTGTGACTGCGACATTTGGGAATCAACCTTCAACCCACCACAAGCCAAAGGAGTCCAAGTCATGCGTTTGTTCAGCCAATTACGCAGGAAGGGCGAGAAGCGAAACAACCGCAGCCGCGACGTCCGCCGCACGTGTCGGCTCGAGCAACTTGAAGAGCGCAAGATGTTCTACATGTTTGAGGGCTCGTTCGACTGGATCGAGATTCCTGATTCGGAATTAGAACACGAAGACGGATACGCCGACTTCGATCGGAGCGTGCTCGACGCGAGACCTGAGGCGACGGGTGACTTCAACGGCGATGGATACAATGACTTGGCCATTGGGCGTCCCAACGCGGGTGACTACAAAGGCGAGGTGACGATTCAATACGGATCGCAAGCAGGACTAACTGAACAAGTGTTGTGGACGCAGGATGACATAACCGGGATCGACGGAGAGAGCGAGGGCCGCGTATACAAAAAGTTTGGTCCTCGTTACGAATGGCTGGTACCGGCTGAGAAGTGGACTTTAGGGTTTGCAGACCCAGGGTATAAGATCGTGCAATATCCTGGCGAGGGGGACAGTTTCGGCCGCTCCCTGGCCACCGGGGACTTTAACGGGGATGGCTACGATGATCTGGCCATCAGTGCGCCCGGTGAAGAATGGTCCGGAGTTGGAAGAGAGGCTGGCGAGGTCTGGGTACTCTACGGCACGCCCGTTGGGCTGACGGCCCTGGGCCATCAGCGCTGGACGCAGGACGCGCTGCACGATGGGACAAGCGAGACTCGGGACCACTTTGGCTGGGAACTGGCTGCGGGAGACTTCAACGGGGATGGCTGCGATGATCTGGCTGTTGGTGTGCCCTACGAAGACACTAATCTTATGGTCCTCGGGGTGATTCCTGACGTTGGTTTGGTCAATGTGATTTACGGATCGAGGGAGGATGGAACGGCGTACTGGGTTTCCCAGGGGCGTCTGAACGAACTCACAGACCCTCGTTGGCGGGAATGGGTAAGCTACGGTTGGGTCCACGCCCTTCCCAAAGGGCTGACGGCCACGGGGAACCAAGCCTGGTACCAGGGCATGTCGTCGACGTGGGGGGGGAGCGAGAAGCGGGACATGTTTGGCTCGTCGCTGGCCGTAGGAGACTTCAACAACGATGGCTGCGATGATCTAGCTGTTGGTGTGGTTGGTGAAGACTTTGGAAGCAGATACGACATTGGCGTGGTCAACGTCATCTACGGATCAACGGACGACGGGCTGACGCTTGCCGGCAATCAAGTCTGGTACCAGGACCTGATCGGGGAGGAAAGCGAGAAGTACGACCAGTTCAGCAAGTCGATGACCGCCCGGGACTTCAACGGGGATGGCGTCGACGATCTGGCCATTGGTGTGCCCGGTGAAGAACGGGAGGGAACGGAAACAGACGCTGGTGCGTTCAACATAGTCTACGGCTCGTCCAAAGGGCTCACCGCGATCGGCGCTCAAACGTTGACTGAATCAGAATATGTCGACCTATGTCATCGCGAGAGTTTCTCCACTGTTTCGGTGACTGGCGACTTCAACGGCGATGGTATCCAGGACTATGCCCAGGGGCGTCATTTGGCGGATGTCGGGTCAGCCGTAAGCGCGGGCAAGGTCGTTGTTCGCTACGGCTCAGGTCCCGGAAGGTTTGACCGTGCCGAGACTTGGCACCAAAACTCGCCGGGGATCGCAGGAGGAGCCGAGGCGGGGGACGCGTTCGGCAAGACGCTGGCCGTCGGTGACTTCAATGGGGATGGCTACGACGATCTGGCCATCGGCGTACCCGACGAGGACATCGGGACGATCAAGGACGCGGGCGCCGTCAACGTAATCTACGGCTCAGCAAACGGATTGACCGCCGATAACAATCAGCTCTGGCACCAAAACTCGCCGGGGATCGCAGGAGGAGCCGAGGCGGGGGACAGATTCGGCAAGGCGCTGGCCGCCGGTGACTTCAATGGGGATGGCGTCGACGATCTGGCCATCGGCGTGCCCGATGAAGACATCGGTGCGATCAGGGACGCTGGTGCGGCCCACGTAATCTGTGGCTTGAAGTACGAGGGGTTGAACTCCGCGAGGAATCAGATTTGGTACCAGGACTCGTGGGGGATCATTGACAAGAGCGAGAAGTGGGACAGGTTCGGCACCGCGCTGGCCGTCGGTGACTTCAACGGGGATGGGCGCGATGATCTGGCCATCGGCGTGCCCGGTGAGGACTTTGATGGGTGGTTCTTCGGGTATAGGATCCCTGGTATGGTTCAGAACGCTGGTGCGGTCAACGTAATCTACGGCTCAGCAAACGGACTGAGCGCCTATGGCAATCAGTTTTGGCACCAAGGCTCGCCGGGGATCGCGGGGGCAATGGAGCCCGGCAACCAATTCGGCGAATCGCTGGGCGTTGCTGACTTCAATACGGATGGCGTCGACGATCTGGCCATCGGCGCGCCCGGTGAGGAAGCCAGAACCGTCAACTTAATCTACGGCCTACGAGGCACCGGACTGACCAACGACGGCGATGAGATAGTGGCTGTCGACGAGTTTTTCCGCCGCTACGGGTTGATGCCGTAATGAAGCGGGCCTTCTACGGAAGCACCGCAGACCTGAGCCATCCACTGAGCCGCTGAGAGTCCCTCGGCGGCTCGTTTCGTTGGATTGCCCACGATCAATTCTGCCTTCGGGCAGCCCCGCCCATCAGCTTTACGTAACTGCCGGCGCCAAGTACGATCGGACAAAGTTCAATCGATCATCCATCTTACATGGATAGCTATCGTTGGCTACGCCCGCCAAATAGAAGGAGTGCTTCCATGAGTGAAAAGAAGCTGGTGTGCAACGCGTCTGGAGTTCGTCTGCTGAGTTTCGTCGTCGGAGTTGCGGTAATCGCCACTGCCTTACAGGCATCGGCCGACGACGTGCTTCCTATCATACCGGGCGCCCACCGAGGCTTCGGCATGGAGACGACCGCCGGCAGCGGCCGACATCTGGAGACCCCAGAAGCACGCGTCATCAAGGTCACGAATCTCAACACGGAAGGTCCCGGATCGCTTCGCGAAGCGATCGAGGCCGAAGGGCCGCGTGTAGTAGTGTTCGAGGTGTCGGGAAACATCGATTTCACGCCGTTCGGTCACATAAGCATTCGTCATCCCTATGTTACGGTGGCCGGTCAGACGGCGCCTTCGCCGGGCATCACGCTGAAGGGCTGCGAGTTGAATGTGCGAACACACGACGTATTGATTCAGCACATTCGCATTCGCGTTGGTGATTTGCGCGATCCAACGCGTCCTGCGATTAATCCGAAGAGCGGGTGGAGCCAGTGGGGCGAGCGCGACAACATGAAGGTTGGCGGCGAGCGAGTCGTCATCGATCATTGCTCGTTTAGTTGGGCCACCGACGAGAACGTGCAGTCGCGGGCGCGAAACGTAACGTTCCGCCAGAACATCTTCAGCGAGTGTCTGAACAGCCCGAGACATCACAAGGGCGGGCATTCAAAGGGTCTATTGATCCTCGACCAGAGCCCGCCGGATCGTGTTGTTCCTGAACGCGAACGGGAATCGCGGAACGTTGCCATCATCGGCAATCTGTTTGCTCAGAATGCTGACCGCAATCCCATGGCCAGCGGCGGTGCCACCTTGGCCATCGTGAATAACTACATCTACGATGCGTGCGCGCGGCCTGGCTGTGGGATTACGCTGGTGAATCCTCCGCCGCGTGGAAGTCGAGGCGGTCCGATCAAAGCGAGTGTGATTGGAAACTGCTTCGATCGAGTGCCCGCTCCCATCCGGCTGGTTGCCACGGGCGCGGAAAACGGAAAAGTCTTCTTGGATGATCTTCTGGTCCGCTACACTCCGGCTGAAGGCCGCCAGCATGAAGCTCTGATCAAAAAGACCGTGGACGAACGGCAGTTTCAAGATTACCTGGCCGGACAACAGGAAGCGAACCGCGGAGAGGCGGAACTGATCGAAGACCGCTTGGAGGATCCCTGGAAGGCGTCCCATCAGCTCATGTTCAAGCATTGGATGGACAGGAGACTCGCGCCCGAAAAGTCAAAGGTCACAGCGCCGCCCGTAGTCTTGCAAGGGCTGAACATCAAGCCAGTCGAGGAAGTTGGCGATTGGGTACTGGCCAATGCCGGTGCTCGCCCGGCGGACCGCGACCCGGTCGACGCTCGCGTCGTCGAGCAAGTCCGATCGCGCACGGGCAATATCCCCGCCAGCCAAACCGACGTCGGCGGTTGGCCCGACCTGCTCGAGAATCGCCGCGAGCTCACAATCCCCAACAACCCCAACGGCGATGACGATGGCGACGGGTATACGAATCTCGAAGAATGGCTGCACGGCTACGCTGCACAGGTTGAAGGCGGCCAACGGTAACGCGGTCCAAAGGTATGAGGCGGTTTCAAGACCGGGAGGGCGAGGCTCCCGCCGAGCCGAAACCACGGGAAAACACGGCTCAGCAGGAGCTTCGCCCTCCCGAAATTCGGTTTTAAATTGCCTTCATGTCATCGCGTAACGCAAGACGCTGCAGCAGCGGACTGGACGATCGCAGAGATCGCAGCCTCATTGATCTGATGGATCGAGGAAGTTAGAGTTGCACGCAGTCAGTTGACGGGGCGTGTACGAGCTTAACACCAAAGGAGAGGTAATGCTGGCAGAGTGTCACAAGAGCGTTTCGATCGGCTTCTGTGCGGTGGTATTGGGCCTCGCAGGTCTTTTCGCACGACCCGCCCTTGCGGCGGACTCCCATGTGGAAACTAGCGGAAAACTCGCCAAATGGCACAAAGTGACACTGACGTTCGACGGACCTGATACCAGCGAACGGGCAACGCCGAATCCGTATACCGATTATCGGCTCGACGTGACGTTCATCGGGCCGAGTGATCAGAAGTACGTCGTGCCGGGTTTCTACGCAGCCGACGGAAACGCCGCGGTAACGGGCGCCGAATCGGGCGACAAGTGGCGCGTTCATTTTTCGGCCGACGAGGCGGGCCGGTGGTCGTATACTTGTCGCTTCGTGAAGGGCGAGGGCGTTGCGTTGGCGGACGAGCCAAAAGGCGAAAGCGGCGGTTTCATGGATGGGATGAAGGGCTCGTTCGAGATCGGTCCGGCCGATGGTCCCGGCAATGGGTTCTACAGCAAGGGTCGCCTGCAATACGTGGGCGAGCGCTATCAGCGATTTGCCGAAACGGGTGAGTATTTCCTGAAGGTTGGAGCCGACGCACCGGAGAACATCTTCGCGTACGCAGACTTCGACGCGACGCCTAACGTCGGCGATCGTCGCAAGACGTGGTCGCCGCACCTGAACGATTACAGCTCTGACGCGGACGACCTGCTCTGGGGCCCGAACCGCGACAAGGGCAAGGCTTTGCTGGGCGCGGTCAATTACCTTTCGGGAAAAGCAATGAACGTCTTCTCGTTCCTGACGTTCAACGTCGCCGGCGACGACGAAAACGTCTTCATGCACATCGTCAAGAAAAACCTTGCCGACTACGAGGCGAACCACGGGAAGAAGAAACCCGACAAAGCCTGGACGACGAGCGTCGAACGGCTGCGAATGGATGTCTCGAAGACGGCCCAATGGGATCGCGTCATGGAGTATGGCGATCGCAAAGGCATGTTCCTGCACTTCAAAACGTCCGAGGCCGAAAACTGCAGGCTGATGGACAACGGCGATCTTGGCCCCGAACGTAGGCTCTACTTCCGCGAGCTCGTGGCCCGATTCGGATACCACTTGGCACTGAACTGGAACTTCGGCGAAGAGAACTCGCAGACGACCGAGCAGCATCAGACGCAAATGGCTTACGTCAAACGGATCGACCCGTACAACCACCTCCGCGTCGTGCACACGTATCCTGGCGCCAAGGACAAGGTGTATGGTCCGCTGTTGGGTGACAAATCGGATCTGACCGGGCTCTCGCTTCAAACGAGCAATCCGGCGTTCACACAGGTCTACCGCGACGTGAAGAAATGGGTGCTCCTGTCACAGGCCGCGAAGAAGCCGTGGGTCGTTGCGTGCGACGAACCCGGTGATGCGACACACGCGCTAATCACGGACGGCGAAGATCCGGACCATGATAAAGCTCGCATCAACGGCCTGTGGGGTACGTTCATGGCCGGCGGTTGCGGAACGGAGTGGTATTTCGGATACAAGCATCCCCACTCCGACTTGACTTGTGAAGACTGGCGCAGCCGCGACAAGTTCTGGGATCTGGGCAAGATTGCGCTGGACTTCTTCTACAAGAACGAAGTGCCCTTCTGGAAGATGAAACCGACGCTGACGAAGTCGGGCGATTGGGCGCTGGCCGGCGACGGTTGTGTTGTGGTTTTCGTCAAGAGCGGCGGTACAACCGTGCTCGATCTACCGGAAGCCGAGTTCACCGTCTCGCAGACGTTTCCTAGGACCGGCGGATCGGGATCGTACGCTAAGATCCAAGGCAAAGCTGGGACCAAACTGAACATTCCCATCAAGGACGACGTCGTCTTCTTGCTCAAGACGGAAAGCAAGGGCGTCACATTCAATCTTGGGAAGGTGGAAGCTCCCCAGCCGGTCAATCTGGAGGGCGCGACAGTGTTCTCCGCGATCAATGACTTCAAGCTCGGCCCGTTTGATGGATTCGAATACGACCGCTTCATGCTGACGAAGCAGGAAAACGTGATGGAAAGTAAGAACTCGAAACCAGGACCGGCGGCCAGTCTTCGAGTCGAGTAATCTCGTTTGTCTGAATGTGCCCCTGGCATTGATAGATTTGGCCGAACCCGACTTTTTGTGCGGCTGTCGAAGACCAGTGATGAAACGCGTCCTTGTGCTATCCATGATGCTGGTTTGGGCAACGTCGCTCCGCGCGGCGGAGCCCGCCGAACCAGCAACTCATGAGGAGAAGAAGCGCAAGACAGCACCCGCCCTGAAGCAAGCGCCGGTGGATTTCAATCATCCGCCGCGAGAATACGTCACGCATGAGTTGCAGGGGTGGTCAGTGCTGGTGGAAAAGCAACTGGCTGATGAAGCACCGGAACTCGCGAAGGCGGCCCTTGCCCGGTTGAATTCAAAACTCGGCCAAGTTGCCGCCGCGCTGCCGGCCGCAACGTTACCGGATTTGCGTAAGGTCAAAGTCTTCGTGATGTACGGCCCGAAAGCAACAGCTGGGGGACGGGGCAACGGTTTGGAGTACTTCCGGTCGATTGCGCCGAAGCATCACGACTGGCTCGACCCGAGAATGGCTTCCAGCATTGTCGTTTTCGATGCGGCGAACTACAGGGACATTTCCGATCTCTGGGCGACCAAGGCACTGTTTCACGAGTTCGGCCACGCGTATCACCTGGAGCATTGGCCGGAGCACCGCGCCGACATCTACGACACGTGGGAACATGCCATGAAGGCCGGACTCTACCAGAGTGTACGTGAAGAAGACAAAGGCAAACACTTGCCCAACTATGCAGCCCAGAATCACCTTGAATACTTTGCCGAACTAACGGCCATGTACTTCGCGGGCATAAACTACTTTCCGAACGACCGAGCCGGCCTGAAGCAGTATGACCCGGAAGGATACGCACTCATTCAGAAGCTGTGGAACATTGCCGACTTCCCGGCTGAGCCCGTTGCCATCAATTCGTCCTCACCTCGCAGCCATGAAAATAATTAGCATATTCAACCATGTACTTGGCCCGGTGATGCGTGGGCCATCCAGCTCGCACACCGCCGGCGCATTTCACATCGCCAGCATGGGGCGATCGTTGCTGGGCGGCGTGCCGTGCAAGGCCGTGCTGGCTTTTGACCCGAATGGTTCTTACGCGGTCACGTACACTTCGCAAGGAGCCGACCGCGGTTTCGCCATGGGCTTGATGGGCAAGCCGCTGACCGACGAATCGTTCTTTACGTCGCTGCAGGATGCACCGCAGGCCGAGCTAGAGATCGATTTCCAAGTCCGCAAGCTTGCAGATCCAGACCATCCCAACACCGTGGAAATGAGTTTAGCAGCGGCAGACGGCCGGCAAGTGCAGCTCGTTGCACGATCCATCGGCGGTGGCGAGGTGGAGATCACGCAGATCGACGGTCGATCGGTGCTTTTCAATGGAACGGCCTACGAGACACTGTTGGAAGTCTCGGCCGACAGAGCAGATGAGGCCCACGAGCTGCTGACACAAGATGGCGAGGCCCTAGAAAAGCCCGCCATCTCCCACGCGAATAACTTCATGCGATTGACGAGCCGCCGCAAGGCTGCCCTATCCGAGAGTTTCCGTGGAGGATTACGTGCGTTGGACGGGCATGCGCAATTCTGGGAGTCCGCGCCGGTCTACTTTCTGCAGAAAGGCGAACCTGTCTTCTCCTGCGCGGCGGAGATGGTCCAGATCGCAGAACAACAGAGCCTCTCTCTCGGTGAACTGGCGCTGGCCTACGAGGCGCAACTGCTGGGCATGAGTGAGGCCGAGGTGATGAAGGAGGCGCTCCGCCGTTACGACATCATGGTTCGATCGGTGGAACGCGGGTTGAATCCGGAGTTCACCGGCCTGCAACTTCTGCCGCCCTGTGCTGGGCGCATTTTCAAGGCCGAAGCCGAAGGGCGGCTTTCCGCGCGGAGCCTGCACACACGGGCGGCGGCGCGGGCATTGGCGGTGATGCACGTGGATGGTGCGATGGGCGTCGTGTGCGCTGCCCCGACGGGCGGATCCGCCGGAGTGATTCCCGGAACACTCGTAACCCTGGCTGAAGAGCGATCCTTGACTCGCGAGCAAATCGCACGGGCCTTGCTTGCGGCCGGGTCCATCGGCACGATTCTCGCCAAACGCGGCACCTTCGCAGCCGAGATCGCAGGTTGCCAGGTAGAGATTGGCGCGTCCGGGGCAATGGCTGCGGCCGCCGTCGTAGACGCAGTGGGTGGCACGGCCCGACAAGCGTGCGATGCGGCCGCAATCTCGTTTCAGAACACGATGGGTTCCGTGTGCGATCTGCTGCACGGCACAGTCGAAATCCCTTGCCACACGCGCAACGGTGCTGCGGCAGCTAGTGCTTTTGTGAATGCAGATCTTGTGCTCGGCGGTTACGCAAACACCATCCCATTGGACGAGACGATTGATGCTGTCTACGCGGTCGGTCTCGCGATGCCGCCGGAACTGCGCTGTACGTCAAAAGGCGGACTCGCCATCACGCCGTCGGCTCAGGCTATGAAGCCCAATTCCTGAAGTTCTGGAGCGTTAAGCCGCCAACAGACGTTTGGCTCTCGCGACGCGAATACGTCAGCTGCCGCTTTGTCTCGCTCAAGTCTCTTTGACCACCGTCACCGTCTTCAGTCCGGCCGGGACCTTGAGGTCGAAACCCGCGGCGGATTGAGTGAGTTCGACCTTCGGCAATGGCTTCGACAGCGCCCATTTGCCGGGGGCGTTCACGCTGAGCGACCCGCCCGGGAAGGGCTGCGAAAGTTGAAATGCCGGCGGTTGGATGACCTGTGGTAGCTCGACGGTCAATTGCTGCTGCTGAATTCGCAAGGCGGATGGGAAATCCGCTGTCAACCGATACTGCTTGTAGCCAACGCTCCCCTTCGCGCCTAGCGCGAGTACCAATCCACTCTTGCGGTCCTGAACCGACGCGGCCGTGCCGCTGAAGGTTGCATCCTCGCCGGACGCGTTGGCCGCGAGTGCAGAGAGGAACCCGTAGTCAGTACCGAAGTCGCCGCTCACCTTGATGGTGGTTCCATCGCCCAGCGTACTGAAAGTCGGAGCAGGAGTGGCTCGCTTGCGCGGGAAGAAGGCCACGTAGTAGGCCCCATCACCGGGCATTTGCAGGTGCAACAGATTCTGGTACTCCGGCTCCGTCAGCTTGTTCGCCCAGTCAAACATATCCGTCCCCCAACGCAACGTGTGTCGAGGCGTGTCGGACGGCGAAGCAATGTAATACTCCACATCCACGCCAAGCTGCCCAATGGCTGTGAAGCGGTCGCCTTTCAGTTCGCGCGCGGGCTGGATCTGATGACCCGGCTTGTTGGCGAGAACAGCGGCGACGTCCTTGACGTTCTCTGGCGTATCGATGGTCTCGGAAACCGTCCACATCTGCCACATGGTCGGTTGCCCGCCCTTGATGGTGTCCCGAATTAACAGGTAGCCGGTCTTCGACGGATCGTCATCCTTGAGAAAGAGCGTCTGGCGGCGCCAATCCACCGGCGGCTTTCCCTTCTCTGGGATCGGCGGCCACGGTGGCAAGTCAGTCTTGACGTTTTGGTTGAGCTTGCGAGGAAAGTGCCTCGCCACATCCACGGCGACGTAGTCCTGTCGCGGCAACGTGGAGAATGCGCTCACGTTGGCCCGCCCTCCGCGCTCGCCAAAACGTGCCGCTTGTCCTTTCGGCCAACTCCACATACTGGCCCGCGTCGGACTGCCATGGTACCCGCCGAGCGATTTTCGCTGGTCCACGGATTCCAGTCCCCGGGCCAAATCCACCCCGGAGGTCAGGTAGCTCTCCTGGTACTCGTATCCGCCCGGAAACAGGCCCGCCACCGGCGTTCCGTATGCAAAGATCGAGGCAAAGCCGCCCGTGTGGCCGGGGTAGAAAGCATGGCCGTGGTCCCCGGAATACAGGGTCACCTGATGTTCGTTCGGCGTGCCGAGCCCATGGCGCAGCACCGCCCCGGCACGCGGGAACACCTCGGAGGGCCAATCGGGTGTCTTGGACGGAAGCCGATTGTCGCACGCCACATAGGCGAAGCCGCCCATGTGGCTCAGTCGATCGCTGGCTCCCTCCTCCAACCACGCCCACTGCAATTGAGCCGAGTATGCCGGATCGCTGGTGGACGTAACGCGGGCCATGGCGCCGCTGGTTGCACCGGGCACGCCGATGCTGTCGCGACCCATGGCGGGAAAGTACCGCAGATTGGGCGCAGCGAATGCGTAATGGCCTCGAGCGCGTGGATCGCGCGGCGTCTCGAGCTTGGCCCAGTACATCATCAAGCGTTTCACGCGCGGATCGTTTACATAGTCATGCAGACCACTGTTGGTCGACGCGATCGCGAAGGCCAACAGCATGTTAATGCTGGTCCGCCCGTGGTGACTCATGGCCTCGGGCCACTCGCCAGCCGGCCCGACCATCTGGTCAAGGAACAGCTCCATGATGCGTTCCGCTTTGCCGTACCACACTTTGGCCATCGGGTGTTCCGCGATCGCGCAGGCCACGATGCCCCGTGGTATCTCCCACGTGACCGTCATGTTCGAGTTACCGGAACAGTAGCCGCGCTCGGCCGACCAGACCGCCGGGTCGGTCAGCCGGTACGCGAAATACGCCATCCGAGCGCGCAGGACCGGGCGTTCGGCGTCCGAGACCAGCGGCGTATCGATCAACGCGTCGTAGAACGTGGGCGGGCTGCCGGCGCTGCCAAACTGAACTCCCCAGATATCGTAATTGAGTGCCTGGCGGAGCCGCGCCACTAGGTGAGTCTTCTGTGCGATTTCCGTTGAGCCGGTCAGTAGGTACGCGCCCAAAGCACACGTGTAACCTGTATCGGGATTGTAGCGGATGTGTTCAGCGGACCGCGCAGTGCCACGCGTCACCAACTCCTCCAGCAACGCGGGGTCCGCATCGTCGCGTTTCCATCGTTCTTCCAACTCGGCGCGGCTGATGTACAGACGCGGGTGTCGCCCCTCGTCGCCCGGCCAGTCCAGCACATAGTCTTTCACCTCGTTCAAGCGATAGCCCACCGTCGGTCGCGTCTCGGTAGGAAACGTGCTTTCCGACTTGTAGCCATAGTAAGAGAACAACGCGGCCACGCCCGGCATGGAGAGGCAGTCGCTGATCGTCCACTTTCGCACGCCTTGCGCGGCATTGACTTGCAGAAACACATCGCCGGACGCGTCCCGCATCACGGACATGCACTTCTGACTCCAACCCACCCAAATGCCCTTGGCCGGATCAGGGTTCAGGCTTGGATCAAAGACCGATTCGATCTGGCGAGGCTCGACCCACGCCCCCGGCTCCAAGCTGCGAATCTGCAGTTCACGGTCCGTGCCGCCCAACTTCAGCCGAATCCTCGCCTGAGTGAACGTGCCGAACCAGTCCTCCCACGGCGTAAGCTTCGTCACGAGGCCAGCCGGATGTTTTCCTTGGGGCGTCACATAATCCTGCAGCGGAATCTCGGCCCATTTGAGCGGCGAGAGCGGTTTCTCGATATTCATAAAGCAAGGCCGGTCCTTGCGGCGCTCGTCCTGCACTTGAAAGACCAGCGGCGGCAAGCCTCGGCTTAAGACCAGATCGAAACCACTGTTCAGTTGATGCTTCGCGACGTGCGTTTCCATGCGCATCGCGTTGTCGCCAGCGGCCACCTGCACCGTCAGATCCATCGTGTTGCCATCGGCGTACGTGTAACGAATCGCGACCCGCGCGAAGACTGGCCCGGTGTCGGTCAACTTTGCCGAATAGCTGGCGATCTTGCCCGCCCCGAACATTCGGCTTCCGCCAAACCACGTACCATCCGCCAACCGCATCCCGATGACCGGACCGGGGACATCCGCAGCCAAGGCTGGCTCTTGATATTTCTTTTCGCCTTGCAGGAGACGGACACCGAACTGACGCGTGGTAATCTCGACCTGTTCCTTTCTGGGCGTGACTATCAAGTCAGTCACCGGCTGGGACGCAGGCTCAGTGTCATATCGAACCGCGTAGTTGTCTATCGCCATCGGCGACAGGTTGGCGATGAAAGAAAGTTTGGCCGACTTCACCCCGCCGGTCCCTGGCCAACACTCGATTTCCGAGAATTGTACCGGCACCGCACCACTCGGACCTTTCAAGGTCACGGATTCCGGATGGCACTCGCCCTTCGGTGCGGAGAAAGGATACGTGAGCAACTGGTTCTTCCATTCATGCTCGATGTGGTCGCGCAGCACAAACCGTTGCTCACCCGCCCAAATTGTGGAAGCCCCCAGCGATATGGCCACGATCAGCATCGCCGCTCGCGTGACATTGCTCCAAAAGGACAACACCAAGGCGTTCATTTTTCGCTCCTTGCGACAAAGCCACTCTCCAGCGCGCCGCTGTCTCGCGAGTCCGCTGGTCGATCGAGTAACCGAAGCTGTGCGTTCGCTGACACGACTCTACTTAGCCGGACGCTTCAGCCAGATGTCTTTGAATGCTACGGTCGTGCCGCGGCCGTGGTCCTGAAATGCCAAGAGTCCAGTCTGTGTGGCGTACTGGGCATCTTCATCAGTCAGATCAGCGAACACAACGCCGTTGATCTTCTGGATAAGGCGAGTTCCTTTGCCGACAACGATCAACTCGTTCCAGTCGTCCTGGCGATAGGCCGCCTGGACTTCCTTCGGCTGGGCTACCTGCTCGACGGCCTTGCTGCCGTCTGCGGTGATGCGAACGCGTTGCCCAGCCGTCGCCAAGTGGCTGCGGTGCTTGGCTGGAGAAATGGAATGGTGCCAAAGCCCCATCTTCTCTTGGGCAGCCACCTCGACCTGATAGCCGCGGACCATGAACGGCTCGATCTCCTTGCTGCGCACCTGAACGCCGGAGTTGCCTTTGACGTACTTGAACTTCAAGCGAAGTTCGAAGTCCTGCAACTTGCCCCCGCGCCAGATCAACCAGTTTCGCGAAGCCTCTTTTCCCGTGCACCAGATCGCACCATCCTTCACTGCCCATGCTCCGGGCCGGCCTTCCCAACCCGTCAAATCCTTGCCATTAAACAGGCAGACAAAACCACGCTCTGCAAGATCCGCGTCGTTCGACCGAGGCTCCTGCGCAAACGTAGGCGCGATCGGGCCGAGGCTGACTACGAAAAGCAACAACAGATTCGTCTGAGTCTTCATGATGTGACCCTCAATTCGGAGAGCGAGCATTCGTCGGCCTAGCGGCTCCACTTCGAGAACCGCATCGTTGCGGCGATATCGATCCGGCGGTATCAACTCATCTTATCGCATCTTCTTGCCCTCTACTGGCTATCGCGTGGTATTTTTCTGTCGCTCATTGTCAGGCAACTGTCTCGTCTGTCCAAGAGTCTCAGTTGGGCTAACATGGGCAGCGCCGCTGGAAGGCAGCCATATCTAGGTGGAATGCCACTGCGCCCTCGACGCGTCCTATGCCAAGTCCATCGAAATCCCGGCATTGCGAGATGTGGGAAACGCGGTAATTCACCGAGTTTCTTGACCGGAGGCGGTGTGTTGAACGAACAGCCCTATTCCGACTGCGAAATATCGGTCTCGGTCAATACCTTCGATGGCTCTTCGACACCCGCCTTCGTCACTTTCGTCTCGTCGAGGTACAGCTCTCGGAGCTTCGTCAGTCTGTGAAGGTGCTTCAGTCCCACGTCGCCTACCATCGAGAGATCGAGGTTAAGCTTGCGGAGTTTCGTCAACCCTTTCAGGCACCCCAGCCCATCGTCGGTTACCTCAGTGACACTGAGATCCAGCGCTCGAAGATCCGTCAAGCTTCTTAGGTGTGCCAAATCTGCGTCGGTGACCCAACAGCCGTTGAGTGCGACTTCGACTACTGGCTTTCCCGGAGCCGTCTCGTCAACCTTGACCTCACCTCCCAGTTCCTGAATCGCGGAAATTGACTTGTTCTCGTCTTGAGCTCCCCCCGCATCTGCCGTGACCGAGGCGCTGCCTGCAAGCGTCCAGACGGCAATGACGAACAAGAAGAACGTGAAGCATGTCTGGCTTGTCATCTCTACGTCCCCCCTCTTCTGAAGAGGATCCCAACGACACGTGGCATCGGCGTTACTGCGTTCTGCGGCGTCCGATACCGATCCGGCGCAAACGCGCCGGCCGACCGCGTTTGACGGCCTCAAAACTGCGACCGTAGGCAGCCAACTTCAGGACGGTTTTCTCTGCGTCAGGTTGTACCTCGGATCCGGGAGGCGGCGTATTCAAGTAAATGCGCCCCCGCCACTTCTCCTTGACCAACGGAGGGCTGGCAGGGCCCGCGAAACCACCTTCGATCGCTTTTCGAGAAACGAAAAAGGTCTCGAAACGCACGACGTCTCCGGGCTGAAAACCGGCCGTGGAACGAGTTACGGAGAGCACTTCGGCATCGCACACATAATAGTAGACGCCATTATCGGTTTCCCGCTTCTCGCCCACTTTCGTGACTCGGATTTCCAGGACCTCTTGGGCCTCTGCTTTGAGCTTCTCGTATGTGCCGGGAGGCAATTCGCCCATGGCAGAGCCACACCAAACCGTTAGTACTACGCTTACGCACGCTTTCAGTGACTTGTGGAACACTCGCGATTGCATCATCACTCTCCTCAAATCCGATAAGTCAATTCGTCCCCGGACTCATTACCGATGCGCACCCGATCCAAATTGCGGCACAGCTCTGTCTGCCTTCTTCCCCGCTTTCGCTCGGCAGGCCTACTTCGCGTTCGGATGATACTGAAGCAGTGGCGTGTCGCTCTCAATATATCGCACGGAAGCATAGGAGATGTCTTCCACACGGTATCCGGCGATCGCGAGACCGATACGCTTGGTGGTTGTGATTCTGTGACGTATACCATCGGCCTTCGAATAGGCCGACCCACCGGCAGTCAGAAGTGCGCCGTCTTTGCCAAACAAAGCAACTGCCGCATAGGCGTATTTCACTTTTCCCGTCTTATTGGACAAACGCACTTTTCCCCACAGGATTCTGGCCCAACCCAACTTCTCGCTCGGCTCTTCGATGGAAAACGTCAATGTCGGATTCAACTCGCCGACAAGTTCCGTCTTGGTATCCAATTGAAATTCGAGTTTCTTGATCGACTGGGCTGTTGCGCTAGTAGAAGCCATCGAGACACACAGTACGGTGATGAGCACTCGTGTCGCTCGCATGTCGATATGCCTCCGATACAAGATACCTGAACCGAGCTTTCCCATTTGCGGTGAACGTGGAGACGATCCAGGTTCATTGTGAAGAGTATTGTACCACCGCGTCCCCTCCCCGTGTCCATCGCCTGGGCGGATCTTTCGGCTACGATGCGCAGTTTCGGACTTTTCCAGTGCCCGAAATCTCCTGCTGGGCAAACCACTGGCGATGGCTTGCGTACCGGGACCGCACGTTAGACGGGCTAACAAGTTGGCTACGCTACGCCGCATCGCGGTAGTAGTATCGCAATACTCGGCCCAAGCTCTCTTGGCACTGGACTTCGCCTGCCGGCTCCCTCAGGCGATTGTCGAGGCCTTGGTGATTTCCGTGGCGATTGTAGTCCCATTCCTGGGCCGCCAGCATTCAATGCCATTCTAGGCTGGTATCCGGCGCGAAATCGAGTTCGGCCGAACTTCATGCCAAGCATACGGAAACTGCGGCAAATTGCAGCATTTTCACGCCGGCTCAATATTTGGCCGGACGGGCAAAATAGTCGAATGACGCGCTTGCTTTTCGAATGCGTCCAGTCGCGTCTATGCGGCGGCCCACTTTATATGATAGACGCAGCGTGGCATGCTAGTGGCTGCTTGGCGAATCGTCGGATTCGCATCGCATACCCTTCTACCAGCCGGGGCACGCTCAATGCACGACTATGAGAAACTCGGGGCGTTCTATCTCGGAAGAACGTATGACCTTGGCATGGGGACTGCGCAGGATGAATTGCTGCTGTACGATTCAAAGGATCTCACCACACACGCCGTCTGCGTAGGCATGACCGGCAGTGGAAAGACGGGCTTGTGCCTTGCGTTGTTGGAAGAGGCGGCCATCGACGGGGTGCCCGCCATTGCCATCGACCCAAAGGGCGACTTGGGTAACCTGCTGCTCACTTTTCCCGACCTGGCCCCGGCGGACTTTCGGCCGTGGATCGATGAGAGTTCCGCCACACGAGCCGGACTGACAGCCGATCAGTTCGCCGCGCGGACAGCCAAGCAATGGCGCGAAGGGCTCGCCTCGTGGGGCCAAACGCCCAAGCGGATTTCTCGGTTTCGTGAGGCTGTCGATCTTGCCGTTTACACACCCGGCAGCAACGCCGGTCTGCCGCTAACCGTGCTCAAGAGCTTTGCCGCCCCTTCGCTTGCCGTGCGAGACGACACCGACGCCATGCGGGAACGGGTTAGTTCGGCGGCTTCCGGGCTGCTGGCGCTACTTGGAATCGATGCGGATCCGGTGCGCAGTCGCGAGCACATCCTGGTCTCAACCGTCCTTGACCGATCCTGGCGAGATGAGCGTGACCTGGACGTGGCGACCCTGATTGCGACCATCCAGAAGCCGCCGTTCGAAAAGGTGGGCGTGTTCGATTTGGAGACATTCTATCCGGCCAAGGATCGCTTGGAGCTTTCCATGCGATTGAACAACCTTCTGGCGTCGCCGTCGTTCGCCGGTTGGATGGAGGGAGAGTCCCTTGACGTGAAACGTCTGCTCTACACAAGCGACGGAAAACCACGGCTATCGATCATTTCGATAGCACACTTGTCCGAAACGGAACGGATGTTCTTCGTCACGATTTTGCTGAACGAAGTTCTCGCCTGGACCCGCGGCCAGCCCGGCACGTCGAGCCTGCGGGCCCTGCTCTACATGGACGAAGTCTTCGGCTACTTTCCGCCGGTGGCCAATCCCCCCTCCAAGAAACCGATGCTCACCTTACTCAAACAAGCCCGGGCCTTTGGTTTGGGCGTGGTGTTGGCCACACAGAATCCCGTCGACCTGGACTACAAAGGGCTGTCGAACACTGGCACGTGGCTCATCGGAAGACTGCAAACCGAGCGAGACAAAGCTCGCGTGCTGGAGGGACTCGAAGGTGCCTCGGTCCAGGTCGGAACGGCCTTCGACAAGCAGAAGATGGAGGCCACGCTCGCTGGACTGGGCAATCGCGTGTTCTTGATGAACAACGTCCACGAGGATAGGCCTGAGGTGTTTCAGACCCGTTGGGCCCTCTCCTACCTTCGAGGTCCACTCACCCGCAACCAGATTCAGACCTTGATGGCACAACGAAAGCAGCAGGCACAAGCGAAGTCGGCGCCGCCGAAACCGACGTCGACGCCCACAGCTGGCCGCATCCCAGGCTCAACCGCCAGCCTCACGATGGACGACCTTCAGCTGGAGCCCGTCTCGGCCTCGCCTACCACAGCCCAAACAGAGGACCGAAAGATCGGCCCTGGCGCGGAGCGGCCCATCTTGCCGTCCCGTGTCGAACAGGTCTTCCTCGCACCGGACTCGCCCAGCTCGTCGGCCGAAGGTCAGCTCATTTACCGTCCCGCCTTGCTTGGTCGCGGGCGACTCCATTTCGTACGGGCTACATACGGCGTCGACGTGTGGCAACCGCGGACACTTATTGTGCCGGTTACCGGCCCGTTGCCGACCCCCTTGTGGGACACGGCTGCAGCTATGGACGACACAAAACTTGAGTTCGAAAACGAGCCTTTGCCTCAATGCCGGTTCGCCGCCCCTCCGGCTGAAATGTTGCGAGCAAAGAGCTACAGCAGCTTTGGCAAGAAGCTCAAGGAATCCCTCTACCGCACCCAGAAACTCACTATCTACAAATGCGCCTCGTTAAAGCGTTATTCGCAGCCAGGCGAGACCGAGGGCGATTTCCGTGTACGCCTTGCCCAGCTGGCCCATGAGCAGCGGGACCTCAATGTGGAGAAGCTCCGAAAGAAATACGCATTGAAGCTGGCTACACTCCAGTCTCGAATCCGATCGGCGGAGGAAGCGGTTGCTCGGGAGCGATCTCAGGCCCGAAAGGCCACTTTTGAATCGGCCGTTTCTTTTGGCTCGTCTCTTCTGGGTGCATTGACGGGCCGCAAGCTCGCAAGCCGCACGAACGTCAGCCGCGCCGCGACATCGATGAAGAGTCTTGGCCGTGCCGCGGGGCAACGCGGCGACGTGGGCCAGGCGCGAGAGAAGCTTGCCGAATTGAAGGAACAACTGACCGAACTTGAAAAACAGTTCGAAGAGGAAGCTCGAAAGATCGAGGCCGCCTTTGAAGCGGATGCTCTCGAGCTGGAGCCGCTCGAACTGCGCCCTCGCAAGGCCGATATCACCGTATCCGACGTGGCCGTCGTCTGGACGCCTTGGCAAATCGGATCAGAAGGCGCGGTGGCTCCACTTTTCGCACTTTCCTCGCTGTAGATTCGGCTTCGTAGTGTCTCGCTCACGTGGAACGGGTCATCCACGATTCCACGAACGTCGCGGCCCGGAATCTCACGTTGTTGAACGACGGATTAGCTTCAGTGTGCTAGCTGTGCTCGGCCGTGGTGTCGATCGTTTGCTGGAGCTGTTCGAGCGAGCTTGTCATTTGTGACTCGTTGGATGCGCGGACCAGATCGCCACAGCTACACCTTCGCCGACCACAGGGCGGCAGGGCCGCCAGCCAAATGCGAGCTACCGCTCGGTTCGCAATGGCCCGCTCCCGTTGGTCGCTGACTTTGTGAAAAAGTTAACGATCTCGTACATTAGTAGTACAGGACAAAGTGAAAAGGACCCGGATCCTTGAGGGCCGCGCCCGTCGTCATGCTCTCGTGCCGATCATGTATCGGCGGCCTTCCGCACATCGGCCTGCACGAG
>CAZUAH010000193.1:0-23352 GCA_964617665.1 uncultured Pirellulaceae bacterium
CCCCTATTCTAGTACCTGCCCCCGCCGCCGCCTTATTTATGCGTGAGCTGTTCAAAGTCCGCCGGGTCGTCCTCGATCACCAGGACACAGCAACGTCTGGTTATCTTGCCCGTCTGATCTGCGTCGGGACTCAGCGAGAACGTGTCTGACGACGAATCTTCATCGAGCCAGTTCTTGTCGGCCATTGCGGCTCGCCCTTCGGTGATCAGTTATCAGTGGCCAGGGATCAGCGGTCAGAATTGGGTAAGGATTTATTCCGGGGCGCGAATCGTTAATCTGGGCATCCCCCAGATAGCCAGCATACGTCTAATAGACCAAGGCCGCAACACACCAATACATGAGATTGTGTAAGTTGCAGGCTGCCCGTGGCAACCCAACGAAGGAACACGTCAACCGGTTGGTGGAGAAGCATCATAGAGGATAAGATTAAGCTACTGCGATATGTAATTCATTGCTTTTCGTTTGATGGCCGCCAGTGCCGGGAATAGACTGAATCTCATGGCAACGAGGATCTTGATTGTAGAAGACGAACTAATTGTAGCGCAGGACCTGCGAGGCAGCCTGGAAGCGCTCGATTACGAGGTATGCGGTATCGTGGACTCGGGAGAGGCCGCGCTCGAAAAAGCGGAAGCTCTCCGTCCCGAACTCGTGCTGATGGACATTGTCTTGGCGGGCGAGATGCCCGGGACAGAGGCTGCCGGGCTAATTCGGCAACGTTTCGGTACCCCAGTCGTGTATCTGACCGCCTACACGGATGATGAAACTCTGGCAAGAGCCGGCGTCACGGATCCTTCGGGTTACATCGTCAAACCGTTTCAGGACAAAGAACTTCGGAGCGTTGTCGAAATCGCGCTCCACAAGGCCCGGATTGAAACTGAACGTAGGCAAGCCGTGGAAG
This sequence comes from uncultured Pirellulaceae bacterium, assembly GCA_964617665.1. Taxonomy (GTDB): domain Bacteria; phylum Planctomycetota; class Planctomycetia; order Pirellulales; family Pirellulaceae; genus JADHUC01. Next base: position 899 of record CAZUAH010000193.1, read on the forward strand.
CTTTGCGAAGCAGCGAAAATAGCTTCCGCGAAATGGCCGAATCCGTTCGCAAAGTGTTCTGGTTGTTCGACTGGACTAATCAAAAAGTCATCTACGTCAGTCCGGCGTACGAGAAAATCTGGAATCGTCCGCTTCAGGACTTGTATGAACGGTACGAGGAGTGGATCGCCAGCATTCATCCCGACGACCGCGAATTTGCCGCCCAGTCTTTTGCGCGGATCGCAGAAACGGGGGGAGGAGAAGCAAGAGAGTACCGAATCGAACGCCCGGATGGATCCATTCGCTGGATATCGGACGAGGGCTTCGCAGTCTACGACGACTCTGGCAACGTCTACCGCATCGCCGGAGTCGCAACGGACATCACGGCACACAAACTGGTTCTGGAGGAACTGAGAAACTCACGTGACGACATGGAAAGCCGTGTGGAGGTTGCCACGGCTGAACTCCGCGCCGCAAACACAAACCTGGAAAGCGAAATCGAGGAACGAAAACGAGCAGAGACGGCCCTCCAAGAGCAACTTGCTTTTGAAAGAGTCGTTGCGGAGATCTCCGGCTGGTTTATTGGTGTTCGGGGCGGCAAGATCGATGCGAGGATTTACGATGCGTTGGGGCGAATCGCTGCCTTCTACGATGTCGACGGCGTTTCCTTTGTCGAGTTCTCTATGGACAAGAAGGCGTTTGAAAGGCGGCATACCTGGACACGAGACTCCCAGACAGCGGTACGCATCGCAGAGACAGCTCGAAATACCAAGTTCCCTAATATCATCCCGCACCTGCTTGACAAAGGCGAACTTGTCTTTGAGAACGTGCAGGAGCATCCGGATTGGCCGGAAGAACTGGAGTACCTGAGGCTCGTCGAGTATCAAGCAGCCGCCATTGTCGCCGTTGCTGTGGAAGAGGAATCGCTTTTCGATATAAGCATTGCTTCCAAGATCCAGCGTATCTGGCCCGATGATGTAGTGTCGCGTCTTCGGCTTCTCGGCGAGATTCTTGCCTATGCCGTAACTCGCAAACGCGCAGAAGACCGGGCGCAGGCCGAACAGGAATTGCTTCGAAAGATGCTTGCTGTGCAGGAGCGAGATCGTCGAACCGTGGCACACGACATTCATGACGATTTGCTTCAGTGCGCCATAGCTGCTCGTATGCAACTGGAGGCAGCGTGCAGGGCCATGGAAACGCAAAGCGAAGCTGTGCAACGGCGACTAGGGACGGTGCATCAGCTACTCCAGCGCGCGTCCGCCGAAGGACGTCGCATAGTCAACGAGCAAAGTTCCGCCGTCATCGAAAAGGAAGGGGTCGTCCACGCCATCCGAGACTTGGTTGCCGACGAGATAACCCAAGACGGTCAGAAGGTGATGTTTCATCACGACGTGCAGTTCGACCGGTTGGATCCGAGGCTGGAGAATACCGTGTTTCGAATCGTCCAAGAGTGTTTGAACAACGTCAGACGACATAGCCAAGCCGACCATGCCGTAGTGCGTTTGGTGCAAAGCGACGATCACTTGAGCATCCAGGTCTCCGATCAGGGAGTGGGATTCGATCCTGCGCGAGTGTCCGAACAGTGTTTTGGCCTTTATGGAATCTGTGAAAGGGCGCGGCTTTTCGGTGGCCACGCGACCATCGACAGTTCGTCCGGAAAAGGAACCCAGGTCACCGTTGAACTTCCCGTCACTCTGAATGGCGAGGACGAGAAAGCCGAAGATTGGGCCTCCCGTCCAAGAACTTTGTAGACGGCGGGCTGATCGCATACGATTCCCTCTAGCTGGAATCCTGACCATGCGCGAGAGCGACGATTCAAAATCAAAGGTGACACGCGACGCTGGAGAGAAGGAGCTTACTTCGGACCAACAGCTTGGTCTCTTCGAGCGGTTCATCGCGGACGCCGGAATCGGCATTGGAATGGCGGATCTCGACGGTCGGATCACATACGTGAACCAGACTGTGTGCAAGCTGTTGGGACGTGAGTCCGAGGAGTTGGTGGGCACGTTATTCTGGCTGCAGTATCCGACTCCGATTCGCGAACGGCTGACCAACGAGATCGTGCCGAGTGTGCTTGAGGGCAAGCAGTGGAAAGGCGAACTGGCGTTGCTGACAAAGGACGGTCGGCACGTTCCAACGCTGGAGAACATCTTCCTGATTCGCGATGGCGATGGGAATCCTCTGTACTTTGCGGACGTGATCACCGACATCACGGAACATAAAGACACACAGGCGAAATTCGAGCAGTCTCGCTACTTGCTCGACTCGCTGATGGACTACTTGCCGCACAACATCTATTTCAAAGATGCGGAAAGCTGCTTCATCCGAATCAATAAGGCACTGACCGAGTGTTTCGGGCTGAATGAGCCGTCAGAAGCGTTCGGAAAGAACGACTTTGATTTTTTCACGGAAGAACACGCTCGACCGGCGATGGCCGACGAGCAGCAAATCATACGAACCGGCAAACCAATTCTCGAGAAGGAGGAAGAGGAGACATGGTCGGATCGCCCGACGACGTGGGCGGTGACGACCAAGATGCCTTTGTACGACGAGCGGGGCAAGGTTGTCGGCACGTTCGGTGTGTCTCGCGATATCACCGCTCAAAGGCAAGCGCAAGAGGCGTTGCGGACGAGCGAGATGAGGTACAGGACTTTGTACGATTCGTCGCGTGACGCCATCATGGTGTTGACCCCAACCGAAGGTTTCCTTAGTGGAAACCCCGCCGCGATCAAGATCTTCGGGTGTCGCGACGAAGAGGAGTTCACCTCATGTACGCCAGCCGACCTGTCTCCCGAATACCAGCCCGATGGAGTCCTTTCCGGCGCAAAAGCGCAGCAGATGATGGCTACGGCCATGAAGGAGGGCTCGCACTTCTTTGAATGGAAACACAGAAGAATCGACGATAGCGAGTTCTTTGCTACGGTACTGCTCACTCGATTGGAGTTGGAGGGCAAAGAGTATCTGCAGGCAACGGTTCGCGATATCACGGACCAGAAACTCGCGGCCGAAGAGTTGCGTGTCGCCAAAGAAGCCGCTGAAGCCGCCAACGAAGCGAAGAGTGAGTTCCTGGCTCGCATGAGCCACGAGATCCGCACTCCCATGAACGCCGTGATTGGCATGACGGAGCTTCTACTGGACACCGACATGTCACCCACCCAGCACGAGTACTTGGGATTGGTACGAGAATCAGCCGAGTCGCTGCTGTCGGTGATCAACGACATCCTTGACTTCTCGCGGATCGAGGCCGACAAATTGGAACTTGGATCAACGACCTTCGACGTGCGCGAGAGTCTCGGCGATACGATGAAGGCACTTGGTATTCGTGCTCATGCCGAGAATCTGGAACTGGCCTGTCGCTTCGCATCCGAAGTTCCCGAAAGGCTGGTTGGAGACTTGGACCGGCTGCGGCAGATCATCGTGAACCTGGTCGGGAATGCGATTAAGTTCACCGACGAAGGGGAAGTGCTCCTGAACGTCGAGGTGGAGTCGAGGTCCGATAACGACGTCGATCTTCACTTTTCCGTGACGGACACTGGGATTGGTATACCTCCGGAGAAATGCTCCACGATTTTCGATGCGTTCGAGCAAGTGGATGGCTCTCGAACGCGCAAATTCGGCGGCAGCGGTTTGGGCTTGGCTATTTGCTCGAGACTCGTTGGTATGATGGGCGGCCAGATTTGGCTGGAAAGCGAAGTTGATCGCGGCAGCACATTCCATTTCATGGTCCCGTTCGTCGTTCAAATGGACGACTCGGCCAAGCCGCCGTCCGTCGAGCCCGCTGTACTGGAGAACATGCCCGTACTGGTTGTGGACGACAATGCCACAAACCGTCGCATACTGAGTGAAATGCTCGGCCGCTGGACATTGAAGCCAACTGCAACGCCTGACGTAGCCACCGGGCTTGAACGGTTGCGACAAGCAGCACAAACGGGTGCACCCTATCGGCTCGTCCTTACCGACCTCCATATGCCCGAAAGAGATGGGTTCGCATTAGTTGAGGAGATAAGACAGGACAGCGAACTTCAGGACGCGATCGTCATCATGCTGACCTCCGGCGATGACGTCGGTGACCTTGACCGCTGCGAGCAGCTTGGAGTCGCCGCCCGCCTGTTGAAACCCATCAAGCAGTCCGAGCTGTTCGACGCGATTATGCAGTCCCTTGGGGAATGCGTTTTCGAGTCGGAGCCTTTGGAAGTAGACGCTCCAGAAAGAGAGCAACGATCCCTGGATGTCTTGGTCGCCGAAGACAGCCTTGTCAATCAGAAACTAGTAAAAGCGATTCTCGATGGAAGAGGGCATCGGGTGACGTTGGCCAGCGACGGCGAGGAAGCGCTAACGGCAGTACAGGACCAGAATTTCGACGTGGTTCTGATGGATGTGCAGATGCCCGTCATGGACGGCTTCGAGGCGGTAGCCAAGATCCGCGAGATGGAGCGGAGCAACGGCGGGCACACTCCAATCGTCGCTCTGACCGCGCACGCAATGAAGGGTGATCGGGAACGCTGCCTGGAAGCCGGCATGGATGGGTATGTGTCCAAGCCTATACACTCGAAGCAGCTGTTCGAGGTCATCGCAACCGTGTTGGAGACGGCGCAATAGTGGATCGAGCCGACTTGGGAAGATTCCTCCATCGCCGCCCACCTGACGGTCTGCAGCCCGCCCATAGCTAGTAGTCTGCGTACGACTTCTCTTCGATCAGCTTTGACCCAAGCAGTTCGTTTATTTCTCGTTTGAACGCCGCGCGTTTGTCGTTGCTGTGGTAGACGGACCGGGCCAGCTCGATGAATTTTGGGCCGAAATCCTCTTGACGCTCGCAATCTCGGATGTCGTCTTCGATGTCCCAGATAGCCTCGTTGACTTCTCGCAACTTCGCGGTCAGTTCATCCAGCGCTGGGGGCGATTGCATCGCATCGTCCCGAGCCTTCTCAAGCACTTCCAATTCGACCCGTACGTTGTTTCGCTTCTCTTCGTCGGTGATGCGTTCCGTTTTAATCTCCAGGATCGTGATCTTGTCGATCAACTCGCCCGGTGCGACTTCAACCAGGATGGGTTTTGCATCCACTATTAGATCCTCCGTGTTTGCTGTTCCGTATCGTCGTGTCTCGTGCGTGGCCAACTCATTGCACTTGCCAGTCGCTTTCGGGCGTCTCGATTCGTCGAAGACCTGCGATAGACGACTTGACCGACGAATGGATACACAACATGTTCGCTGATACGATTCGGCCAAATTCGTTCGAGGAATTGCCGAAGTAGTTGTCTGGATTGAACAAAGGCGGCAGGTGCCAGTAAAGGTCATAGCCCAGCGACATGATGTATTCGATCAGGGCCGCCGAGTTTTCCTTGCGGTCGTTCTCGACGTAAAGGATTGGCCGGCAGTTTCCAATGGTCTCTGCCGCGCCTTTCAGGACGTTCAATTCCATGCCCTCAACATCAGCCTTCAGTAGGTCGCAACGGGGCAGCTTCAACGAGTCGACGGTCGTCACAGCTACGCTTTCGCCATTTTCGTAATCGCCGAGCCCAAGACCGGCAAAGTTCTGTTCTGAATTGTAGTCCAGCGATGGTACAACGATCCGGCCCGATGCTTCCCCCACGGCTTCCGGACGACAGTGCACGTTGGTGCGCCCATTCAGTGCCACGTTGGCGCAAAGTGTCTGAAAGACAAGACGCTGCGGTTCGAAGGCATAGACGATGCCCCCTTCGCCCACCAACTCGGACAACACCAGCGTGTGAGCGCCATAGTTTGCGCCCGCTTCTACCACAATATTTCCCGGTTGGACGAGTTGCCGGAACAGATCACATTCGCCTTCTGAAAACTCGCCGTAACGATCCAGCGAACGCCCGACATACTTGTCGTGACGATTGTACAGCATCATCCCGTCACGCGTGCGGGTCAGACGGTTCATGCCGCTGGTGGCTAGGCGGTATTCTTCCGGCCGTTTCGGCCGGACGGTTGGAAACTGATTGCGCAGCTCTTCTGCTATTCGTCGAAACACGCTTGGCCAGTCGCCCACACTGGTCTGCCGAAAGAGCCGCATGGTGGGATACCATGGTGTGTCTTCGCCCTCTAACTGCCAGGGCCAATGCGGCACGTTTGCCAAAGCGAGCCAAACCGGTACGCCCAATGCACCGGCGACATGAGCGATCGCCGTATCCGGTGCGATCAACAGGTCCAGGCTCTTCAAGACGGCCGCCGTATCCATGAACGCGCCTGACGTCTCGTCCAGCCGGTCTCCCAAGTGGATGACATCCAAACGACCGCCCAGCGTATCCAACTGTTCGACGCCGGCACCTTTCTGCAAGCTGAAGAACCGAAGACCCTTCAATTGGCCCAACAACGCCATTTCCGTCAGCGGCACGCTGCGCATGCGGTCGGCGTGATAGCCTGGATTGCCTTGCCAGAAGACGCCTATCTTCACTCCGTCGTACGCATCCAGTTCCTGTTTCCATTGGTCGACCAATCCCGGATTGGCCGAGAGATACGGTACGTTCCCAGGAAACGTGTCCAGGTCGTCGCTTAGAATTCCGGGCACGTCCAACAGCGGTACGAACACGTCAAATGGTGGCGGGTCTTCGTCGATTTTGACCAGCGCATCCACGCCTGGGCAACTTGCCATCAGCGGCAAAAGGGCCTTCTGGCAAGCAACAATGACGCGGCAGTCGTACTTCTTTTTCAACACATCCGCGTAGCGGACGAAGTGGATCGTGTCGCCCAGACCTTGTTCAGCCGATAGCAGGACGGTCTGCCCGTCGAGCGGTGATCCGTCCCAGATTGGTTGAGAGTACTCAGGAAGCGACACTTGGTCCGTCTTCCAACGCCAGCCATATTCCCGCCAACCGTCCTCGAAGTTCCCTTGCAGCAGCTGAATAACGCCCAGGTTCTTATGTGTCTCAGCGTCGTCGGGAGCGAACTCGAGCGCGCGGCGATAGCTGGCTAATGCCTCGTCCAAATGGCCTTCCCAAACCAGAGCAGTCCCTTTGTTCTTGTGTGCGTTCACATAGTCTGGTTTCAGACTTAAAGCGTGATCGAAGGCGGCTATAGCCTCGTCCAACCTGCGCTGCAAACGGAGCGTATTGCCGAGATTGTTGAGCGCAACTGGGAAGTCGGGCGTGATTTGAAGTGCCTTGCGGTATGCGGCGACGGCCTCGGCCAAGCGGTCTTGGTCGTGGCAAGCCATCCCGAAATAACACCACGCGTTGGCGTCCTTCGCGTCGGTCTGGAGTACTTGACGATAGATCTTCTCCGCGCCGGCGAGGTCCCCGGCTTGGTGCAGCTTCCATCCGTGAGCCAGTGCGTCAGCGGTTGTTGTCATGTGGCCTCTTCCTGGGCTGTTTAGACTCTAACTTGGCAACTCTTGTCAGTTTAGTGCGTTTGGCCGGAGGCGAGCAATACGCATTTGGACCTCAACCTTCTTGTGCCCTCGCCAGACGCAACGCAATGCGGCAAGCGTCCTGAAATCCGGCAACATCCATCGAATCATCGACCATGTGTTGGTTAAGTTGGCCACACCCCAAACTGACAGTCGGAATACCGTGCGCGAACAACCAGTTCGCGTCCAGACCACCATTGGCGATGGCCAGCTCCGGCTCGCGGCCAATCGACCGGACGGCCGATGCGGCGGCTTCGACACAAGGCTCTTTCGGCGCGAGGCGGAACGCCTCGTAGTCCAAACGTCCGTCGATCGCTACCTCGCCCTTGGCGCCCGCCACGTTCCGCACCTCCTTTGCGGCTTTGCGAAACGCTTTCTCGATTTCGGAGACGATTCGCTGTCGGAACCGCGGATTGTGACTTCGGGCTTCCGCCTTCACCAAAACGCGGTCGGTTACCACATTGGTCGCATTGCCGCCTTGAATGACGCCAACATTGCTGGTGCCGCAATTGCGGCCTTTGCGAACGTCGCCATGCCATCCGTTACGATGCAAATCGGCAACGGCCAGCGAGGCGATCGTAATGGCACTAACACCGCACTCCGGCGCACCGCCCGCATGGCTGGCGATTCCTCGTATTTCGATCGCCAGTCGATATCCGCCTGTAGCCCCAATCGTCAGCTTGGCAGGCGAACCGCCGTCCCAATTAAACGCCAGCTTAGGCCCACCTAGAAGGCTCTTCCCAACGCAACGTGAGCCCTGCAAGCCGGTTTCCTCTTGGACGAACCAGCAGAACATCGCCGGCGGGTGCGGCACATCGCTTTCGATCAGTTCTAGGGCCGTATTCAATACCACGGCCACGCCCGCCCGGTTGTCGGCCCCCAGCCCGGCATTCGGATTGGCCGACCGGACAATATCGCCATCCCGCACCGGCTGCGAGCCAACACAGATTGGTACCGTGTCCATGTGGGCCGAGAACATTCGCCTTGGCCCGCGAACGGTGCCGGGCAACTTCAGAATTAGATTTCCCGTGTCACCCGGCTCGGGAGTTCGCCGATGGGCGGAGTCGGTCCGGATAGCAGAGACGGGTACGCCGGCACGCAACAGTTGAGCCCTGACAAACGCGGCAACTTTGCCTTCCTGGGCGCTCGTCCCGGGTATGGCCACGACCTGCATTACCAGGTCGAGGGCTCTTTTCAGGTTGGGATCGTTCGACTTTCGGGCCTTGGTATCCGATGTCGTTTCTCTCGTTCGCTTCTTCATTCAAGTCTTCCCTGGTGTTCGATGGTCAAACGGTGGGGACCCGCCTATGTTTAGATTGTATGGACGCTTATCCTATTGGATTGCGTCATTTCTTTCGACAGCAAAACAGCATTCGCCGTTCGATATGAACCAGAAAGAAAGTTGAGAGATGAAGATATTCTTGGCCGGAATCATGCAGGGATCGCACGTGGGGGAAAAGGCACTCCACGACCAGGATTACCGTACGCGACTGAAACAGCTATTGGGTGAACATCTTCCCGATGCCGACGTATACGACCCACTGACCGATCACGGCGATTCGGTCAACTACGACCACGAAACCGGACGCGATGTGTTCTTCCGCCACAATCGCATGTGTGGTGAAGTCGACATGGTTCTGGCCTTCGTTCCTGAGGCTTCTATGGGAACGGCGGTTGAAATGTGGGAGGCGTACCGCAACGGCCGCGCCGTGTTTGCCATCAGTCCACTTGCACACAACTGGTCCGTCAAGTTCTGCAGCCACGAAATATACCCGAACCTGGAATCGTTCGAAACTGCCTTAACTTCGGGACAGGTGCAAGGGCGCATCGCAGAGGTGTTCTCCCAATGAAACATCTGCTTGATCCGGAAAACCACGATCTCGAAGAATGGTTGCGCGACTGCGGCCAACCGGAGTTTCGAGGCCGGCAGATCCGCAAGTGGTTGTTCGAGAAACGCGCCGACGATTTCCTTGAAATGACCGACTTGCCCGCCGGGCTTCGTGAGCAGTTGGCGAGTGACTTTTGCATCTGGACCACACAGGTTGCGGGCCACAACCAAGCCACTGACGGTACCGAGAAGCTATTGCTGAAACTGGCCGACGGTGGCCGTGTCGAATGCGTGTTACTGCGAGATGGCCAGCGGCGTTCGATCTGCATCAGTACTCAAGTTGGCTGTGCCATGGGCTGTGTCTTCTGCGCCAGCGGTTTGGAGGGCGTGGAACGCAACCTGACGGCCGGCGAGATTGTCGAACAGATGCTGCGGCTTCAGCACTTGTTGCCTGCTGACGAACGGCTAAGCCACATCGTTGTAATGGGCATGGGCGAGCCACTGGTGAATCTGGATGCTCTGTTGCCTGCCCTCAAAGAAGCCAGACGCAAAGACGGCCTGGGAATCAGCGTTCGCCGAATCACCATTTCCACAGTCGGGTTGCCGGCAGCGATGGATCGGCTGGCCAAGCGCGTCCCGCGATATCAATTGGCCGTCTCGCTGCACGCACCCAACGACGCGCTGCGAAGCCAACTGATTCCGATCAACAAGAAGACGGGGCTGAAGAAGACACTCGCAGCCGCCGACCGATATTTCGAAATTTCCGGGCGGCGCCTAACCTACGAATATGTTCTGTTGGCTGATATCAACGATCGGCCACAACATGCCCGTGAGTTGGCAACGCTTTTACGAGGCCAGACCGCCTTGCTGAACGTGATTCCGTACAATCGGGTCGCGGGCTTGCCGTACAAGACGCCGACCCCAACCGCTCAGCGACATTTCCGCGAGATCCTAGAACAAGCCGATTTGGCCGTGAAGTTCCGCCATCGCAAAGGAGACAAGATCTCCGCCGCCTGCGGCCAATTGAGACGCTCGGCACAAGGGGTGTGAAACCCGAAATCGAATCTCAAATTTACCCTTTGGCTTCCTCTGCCCCGCAGAGCCCGTCGCCTTGCCATGTCTCGACGGAATGGGTACCCAACGCGGCTTCTGCACATGCCTCTTCGGTTTCCCAGATCACCACTTTCGTGGCCAAGACGCCAGTTCCTTCCAGCAATCGTGGACAGATCTCCTCCAGCAGGTATCGAGCCATGTTCTCGGCCGTCGGATTGTACGGCAGAAGATAGTACTTGGACGGTTCGACCATTTCGGCCGCCGCGATGCCGTTTTCATCCTTTCGGCTGAGCACAAAACCGTGATCCCAGTGCTCGTCGATCCAGCCTTTGAACTTGCGCTTCAGTTCTGCGAAGTCGATCACTCGGCCGACATCGTCCGTTTCGTCACCCGTGACGTAGAACTCGGCCAAATAGTTGTGTCCGTGAAAGAACTCGCACTTCCCGCCGTGGCGATGCAGACGGTGGCCGGCGCTGAACCTGATTCGCCGCATGATAGTCAGGCTCATGCGTTGGGTTCTCCATGTAGTTTGGGATTGTCTTTGTGACGAGTGTGGTCGCGCGCGGTCTTCTTCTGTAAGTTCCGTTCAAGAGCCTCGGTCAGATCCACTCCCGTCTGATTAGCGATACAGATCAAAACAAACAGCACGTCCGCCAACTCGTCGGCCAACTCGGCTCCTTCATCGGATTTCTTGAAGCTTTGATCGCCGTAGGTCCGCGACATGATACGCGCCAATTCGCCGACTTCTTCCACCAACTGAGCAAGATTTGTCAGTTCGGAAAAGTAGCGCACGCCGAAATCTTTGATCCAACCATCGACGCGTTGTTGCGTTTCTTCCAGAGTCATCAAACGGTACGCCCCGCTCTTCACGGTTGGAACCCGCCCGGGATCCCTTTGACAACGACGGATACAGCATCATGTGGGTGCAGGCTCTCCAGGTGACTGGCCTGAATCCGGTAGTCGACGAACTCCGGCATCTCTTCCAACACGGCTCGGACACGCCGCGCCGAGTCTTCACAAAACATCAGGTTCTCGCCGTTCAGCCGCGCGAACTCTTGTTCGTCGTCGCGTTTCACCGCCGCTTGTACCGGCGTCGCGATGGCCGACTCGACGGCGTCGATCAGACCGACGATCGGGTACTGGAGACAATCGTCTCTCAACGCGACGGCAACATCGGCGTGACTGCGCTGGCTGTGCGGCGTGGCAAGCGTCCCTTGACCGCCCAGCCAGTGCGTCACCTGGGAGACGCTTAGCCAACGGTGATCTTCGAAGTCCTCCAGAAACTGCTGCTGGAGCAACTGTCTTGCCAGCGCTGCCGAGCAGGGACATGTGCTCGAATAAGCGACGTTGACATGCAGTCGGTGCTCGATTTCACCTTCCTTCAGTTCAGCTTCCACCCGCACCGGGTAGCTGCGCCACGTGATGTGGTCGCTGAGCAACGATGATCGCTTCGCCATGTACTCGAAGCTGAACTCCGCGTAGCTGGAACTGCTGATGTCCGAATGAGAGTCCACAAACGCGCGAACCAGTTGATCAACCGTGCCCATCGTAAATTCGTCTTCTTCCAACGTCTTGTGCAACGCCAGAAACAGACGCGACATGTGAACGCCCTTGACGTCCGGATCGTCCAGGCTGATTTGGGCCTTGGCCCGTGCCGGAGTCAGTACGGTTTCCCCTTCCGAATTGCGAAGACGCAAAGCGATCTCGATGCCCGACATGCCCACACGATCCAGGCTTCCGCCAACGACGGCTTTCATGTCCTGGGCGATGTCGGGCATTGCCCGTCGACAATCCGATCGCTCGGCAGCGGCGGGAAACGGCGCAAGGGAGATGGTCTGCCTGTTCTCTGCCATCAACCGGTACCCGATACTGTGAAAAGAAGCACTCAGACGTGCAGCCGACAAATTGCGAAAAGATGATCTATATTATTTCTTTTCCCAGCGTGCTTTGCCAGCATCGCTTCCCAAGGCAAGCGTCGGCGATTCGACCTGCGTCTGGACCGAAGCGTGGAGGGGGATCTCGTCAGAAGCCGAGGGCTGCCATACGTCCGCGAGTTCCGCGGTGACTATGCCAGCGACAAGTGCAAGGGAAATTGCCGCCCAGTCTTTAAATGCGTTTCTGCTCTTCGGTGAGTTCTTCATCAGGCTGGACACTTCCGCAAAAGGAAGATGTACGAAATGGAAGGTATTGTCTCTTGGCGTGGGAAAACGCATAGTGTAGTCAAACCACCGGCCGCCGAACAAGGTGCCAGGGAGAATCTTTGCACAATCCCTGCGAACCCAGGAATGGGCCCCAAATAGCCAGCTCGCACCCACCCCGAGAGGCGTCGCATGAGGCAAACACTGATGGCCGCCGCTGCAATTGCTTCAGTTGTGGCCGTGCCCGGGGCAAGGCTCGGCATGGCCGCGCCAAGGATCTCCGAAGCGAAAAGGAACGAACAGGGCTGTTTGGTTCATGAGGTACAGTCCAATTTCCAGTCCGGCACGACCGAAATTCATGTCCTCCTGCCCGATCAACTCGAGGATGAGAAGAAGTACAAGGTGCTATATGTGCTCCCCGTCGAAGCTGGTGACGGCCAGCGTTGGGGCAAGGCAATGGAAGAGGTTCAGTCGCATGACGTTCACAACCGACACGGACTGATTTGCGTCTACCCGACGTTTTCGCATTTACCCTGGTACGCCGATCACCCGACGAACCCGCAGATTCGCCAGGAGACCTACTTCGTCAAAGTCGTCGTTCCATTCGTCGAACGAACCTATCCCGCGCGCTCCGACGCGCAGGGTCGGCTTCTGTTGGGCTTCAGCAAATCGGGTTGGGGCGCATTCAGCCTGTTGCTGCGGCATCCCGACGTGTTCGGTAAAGCGGCCGCGTGGGATGCGCCGTTGGACATGGACGCTCCGAACCGCTTTGGCATGGAAGGCATCTTTGCAACACAGGAGAACTTCCTGCAGTACCAGATCACAGCACTACTGAAACGCCAGGCAGGCAAATTGCGAAACGACACTCGTTTGATTCATCTCGGGTACGACAACTTTCGCAATCACCACCTGGCGGTCGAGAAGCTGATGAGCGACTTGCAGATTCCACACATATTCCGTGACGGCCCCAAACGGCGACACGCCTGGAACAGTGGATGGCTAACCGAAGCCGTACAACTGTTGATGCTAGAAAAGGACGACGAAGCGAGAGGGCCGAATTGAGGAAAAACGCGGTTGGAACTCGACGTCGCGTCTGGAATCAAAGGCGCATATCATGCTGAATCAAACGGGCAAGTCTATGTTGGCCCTAGCAGCCGTGATCGCAGCAAGCTTGGATTCGATCGATCGGACCTGCGCTGCCGAGACAAAACCGGCAAAAAGAGGAAGGCGAAAAGGTAGCCCCACGCCTATCCTCTATTGCCACGTTGCAGAAGGCGTCAACCTTCCGGGCCGCAACTCGCGCGAGTGCCGCTACGGGGCAGTCTCGCGCAGCGATCATTCGCTGTCGCTCATGCCTCCCAGGATCTTCCATCCGTTCCCATTTCGAATCCAAGTATGAGTGATCCGCATGGATCGTTTCGTTTCTTTTGTGTCGCCGTCCTTCGAGGTCAAATGCACTCGGTAGTGATTCACGGCCACGTTTCCCAGGACCTGAATGCCCGTTGGCTCGATCTTGAAGGAATACGAAGCAGGCTTCGCGTAGTTCTTGCGGGCATAGCGAGCCCCTTGTTCTTTGTCGATAGGCTTGGGCTCGGCGTCCGGCCAGCCCAGAAATTTGTCGTGCCAACTAGCGATGATTCGTTTGTGGTCGGCATCGCGATTGTATTCCCAGTAAGCTCGCTCTAGATCCCAGATTTCCGCCTCCACGGTCTTCTGCTTTGTGCCAGTCGGCTTGGACGTCTCGGAGCCATTATCCGCAATGGCCGCTGGTGCGACGACTAGCGAGAAGCCGGTTACTATCAGTAGCAATGTGAGACTTGCGATTGGGAGCCTTGTTCTCGAGATCATCGTTGACCTCCTCTTGCAGTTTCTACGCTGAGTCTGAGCACACTGGAGTGCTTTAGATGCACGAGTCTTCTTGCCAAAATCGTGTCCATCGCCTTGAAGCAACGGAAGTTGCCGTTTAGCGACAAGGAGCCCGCGATCGTCTCATGGCGACTGTGCGCTATGCTCGCCGGACCTTGACATCACGTCCGCGACGGTTTTGAAAAAAGAACCCAGGGCACGATATGCATCTTCGACGGAACGGTAATCCTTCTCGAGCCAGTGATCCTTGTGAATGTCGTTGATTTCTGCGGTGATTGCGCGGGAAATTTGGTCACGATTTTCCGAAACGGCGCGCAACGATTCGTAGGGGGCTTGCCCACTGTAGAACGCTTTGAGTTGTTCTCCTGGCAGAGCGTCGGACAACGGGCTGCGCTCTGAGAAGACGTCGAGAAGCGCCATCACCACCGCCTCGTCACTTTTCGCAAAAAACGGGCCGGCGACTTCCTGATCGTATTCGTTCTTGGGGAACTTGGGCAGCACGTGATCACGACAGAAAGTCAGAAGCTTGAGGAATTTCCTGTCCTTTGCCGAAAACCACTGCAACGGCGCGCCTTCGAGCTCTTCGCGCAACTTCGAGAGAGCTTGTCCCAACTCGGCCAAGGTCGTGCGAACTTTCAACGTTTGGCGCAGATCCGGGTTGTTTCCTCCGTAGAAAGGTCCGATGTGCCGGGTTCGTGCCTTGCTGATGAATAAGTAGGGATCGATAGCCGGCGCGGATTCTCTCTGGCGATAGCACGTCTCCAACTCACTACGTAGTTCTTCACATCGGTACAGGTCATCGATTGGATCACCCGTTCTCCCGGAATCAACTGCCCGCTGTAGATCCTTGACAAGGGCCTCTTGATCGGTGCCACACCGGTCAGCAAGGATCTTTAACGCATCCCGAAACTTGTGACGATCGAACTCATCGTCACTTGGAGACACGACTTCGGGATCTGGTTTCGGGCTCCGTGGCAAGTAAGGAAGAAACCAAACCCCCAGACAGGCAAGTAGAAAGAGAGTCGCAGCGGCGGTCGCCGCCCAGCCAGCAACCCGCAATCGCTTTCGGGTCAGCCATTTGTGCCACGCCCTGATAACGAGCGGTCCCCGGTCGACTGGAGTCGTCGGCAGATCGGCAAACTTGGATCGCTCCATCCACTCGCTGAGTTCAGGGCAAACAACGAAGACATCGCGTCCTTCGACATTCCAGTTGATTCCGTCGCCCGTGACGAGCGGTTCCACATCGTTCACGAGGAGCTCGTCTAATGCCCGCCGCAAGCGATCTTCCTGCCCCTCTTCGAGCTTGCCGACCGCGACTCCGACGAGCACAAGGACTTCGGGAGCTTGACGCACAGCCTCATTAGCAGCAACCTGGGTGACTTCCCGACTAACGGCCAGGAAGTTCCGGCCCGGCACCTGCTCCTTCCCCCAGCGGACGAACGCCTGAAGCGTTTCCTCAAGGCCATCCGTGTCAAACGGAACTAGCCACCGAAAGCCAAGTGATCCCGCGCGGGGCGTTTCGGCAATTAAGAACGGAGTCTCTATCGGGCGGTCTGCCAAGTTCGTCTTCCGCGGAAAAATGGTGCCAGAAAATGCGGGTACGGTGTTCTGTGAATCTGAAAGACTACCAGGAGAGAATCAAACGAATCAAGTAAACAGTGCCGAGGAATTAGCGTGCAAGACACCCTATTCGGCCTTCCATTCGCGCGGCAGTTCTGGCGTCTGTAGGCTATCCGCAAGCGCAAACGTGGCTGTGCAACGCCGGCCATCTTCTCCTTGCAGGGTAACAGTTTCTCCGTCCAGCGAATCCAGTTTTCCTTCATAGGCTCCCTGCCCCGCAGCCACCTTGCCCTGCCCCCAATAGTACGGCAATCGCACCGCCTTGACATAAAGCCTAATCATGTCGTCGCTTTTCTTGTCCTTTATCACCCCAGTCGTCCGGATCCAACTGCGCTCGTTCTTCTCGCAGCGGACTTTCGACACATGAATAATTGAGTATCCCTGGATCAATTGTACCGTAATCTCGTGGTCGTAAGTGTGATACACGTTCTGTCCCCAATCAATACTGGCAAGCGTCAGGTGGAAGTCGTGCGGGCCATCGCGTTTCACTAGGTAGTCCACATACGCTTGAACTGATCCTTTCATCGAACCAATTGGCGCGAATTCGAGGTACCTTCTCGCATGGGCAAGGTCCTTGAAGTCGAGGACCTCTTCGTACATAACTTTGTCATGCCTTCGACGCACCTCGGTGATCATCGTGTCCAATGCCTCTCGTTGCTCTAGCGGGAGCAGCGACGTCACATCGGACGACCCTCTTACGTCGTCAATGCACTTTGTCGCGTCTTCCCAACTTCTACTTTTCGTGCTTTCCTCAACCTGTACTCTGACGGTTTCGACGCACCTTTGCTGGAAATCTACCTTGAGATTTTCAAGCCGTTCTTCGGGCACTTGGGCGAGTGCGTTGACCAGTTTCTCCGCCGCCTCCAGAATCTTCCGATCCCGCATCAGTTGATCGTAGAGCCTTCGCGTCTCTTCGCAAACGTAGTCAACCTCTTTTCGGTCGACCTCCGCGAGCATTCCTTCTAGGGGAGCGAGCCGTTCGAGAGTTAGCAGTGAACCTATGTCGCGCGAATTCTTCAGTCCCCGAATTTGGTCGCGGGCATCCTCCCAACGACTCTCCCCAGTCATGTCATCAATCTCCCCTTTCACGGTTTCCAGCCACCTTTGCTGGAACTCTGCCGTGAGATCGTCAAGCCGTCCTTCGGGCACTTGCCCGCATGCTCCGACCAGTTCTTTCGCTGCCTCCAGGACTTTCCGATCGCGCATCAGTTCATCAAAGCGCGTTCGCGTCTCCTCACAAATATAGTCAACCTCTCTTCTATCGACTTCTTCGAGCATTCCTTCCAGTTGAGCGATCTGATCGGGAGTCAGCAACGCATTTACGTCGCGCGAGTCCCTCGCTCCCCGGAGGTAGTCCCGGGCATCCTGCCAGAGGCTCTGATCGGTCATGTCATCAACCTGCTCTCCTACTGTTCTTAGGCAGGTTTGCTGGAAGTCTTCGTTCAGTTCGCTTAGGCCCTCATCCTGTGCCCAAGCACCAGCGTCAGTCAGAGCTGTTGCGGCCTCGCGGACCTTGCCGTCCACCATCAGTCGCGCGTACTCCTTCTGCGTGCTCCGCCACCGATGTTTACGCCAACCTTGGTCCACGTCAGAAATCTTCGTCTTCAGAAGCTGTAACTGGTCGGCCGGGAGCAGCGCGGCAACAGCGTCCGACTCGTTCACTTCCCAAAGGAAATCCCGAGCTTCTTTCCAGAGATCCTCCCTGGTCATTGTGACGACCTGCTCTTCGACAATCCTCATGCACCTCCTCTGAAAGTCTTGATCTAATTCGTTCAGCACTTCTTCTGGTGCCCAAGATCTGGCGTCGACAAGTTCTGACCCGGCCAACTGGACCTTGCCGTCCGCCATGGCTTGCGCGTACTCTTCTTCAAACTCGTTTTGTCTTACTTCCGCAAGCATGGCCTCCAACGGCTCAACCCGCTCGTCCGAAACCAGCAAGGCGAGGGCTGCCGATTCTCTCATCTCCTGAATGTAGTCGCTTGCATCTTTCCAGAGGCTGCTGTTCGTCTGTTCTTCTACATGCTGTCTTACGGTGCTCAGCCACCGGCTTTCAAAGTCGCTATTGATCTCGGTCCTCCACGCTTCCGGCGCCCACGAGAGGTCGTCAACTAACACCTTCGCCGCTTCGCAGACCTTACCGTCCCCCAGTAGTTGTTCGTAGTTCTCCCGTCCGTCTCGCCAACGTCGGTACTTGCTAAGCAATGCCTTCGACTGGTGGATCCTATCCGTCACCTTGCGATGCCGCTCGATCTGGCCTATCGTGGCAACCTGATACTGCGGGAGCGCGACACTGGCTGCCTTGCTGAGTTCCTCGAATTGCGACTCGGTCGGCAGCATCAACTCAGTTGGCATTTTCGACACGTCAGCATCAAGCAGAGGAAGCTCCGCTGCGAGGCGATCCTCGATTTTTCTCAGATGAACCTCATTTTCCCGCTGCAGTATGTTTCGGTTTGCTTCGGCTTGAATGCTCTGGACTTTCGATGTCCGGTTGCCACCCGGTATCTCCTCAAGATAGATCGCTGCAAGTTGGGCTATGCGATGTAGGTCCTCGTCGGACTTCTCGTCCACCGGCTTGCTCGCGTCGTCCTCTCGTTTCTCTTTGATGGCAGTCCAAGCGTCTTCAATGGGAGTAAAGAGAAGTTCCTCGCGTCGGTCTTGAACCTCACGGTACGTATCCGCCGCCTTGGACTGGCTCAACACCAAGAGCCGCGACAGCCAATGGCGATAGACAGCCGTCCGATAGTCTCCGAGCCATTTCTCGCATGCCTTCAATTCAACCGCGGAAGCATCTTGGCTCTGCACTATCAAGCGCATGGCGTTCCACTTCTTCTGGTCCACCCACTTCTCCCAGAAACCAAGGGATAGCATTACCACCACCGCCGCGACTAAAGTCCAGCGAAAAGCGGATCTCCTTCGACGCGAACGGTAATCATCCATTGCCGCGCGTACGCGTTGAGCGTCCTCGGACTCTTTGGGAAGCCTCTTCTGCAATTCCCGATTCTTGTCCATGATTTCTGTGTGCCGGGTCCGCGCGCTGCCAGCCTTCGCCTCGAACTTCTGCACGTCCATCTCGTCACACCGCTGCGCAGCCCAAATAAAGGGATCCTCAAGGGCAAACGATTTAAGCACAGGTTTTACCTGCTTGGGACGCTCAGCAAGTTCCTTTCTGTTGTCAACCACGACTTCGATGGTCTCATGTTCACCGAACGCACTGAGGGGGAATGCGCAGAAATTCTGCGGATCGCTCACGGAATTCTCGAGTACGTCTGCAAATGCACGGTAAGGGGAATTGGGGGTTCCGTTGATGAATTTCTCCAATTCCGCTCGCTCAAGTTCCGCGCTATAGCCTAGCGGTGGAGTCCGTTGACGGTCCCACTTGTTGACCAGCAGCGAGATGGGAATCTCAAACTCGGCTCGCTTGCCCTTCCCAAGTCTCTCTTCCTTCAAGTTGACAAATGCCTGCTGTAGCTTCGATAGCTCACCTGACAATGGAACAGGATCACCGTTCGGCCGAGGAGTCTCGACCAACACGAAAATCGCATCCATCTCCACCATCAGTTCGCGAAGCCGTCCGGCCATTTTTGCATGCGTCAGTTCGACTTGAAGCAACTCCCCCGAATAGTCAATCAACTCGACATCATACGACCGTTTGTCCGGAGTCGTGAACTGATAACGAAATCGCATCACTTCAAGCGGGCTATTCTCCGGCAACCTGTGCTCCTCCAAACACTCAATCGCATCCTGCAGCCAGTCCGTACCCCGATAGAACGAACCAACCCAGTCGTTTGAGTCCAGGACTCGATCCTTGGGGCGAGGCACACCCGGCAATTCAGGAATCCAGGTACACGTAAATTGCTCGATGTGCGCAATGCGCGGCATGGCAAGCGCCGCCAGAATACAGCTCTTGCCGGAGCCGCGCCTGCCGCAGATGGCGAATTTTCTCGTTCTGGGTTGATCCGCGGCCATCATATTCCCCTTTTCTATTGACAATCACGTCAAGGACTGTTTGTTCCGCCGAAGACGTCAATGCTCCCGTTTCAACTTCCTGGATTACCCCGTCTAGTGTTCGCCCCAACTCGTTTTGGGCCGACGCGGACACCGTTCCAAAGCATCAAACGCACTGGACGATCTCGCTAGTCCGCACCTGAGATTTGCCCATGCGGTTCACCTTCCTCCGATTTGATCGCGTGTGTCCGACGCGACGCCCAAATGAATGGGTCCAGGAGGCCAAATGACCTTAGATGCGGTTTAACCTGTTTGGGAAAGTCTTGGACCTTTTTCTCGTTGTCGACGACCACTTCCATAATCTCGTGTTCTCCAAATGCGCTCACGGCGAAGGCACGAAAATTCGCGTCCTCGGTGGCGTTTCGCAGCACGTCCCGCAGCGCCCGATGCGGTGGTTCGGGATCGCCGTCCAGAAAGCTGTCAACGTTGCAGCGTTCCGAGTCCGCATTGAACTCCTGTGGCGTGCAGCGGCGATCCCATTTATTGACCAAGAGGCAGATAGGTTTGTTCTCCAGCGCAGCGTCCGAGGCTCCAATCCTGAAAGTGACAAAGGCCCGTTGCAGCTCGAGAAGCCAAGTCGAGAAGACATTGGGATCAGTCCGCGAGTGAGGGACCTCGGCAAGAACGAGGAGTCCATCCATGTCTGCCAGCCGCGCCCGCAATCGCGCTGCCCTTTCGTTGTTCGTCATGGCTGGCGTCACAAGTTCCCCGGAGTAGTCGATCAACTCAACGTTGTAGTGGTTCTTGTCCGCGTCGCTAAACTGAAATCGGTAGCGAAGAATCTCGTCCTCAATAGCAGTCGGATGTGGAAGTTCCCTGCGTTCAAGTCTTTCGATAGCTTCCTCGAGGCGATCCGCGCCGCGATAGAATTCAGTGGCGTCGGAGTCTCTTGACCATGCGTCACTTGGGCCTTCCGGACGTGGCTGGCCGGGCAACACGGGGATCCAAGTACACGTATACTGCTTCGGGTCTGCGACTATGGGCATCGCCAGTGCCGCCAAGAGACACGTCTTCCCACCCGCGGGTGGCGCCAGGAATGCAAACCTATGGAGTCTTTTTTGGGCCCGTGCCTTCGAGGATCCCGGAAGTTGGGACAACGACACCACCTCGCCACCATTGAGCATTTCCTCCAGCAGGGCAGCGACCTCCCCGGCCGACTGAAACCGATGTTTCGGGGACTTCTCTAAGAGACCGCTGATCAGCGATGCGAGTTCATCTGGAATGGCCGGACTAATTTCCCGGACGGCGAGCGGTTCGTCTTCGCGGATGGATTGCAGTACGCCCAACGTCGTTTCGGATTGGAACGGTGGACGTCCGGTGCACATTGCGTACAGGACGCTCCCCAGACTAAACAAATCGCTGCGATGATCAATCCGATCACCTCGCGTCTGTTCCGGGGACATGTAATGGGGCGTGCCGGGGGTGAATCCGCTACCGGTCAACGTGGGATCGTCGAGGGCAAAAGCAATCCCAAAATCAGTTAGTATGACACGGTCTGTGCCTTCTTCGAGCAAAACATTCCCGGGCTTCACGTCGCGGTGTACTAATTCCGCAGCGTGAGCTGCCGCCAAACCCTGAGCGGCCTGCAATCCAATCCGGAGCACTTCTCGGGAATTCAGTGGCCCTTGCTGCTCGATCCTCTCCTGCAAAGTCTGACCTGGCAAAAACCGCATGACGAAGTAGGGTTTGCGGCCGCCGTTAACACGGTAGATCGGGACCACGTGCTCGTGCTCGACGGACGCGGCATGTATAGCCTCAAGCATGAACCGCTTGACGGCCTCCTCAGACTCGGCCAAGTCACGTGCGAGTATCTTGATGGCGACGGCACGGTTGTTCAACGGACGCTCGCGGCCCCTCAGCACGATGCCCATTCCGCCGCCACCAATGATCTCCAGGATGTCGTAGTCCCCCAGTTGCCCCAAGATGCCACGGCCGCCTGTGAGCTCCAAATAGTCAGCCACGTAGTCTGCTCGCTCTCGGTCCGTTTCGGGCGCCTGGCACGAGCAGCCGTATCTGTCGCCGTCGGAGGATTCGACGGACGGTACTACTTCGCGCTGGCTCAGAAATTGCTGCATTTCCTGCCACAGTCCACGCGGTGCCGCTCGCGTCTCCAAATCGCGTCGGCATGCCCCGCACGTTTGGATGTGCTGTGTCAATTCGGCCTCGTCCACCGCCGGCAACTGGCCGGCCAGCAGACGTTCCAGCCGTTCGGGATCACAAGATGGCTGGAGGGCGTTCATGAGATCCTCACTTGCGGCTGCAGGCCGCGTCAGTTCCCTCGATCTGATCAATCTTGCTTCGCAGTCTGGCCATCACGCGGCAGCGTGCCACGTAAACCGCCTCGACCGTCATGTCCAGCTCGTCGGCGACTTCCTTGATCTTGCGCTGTTCAACCGAAGTATTCCAAAACGCTTGCCATGTTCGGGGGGAGAACTCGTCGCGAACTAGCTCGGCCGCCCATTCGAACAACTCCTGTCGATCCCTTTGCTCCGAGAAGCGCGCTTCCACGCTTTCTGGATCCGGTTGCTGCTCCAATCGACGCAGAGGGTCCGTCCCACCTTCCCCCCGCTGCTGACGCCGCTGTCCCGCCTCATAGTT
>CAZUAH010000194.1:0-15269 GCA_964617665.1 uncultured Pirellulaceae bacterium
AACCCACGACTGATCCGGAACCCACGACTGATCCGGAACCCACGACTGATCCGGAGCCCGCGACCGATCCGGAGCCCGTAATCGATTTAGAGGGCCCCGCAGAACCGAAGAGCTAACTGACGCGGGCGGGCTCTTGCAGTGGACAACGCGAGCGGGAAGGCACTGACTACACGTCGGGGCCTTCCCTTTTTCGTTTATGGCGGGCTGTCGCTTTTCGCGAGCACCAAGATGCCGTGGCTGGAACGGTCGTCGCGGTGGAAACCGGCACGCTCGGCCTCTTTGACCAGCAACTGAATCCGGTCCTCCGACTGCTGAAATCGTTCATAGGTGTCCAGCACAATCCAGTCGAATACCTCCACGCCGGACCGGCCTTCACCAGCTTCCTTGCACAAGGCATCCCAGCGGAAGACTCCAGCCTGTTCTACTGTCTCCAGCCGCCGTACGCCCAGCAGATGGGCTGCGATGCGTCCACTGGCGAGCACGGCAGCATCCTTCTTTCCCACCATTGCCACTATTTGGTCCAACGCCGCATTGCCATCAGTACCCTCGAGTCGCGGATTGTCGTCTGGCTTCTCGCCCCATTCGTACGAGCGCGCTACCACGATCGTCATTGTTGGGCTGCTCCACGGCAGTGAGCCCAGGCAAACTGAGGCCGTCAGGGCGGCCGCAAGCGCAGAAGACGCTGGTGCCAAGAGGAGTTGAGGCTTCTCAGCCGCGTTGGCTGTGTCTCGCCGCTCTTCTTCTCGATCTGCCGCGCTGGCACCGCCAGCAATCGCTGCAAGCACGAGAACCGGTATCAACGTGGTAATGTACTGAAAAGCTATGCAGGTGGCGGCGCCATGCTCCCAAGCCAGCAATACTCCAATCGGCAGGACTGCGCCCAAGAGGACGGGCCAGCCCCGTACAACCCTCGTCAGTCCCAGCGGTACCGCGAGCGACAGAACGAACCATATCGATTCATGACGCAGGATCTGCCCCCAGCAGGCGCCTGGACGCAACACGGGCGACAGGAGTATCGCGACCGTCGAATCACCCAGGTTAGCAAACCGATTCGTCTGAAACTCGGAGAAGGCGGTAAGCTTGTAGATCAACACAAAGGCAAGCGACAAAACAGCCCACACGGTCGCCCAGCCCCAGTATGGCAAGCGACTGGCCAATAGACCGTCAGATGGGGCCGCGTCCTGGGATGCCGTGTTTCGACATCGCGTCCACCAGGCCTGGAAAGCCAAAGCTGCGGCCAGACACGCCAACGTGACCAAGACCGTCTCTTTGAAACTGCATGCCAGTATCGCAACCAGCGCAGCACATATCCTTTGGCGGCGTAGCAACAGCCAAACAGCGGCGAATATCATAGGCAACGCCAAGCTCACGGGATGCCAACCATAGGAGTAGTTCAGATTCAACTGGCCAACAGCGGGAAAAGCCAGATAGGCCGCGGCCCACGCGGCGGCAGCCGCCGCATTAGCTCCCCAGGTACGGGCGATCCCAAAAATTAGGGGCGCAGGCGAGGCCAAACACACGGCCTGCAATAGGATGAACAGTCGGGCATCGGGCCACGCGCCCCATAACGGTGAAAGCAGCCCAAGGCCGGGATTGAAATGGTCCCAGAATGCCGGCAAGCTGGGTGTCTCGATCAGAAAACCGCGGCCTTCCCAAGTATTCACAACGCGACGGGCAAAATGCCCGAAATCGTGGTAGCCCAGCATGTAGTCTTCGTAGGCTTGTTGGCCTTGCCAGTACCACCACACGCCTGCCGCAACGGTCAGCAACCAGACGGTCGCCAGCCAAACGCGCCGCTCGGATACCCTCGCCAACCAGCCATTCCAGTTCGTGCCTCCTACAATGTCCGCAACGGCGATTCCAGTTGCGAAACTCAGCCATAGCGGTTCCCAGAACGTAAAGGGCACGTCCACGCTGCCGCACCGGAGCAGATCCAACAGAGGGATCAGATACGACGCAAACAGCCAACCGGTTGGGCGGGAACACACGGATGGACGACTACGAGCGTGCCAAACGCATCCAGCCGCTAGCACGGATGCGATGGCCAGGAAGAGAGCAAGCTTTGTGACCGGGAGGACGATGAATCCCCACGCGTCCGGTGCAGACGAATTGACGTCGTAGGTCAGAGGCTCGTGGGATCGTGTTGCCAGCAGGGCGATCGCCCAAAACCATCCGCATCCAGCCGCCACGGCCAATGCGACGGAGATTTCGCGCGATGTTATTCGAGATGCGCTGTTAGATGGTCGCCGAGACAGATCCGCCATGGAGCCATCGTCATTTGTGCAAATGCCACCGTCAAGTACTGTGCAATTCCGTTGTTGCAGCGAGCATGGGAGCCAAGAAATAAATCGACCTCGCTGCCCCTGGGAGGAGCGGCGAGGTCAACAGGAGAAAGGAAGACCCGATTGGTCTCTTTTCGGCTAGTAGTTCGGCGACGTCCCAGGATCGACATTGCCGACCATGTGGAAGTGGTTGTGGTCGATATACATTACTTCGACCGCATCTTCGTCGCGAATCGTGTGCGGAATGGGCCAGCCGACCCGCTTTGTTTCGTTGTAATAGATCGTGCACTTGTAATGCGCGTGATGCAACTGAGCCGGACCGATCATCGGGTACACACGAGGTGGATCGATGTAGTCCGCGATCTTCTCTTTCACGATCTTCACGTCGTTGCGTTGGATTTCGTGCAACAGCGGAAGACCGCCCTGCGTGGGCTTGGCCTTCTCGAAGGCACGCATGACTTCATCGTCCGTCGGCTCGTCATAAGCCGATGCAGGCCCACCGGGCACTATCGGGCCCAGTATGGGCACAGAATCGTAGCGTTCGGCTTCCCAGTGCTGATCCTCTTTCATCTTCTGAAAGTACGGACTGACTGGAATCGGGATGCCGAGCGGGCCCAAGGAGTTGCCGCTCGACAACCCCACGCATCCAGTGCTAGCCAGACAGACACACGCCAGGAGGATGCACATGACAGTGCTTGGCATCTTGTGTGACATAGATTCTTCCCTTGATGTTCGCGAAGCCTGCGTCTGAGATTAGGTATCGTGTTAACATGGGAGAAACTTGCGGGTTTTTCGGATGATTCCGAAAAAGACTGCTATTCCGGACGCAACGCCTGGAACGTGACGGGCGCCTGCCTGACAGCATTCACCTGTCTGCAAAAAAATACCCCCGCCAAGCGATGCCTGGCGGAGGTGCCACTTCCAAGTCAGGGTCACAGGAACATCTCAGCCTATTTGGCTTTGAAGTTCATTTGCCACCAACCGTCGTCCCACTTCAGTTCCACCCGCCTCCATCCCAAGGGAACTTGTGGATAGGGGTAGAACGGGCCGATGTAGGGCCACGCGGTGGGCGAATACTGCTTGGGATACGTAACTCCAGCATAGTTCGGATGGGCGCTGTAGCTTGGCCAAGCGTATCCCGGCATGTTCGGGTGATCGTACCGTGCTGGCACGACACTGTGCCCCGGCCCGGGCAGATGGGCCGGCATACCACCAGCGGCCTGTCCTATGGCAACGAACGGAGCCGCCAAAGCAGCCGCCGGGTACGATGCCAACTGAGCCAGTCCAAGCGGACGCGGCGTTTGATTGGCGGTCGCAAACTGGGGTACGACGGGCTGAGAAGTCGGATACGGAACGAATCCAGCGCTCGGAGCCATGGCGGGCAGATTCGCTGCCGACGCTGTCCGCACAGGCATGGACGCATTTGGCGACATGGCTAGTCGCGTTGGCGAGCCTATCGCAGGCTGCTGCACACCAACCGCCGTGATTGCCGGGCTGGTGTCAACAATTGCCCTGGTCGAGACCGGGACAGTCGCCAAGTTGATCCTGGGAGCGGAGACGTCGAGCGCACTTCTCGCTTCCTTAACACCTGGAACACTACGAGCCGTCTCCAGGGCCAGTTCTTCCTGTTCCTTGGTGGCCACTTTGCCGCTAAGCCATACTTCGCCATCACTCACTTTGACGTCGAAGTCACAACCTTGCAGGTTGCCCTTGCTATCCTCTGCCTGGAGTCGTTCACTGATATCTTGGACGATCTCCTCAGGCTCACGGTCGATTGGCTCCTTGGCCACCGATTCGGGTGCCGGGGATCCGACAATTGTCAGCTCGTTGACAACGAGCCTTACGCCCTGGATATGACGAGCGATCTCCAACGCTATCTTCTGCTGCTCAGTTGAGGTTACTCGGCCCTTCAGACTCACCACAGCGTCGCTCACATGAACTCCGATGCCAAAGCCGCGCAGACCGCCGTCGCTCTTAGCCTGCTGCAGTTTTTGAATGAGTTCTTGGCCGATACGCTGGTCCTTCGCTACCCGTTCGGGCACGAATGCCTGCTGGGCTTCCGGGTGGTAAACGGCGTTGGATGCTTGGCCAATCGCCTCGTTTGGTGAGGGAGCGAATTCGGCCGTTCTTGCAGCGGTTGGCGCCTGCGACAAATCGGTCGTGGCGTTGACCAAACGATTCTGGACTTCCTGTTCGGTGGAGGGTGATTCCTCAGCTTCAGAAGCCTTCTCGGCCACCAACTCCGGCTCCGGCCGGACAATGACCAAGTGATTCACAACATCACGCACGCCGTCGGCGTTCCGGGCAATGTTCAGTGCCAAGGCGAGTTGCTCGGCGCTGGAAACGCGACCTTCGTAGACCACGACGGCGTCATCGACGGACAGATCGATATTGAATCGCTTCAGGCTACCACGTTCCTTCTGAACGCGCAATTCGCTGGCGATCTGCCGGGCGATCTCCGTGTCCTTTGTGGTACTTTTTGCGGGAGCGGCTGACTCCGGCTGCGCAACTGCTACTGCGGGAGTCGGCTCATCCTTTGACTCCTGTGCTGGCTCGTTGCCTTGGACCTCCAGGTCGTTGACAACGTCTTCGACACCATCCGCTTGGCTCGCAATCCCAAGAGCCAGCTTCCGCTGTTCCGGAGTAGATACGTGCCCCTTTAGCAATACTTTGCCTTCGGCAACCTTCAATTGGATGTCGAAGCCCTGCAGGTTCCCTGCCTCCTGTTCCTGTTTCAGTCGCTCTGTTATGTCCTTGGCGATCTCCTTATCGTCGGCTACCGCCCACGAGAGCGCCACTCCGGCAATTGCGAGGATCGCCATCCCAACAGCTAAACGTCGCATGAGTCCCCTCCCTGAAAGAATCTCTTCTCACGCTGATTCCCTGATTTTCCAGCAGCCGTTCTCGTCCGTCGGTCGCTCTTGTTCGAGGCTTTGAGGGCGGGCCGGGTGATGGAATATGGGGAATTCGACTAACTTGGATTGTTAACGTGGCAAAAACGAACGTGGCAGCGAAAACTCCTGCGCGGGAAATGTGGTCGGGGCTTCATCGGCACGCGGCTATCGCGATCAATGAACTGGAACGGCGCCCCGAGCGCAATCTAGGCAATTGGTTCCACTGTCCGATATTACTTGTCGGTTGCTGGTCGTGCGGAAAAGTAGGTTTTTTTCGATTTTGCTACTCTTCCCGGTAATGGCGGAAGAACCGGTAATAGGAGAGACCGGCGCAAATTGAACCGAGCAAGCGACTTCCGGCAGAGAGAGAAGGCCGGGCGGACTGGAGTGTATCAGAATTCAACGACGCGGCGGCGGGCTCCGAAGTCCAAAGTGCCACCCACAGACAACAGACCAAGTGTTCCCGCCCCGAACAGCCAGATTGGATCCCGAAGATAGATGGCCAGCATCGTCGCGAGCCCCACCGTCAACAGGCAAACGAAGAACACCCGCTGAAATGCACTTCTCGCCGCAGGGCTCTCGGTGATCTGAGCGATAGCGATGCTGGCAACGCCGGCGACTTGAATGGCGACAACGATCCAAAACAGGAGGGCTTCACTTAGGGACGGCATGCGATGCGACTCCCAGAATCCGTTCCAGGTTTACAACCTTGTTAGACAGACCAAGCACTCCGGTAGTGCTCGTAGTCTGCATGTGGTTGCTATGCGATTCGCATGCCAAGAACGGCAAATCAACATCGGCAGGTGGATAAGTGTCCAGAATACGGCAGGTTATCGTGTTGCCGATGGGACGACTTGCTGAGTGCTAGCGCGAAGCTGTCCGCGGAATGGCACTCATTTTGGAGAATTTACAATTTCTGCTAAAGATCTGGGAGAAGAACGCCTTGCAGCCGTTCGAATGCCTACCGCAGGCGTTTGCCCAGTTCGTCATCCAATTCGCCAGCGTGGATGCTGCGGTTTAGGACATTGCCCTGGTTGTCAACAAGGATCATGGTGGGCAGCGTAATGATGCCCAATTCAATCGCCAGCCGGCTGTCCAAACCACCGGGCTCATACAACTGGGGCCACGGCAACGAGTTGGATTGCAGATGGGCTAGCGCCGTGGCACGTTCACTGTCCAGATTGACGCCAATCAGCGAGAAACCCTGTCGGGCGTATTTCGCTTGCAGTTTTTTCAACAACGCCATGTCCTGTTTGCAGGGCTCGCACCATGTGGCCCAGTAGTGGATCAGCACAACGCGGCCACGGTAGGCGGCCAGCGAAACTTCCTTGCCGTCTAGCGTAGGCCCGCGTAGGTTCACCGTTTTCCCGACGGATTCGAGCCGCTTTTTTGCACCAGCCGCCTTCTTTGCCAGCTGCGAGGTCGGGAATCGGGCCACGATATTCCCGTACCATGCGATTGCATCGTCGGTTTTTCCGGCGAACTCTTCGCCAATGGCCAGCTGGAGCATCGCTTCGGCCGCGTCTTCGCTGCGTGGGTAGTCCTTAATAAACTGACGCAGGTTGGCGTGCCATTTTTCTTGAATCTTAGGATAGTCGTCCGTTGATGCCGACTGCACGCCGACGCCGTAGGCCGCCGACAGATAGGCGAGCGTGACGTGCGCCGCGAGATCGGAACCCGGGGCCCCCTGAGCCAACTTTTCGCTCAGTTTCTTAAGCCGTTCGACGCCCTTCGGATAGCCACCCGATTGTGCGGCAGCGCTGATGCTATCGGCAAACTGCCGGGTCCACGTGTTGCGCTCCTCTTCCGTACCAGCATTCTGCGCCAATTGTTCCAAGACATCTGCTCGTTGGGCGTTGAGTTTGGCCAGATCTTCTGGGTTGGCTGCTGCGGCAATCGACTTGTCCACAGACTCCAGATCGCGAATCAACTTCTGAACCGTTTCGCTCAGGCCCCCTTCCATAGCAACCATCTCCGGTCGCGTTGCTGGCGACTGCTGAAAGAAGTAGCCACCAGGTAGCGATGCTGTTTGGCCATCTGACAGATTCGCAGGCAGATCGATTACCCGCCATCCGCCAGCGACCTTCACCATCGTTCCAATCGCGATTTGAGTGTGTTTGCCGTCAGATTCGACAATGGCCGAGACGTTGTCGTAGACCGTGACATCCTTTATGGATCCCTCGAAACCCGCAGGCAGGACTCCCGGCAGACCCGCCCCGAAGTGAAGCCACTTGGCGTCGCTGCCCACCACGGTCTTACGTCTCGCCAAGTCCGCAAAACCGCTTGCTGCCTCGGCAGCCTTCTTGGCAATCTCCTTTCTCTGGATCTCGCCAAGTCCCAGTGCATCCAATTCGCTACTGGTCGGCAATAGACGTTGGAATCGAGTCGCGTCTGCCGTATCCAACGCAGCCACGACTTCCGACGTTACCTCTTCGGCCGAGATCATCTTCCACCGATCGATCTGCCCGTCTTCATCCTCGTCCAGTCCCCAGCGGATTCCGGAGGTACCTAGCCAGCGGTATTGGTCGGCCTTTCCGTTGAAGTCAGTGTCGATGTCGCGATACACCTCGATGCCCGTTCTGTAGTAGCACCATAAATCCAGCTTTCTATCGCCGTTTGTGTCTAGAAAGCGCCGCAGCAGTTGGCCGGCTCCATTTCGAACGACCCAACCCCTGACATTACCCTCGGCCTGGTCTTTGATCGAGCATTTCGCGATATCGTCACCAGTTGGGGTCTCCAGCTCCGCGTCCTTTTGGATTGGCTTCAGAGC
Source organism: uncultured Pirellulaceae bacterium (assembly GCA_964617665.1). Lineage (GTDB taxonomy): Bacteria > Planctomycetota > Planctomycetia > Pirellulales > Pirellulaceae > JADHUC01. Next base: position 7,947 of record CAZUAH010000194.1, read on the forward strand.
TAGAGCCTGAGCGACGGTTGCCTGTGCTCCGTCTGCCGCCTGAATAGGAAGCGAGAGAATCAGGCAAAGACCAACGACAGTGATAAGGCAACGGTTGAATAGGCTCATTGACTTCTGCTCCGTTCGAACCAACACACAACTATCCGAGTCCTGTAATTGTTCGGACAGCCAGCCAGCCGGAGCATAGTAGAAATAGGCAGTTTCTTACGATTATTAGGATTCTCGGGGATCAAGTTCGTCGACCACCGTTTGACACCCAGCCTCGACGATCTAAAATCCATGCTTCTGGAAGCCTTGTGCTTCTGGGCGTATAGCTCAGTTGGTTAGAGCGCGTCGCTGATAACGACGAGGTCCATGGTTCGAATCCATGTACGCCCACCTCGACGAGGGGGGATAGGGAGAAGCGGAAATTAGGCGGATTTCCTCCTTCCTATCTCCCCTTCATTCTTCTTTTTCAGCCCATTACCTGGGGACGTAGCTCAATTGGGAGAGCGCCGCCCTTGCACGGCGGAGGTTGTCGGTTCGATCCCGATCGTCTCCACTCACCCCTGCTGATGGCACATTTCCAGCGGTCTTCTCACCGCTGAATCGCCGGTGGATTCTCCGCCGCCATTCATTTCTGGCTCTCTATACCATTAAATCGGGTGTCGTGGGTGTCAAAGGCTCGCTAGCATCGCTAAAATCACGCCGCATCGTTAAATTCCGCGCAACACGAAGTAGCGTATTTCCGCTAACCCGAAAGCCCAACCGACCTCCCCCGCACTAACAGTCGTCACCATGGTCGATCCTCGAATGGATTCGACTCCCGCCTGGTGACATTCAAGTCCCGTTTGGGATCACACTCTTCGGTTCAAGAACCGAATCTGACAAGAATCAGGAGATGACATGAGCTGGAAAAGAGCAATTGTATGTCTATTGTTGACGTTCTTCCTCGCAGAAGTCGCCATGGCGTGGCCGCGAATCTTGCGGCGCCGACGATCCTTCAACGGCAGCAGCTATGGGCAGGTTTATGACGACCAGTATTTGGACCTGGAGACTGCAGCGGCGATCTACGACTGGGAGGAGATTGCGAAGATCGACGCGGCTGACTACATCCCGATCGTTCTGAACGAAGCGGTCAATGGCAAGTTAGAGGTCAAGTTGACGTGCCTGCACAATTCGGCTGACACGCATACGATCGAGGCTGAACTGAAGGACGGTCGTGCCGAGATTCGTCACGAGAGTATCGCTCCCGGCACCATGTACCGTCTTTGCGCTGCGATCGACGGCAAGGAGCGGATATCGGGGCCGTACTTCACTGCAACGTCTGGAGACAGCTCTGAGGCCCGTGCACGCCGGCAGATCATCGTCAGGTACTTCGAGCAGTATTGGCGGAAAGAGAACGGCTGGAGTTACCATGACACGAATTGCGAGGCAGGCTATAGGTGGGCGGTCCGACCTTACGCAAAGGTTCCCGCCTACCGTCATGGCAGCCAAAACCTTGCAGCGTTGGACAAAGACGGGATGATCCACGGCGACAAATGTGCGAATCGTTCCCACGTGTGGATGGCGCTGGCCTATGATGAGGCGACAGACGAAATCTGGTGCATCGATTCAAATTTCAACAGTACCATCATGGTGATCATTCGGCACTCAGGAGGCTGGTCTGTCGGGCATCTGACGGACACCCATCTCCGTCGGGAGGCGAGCGTGGCTGCGGCATCGGAAAGCCAAGGACCGGCAATCTAGATCTGCCAGGACGCTGGATTCGCGGCTAGGGCATGTGACTGAAACGAGCCCTAGCCGTTGATCGACCGCGAGCCTGCTACTTCCACGAAACGATCTCGCCCATGGGTTTTCGCTCGCGGTCGTGACGGTTCGCATCTTTCAACTTGGCTGGATAGCCGATGGGCAACAGGACTATCGGCTCGACTTGATCCGGCAATTCGAGTGCGATTGTGCATTGGAAGGCATCGAACGAGCAGATCCAGCAACTACCAAGGCCCGCTTCCACCGCAGCCAGGGTCATGTGGTCGACGGCGATCGCAATATCGATGTCGCAGTGGTCTTTTCCGTCCCTCCGACGCCATGCCTGTCGGTGGTCGCCGCAAGCCACTATCACTGCGGGCGTGTTGGCCTCCGCTACCCACGCCGGCGCGATTCGTTTCATCAGATCCTTGTCCTTGATCACGATGAAACGCCACGGCTGATAGTTGCACGCCGAGGGGGCCACGCGCGCCGCTTCAAGAACGTAGAGTAACTTCTCCTCTTCGATTGGCCGATCCTCGAACTTCCGGACCGAACAGCGACTCTTCATTAATTGCAGCAATTCCATAGCATTTCAACTCCGGGTGCGTCGGCTCATGTTCCTGGCCGCAGGTCGAGGCACTTCAGCATGCGAGTGTCGCGAACGTACAACAATCCCTCAGCCAATGCCGGCAATGCGCGAATCGTCGTATCGGAGAGGCGAGCCCTCGCCAATTCTTCGTATTCGTCGAAGTTGGCCTCGGCCAGTATGAGCGTACCGTCGGTCTTAGTAATCAATAGTTTGTCGCCTGCCTTCAGGAGCGTGGCATAACCGAACGCGGGTTCTGTCCAGGCGACCTTTCGAGTCTTGGGATCGAAGCAGGTTAAGTCCGCCAGCGGCCCGTCCTGCCTTCCGTTGATGCCGAACAGATGTCCGTTGTGTTCGACGCACGTCGTGTACTGACTAGCCAGTATCTCAGCATCTTGCCACACGATCTTGGCTCCATCGTCTTCGATCTTGGCCAATACGGAGCCGATACCGTAGCTGGCCGTGGCGAACACGTGCCCGTCGAGTACCAATGGATTGGCAGCGTTGACAGTGGGGCCGATGCGGCCAAAAGGAAACCGGAATCGCACCGCTCCGGTCGCGGGATCGATGGAAACAACGCTCAATCGTGTGACAAAGATCACGTGGCGTTTGCCGTCAATCGTGGTTGCCACGGGCGAGGAGTAGCTCGCGCGTTCGCTGGTGGCGCTCCATATCGTCTTTCCTGTGTCAGCGGAAAGAGCGATGATTCCCGCCTCTTTGGCATCGCCACCCACGTTGGCAATGACCTTGTCGCCTTCGACGATTGGGGAACTCGCCAAACCAAAGTAGCCTTCCGGAGGTTCCCCACGAAAATACTTCTTTGAGTTGAATTCCTCGTACGTGTTTCGTTTCCAGAGAGTCTTACCATTCTGCAAGTCAAGGCATCTCAAGTCTCCCATCGCCCCGTACACGTACACGCGACCTCGATCAATGACTGGTGGTGCACGCGGGCCGTCATCGGATGTGTAGGAGGGCACGTACGCGGCGGGAAACGAGGACTTCCATAGCCTCTCCCCAGTTAATGCGTTCATTCCCTCGACAATCTCCTCATCGTCAACTCGATGGAAGAGAACCGCCATGCCCTTGCTGACCGACACACCGGAAAACCCGCTACCGGCGTCACGCTGCCACAACACGGTAGGCCCGCCGTCTGGCCACGACGCGGCGATTCGTTCGTCGACAGCCACACCGTTGCGATTCGGTCCAAGAATCTGTGGCCAGTCGCCGGCATTGGCAAAGGGAATCGCAGCGCAAACTACAATGCATGCGAGAACCAGGGGAACAGATCGTCTACATCGCATGGCACTATCCTTATGTGATCAGATGATTGCTTGATGAATCCTACCGAATGAAATCGGGCACCCGATGACCGTCGGCCTTTTCTACGAATTGGCGGAGGGTATTCGTTGGCAAGTCGTTCGGGAGAATGTGGACCGAACCATCGGCAAAGGCGACGGCGGCTCCATCGGTACGATCGCTCGAAATACAATCACCGTTCTGTGAAGCATTGATCGAAAGCGGCATTTCGCTGTAGTCGAGATCTTTCGGTTCCGTCCAAGTCGCCTTTGAGTTGATCACTTCGACTGCAAGGAGCGTGTTGATCGTGCCGTCCACTATATCGCGCAAGTGCGCTGCTTTCGATCCTTCAAAGATAGTCCCGGGACCCGTCAATACCATGTAGCTGGTCGTGGGGTTAGAGTCTCGACGGAACGGGTCGCGGTAAATCCACGGCAACTGATTGGCCACGGCAAGATTCCCGGGGCTGTTCCACGGCTCGGTGAAGTCGTATTGCTTGTATATTTGCTGGGTCTCCGGATCATCTACGAACTGCAACACAAGCACTCGCCAACTGTGCATCGGTTTGCCATCTTCGTCGGGAATGTACGCCGGTGGGAAGCACAGATACGTATCGTGATAGTTGTGAAACGCCAGAGCGATTTCCTTCAGATTCTGCCTGCGCATCCGGTCGCGGTGCTTTCGTTGGATGGCCGACCCAATTAGACCGAACAGGAGGCCGGCAACGAGCATTACGGCCAGCAACGTCAGCAAGCTGAACTGCAGTGGACGATTTGCGAACGGAGAGGACTTCGGCATAGGAGGATTTCCCGCTCTTCCCGGCGTCTCAAGGCGAAAGCTGGCGGTGAACTTCTTCGATGATCATATCTTCGTTTTCAGGAGCCTATATCGTCGGCAGTCCGTAGGACAACCTCGCGTCGCCCCGATCGGGAGTCCCAACGCACTTCGCCAGGACGGCGTTTGTTCTGGCTGCCCACGTCACGGTCTCTGTGGCCTTCACCTGCGGCTTGGCGAGAGGAAACTCGACATCAAGACTAGCACTGAAGAAAGAAACGGGTATCTTGGACACATGCCTTTCTCCTTTCTGTCTCCACGCATGGGGGAGTTGACGATATCGGCAGTCATTGTACACGCTGGCCGGTGTTCCCGTCTCCACGTCCACACAGTGTTTTCCATTAGCCCCGCACATTGCCCTCCTTTGTCACGACATCAAGCATGAAAGCAACGGTAATCGGTATCGGGATCGCCCTTCTGGGCATCGGCGGTATGGTGTCCGCCGTAGTTCGAAGCATCCTCCACGGGCAGAATTTCGACGAACTTGACATTGTGCTTATGGCTGCCCGGGCTGTACTCGTGATAACGGGGATCATCATCACGATTTGGTCGTTCAGCAAAACGCGGCGAAGCCAGGGGTGGATGCGGCTAGATTGGTTTCTTCCGGCCATCAGCAGGAGGTCTGCAGGAAAGGCGGACGTCGCGATAAGGACAATCAAGTGGCTCGCCCCCACGTTCTTGTCGTCACCAGTGCGACGCGTAATTCAAGTCAGCTTCTTTTTCTTGTTCTTGATCCTGTTCTTCTACGTCTGTTGGCCCTACAACGCGCGCCCGTTGCCGCCCGGGAAGGTCTCGACAGGTTGGACACTCGAGGAGATTGACCAACAGGATCAGTTTCGATTCCGAGCCGCAACGCCCTTCGATTGGCCGTCGGAAGAAGGCCAAGCTGTGCACGCGGTTGACGCGAGTGAATCAGACGAAGTACAAGGCTATGTAGCCCCCTTTACCCTCGTCACCGCCAGTGACGGCCGTGTTGTGCTGAAACCCAACGGCGACCTGTCGCCGGAACAGTTTGATCGATTCTTGCTTGGGGATGGCCCTTGGGCTCTGCATGAATCGCAGCCCGGCGTCTGGCCGTCTCACTATACGGACAATCTGGACCGCAAGCAGTTTGTCCCGGTCGAGATTTTCCTGGCCATTGACCCGCTGGTGAGTCTATCCACTTCGATCGCTGCCCGCAGTTGGATCTGGTCGCTCGCGTGCGCTGGCATCATCTTGGTGGTTTCGTTACTGATACCACGTGGCTTCTGTGGCTACGTTTGCCCGCTGGGGACGACCATTGATTTGTTCGATTGGGCGATAGCGGGCCGCGTGAAGCGTTTTCGCGTGAGCGCGAACGGCTGGTGGGTCCACGTCAAGTATTACTTGCTCGTAGGTACGTTGATCTGTGCCATCTTCGGTGTGCTTGTGTCCGGCTATGTATCCGCCATTCCCGTGATCACGCGGGCGGTGATGTATCTTGGCGAACCTCTCCAGACCGGAATCATGCGCGGTTGGCATTTGATCGTGCCCATGAACGCAGGCCATTTCGTCTCGATTGGCCTTTTTGTGATCGTCCTTCTGTTGGGTTTCCTGAAGCCGCGGTTTTGGTGCAAGTACGTTTGTCCCAGCGGTGCCGTCTTCTCGCTGGGCAATCTGTTGCGTCTCACCGCTCGTAAGGTCGAATCGACTTGCATTCACTGTTACAAATGTGTCGAGGTTTGCCCCTTTGATGCGATCAAGAATGACTTCACGACGCGCGGAACGGATTGCACGTTTTGTCAAACCTGTGGCGGAGTCTGCCCGAGCCATTCGATCAAGTTCGTCGAACGCTGGCATTCGATTGAATTGAAGCCAAGGAACATGCCACCGACGAACGAAACCGCTATCGGCCGCCGCGGCTTCCTATCAGCGGCCGTCGGCACAGCCGCCGCCGTGGCAGGTGGTGCAGGTCTGGCCGCTGCGACCAGGACTTACGGCGCGAAGCTCGACGCCCCAGGCTCGCTGTGCCCCGTGCGAGCGCCCGGCAGCGTTCCTGAACGTGAATTCCTCCGAATGTGCATCCGCTGCGGCGAGTGTCTGAAGGTGTGCCCGTACAACGTGCTGCAGCCAATGGGCTTTGACCAGGGGCTGGAAGGGCTGTGGACGCCGCAGGTGGCGGCGGACCATGCGGGATGCGCGCCGAGCTGCAACACGTGCGGGCAGGTGTGTCCGACCGGCGCAATCCGGCCGGTGCCGCTGGAGGAGAAGAAAGTCGCTCGCATGGGTTTGGCAGTCGTGAACGAAACGACGTGCCTACCGTTTGCGAATCGTCAAGCTTGCGAAGAGTGCGTGGACGAGTGTAAACAGGCTGGCTATGACGCAATCGAGTTCACACGGGTTCATACCGAAGTGGACGAAGAGGGCACGCCCGTCGAAGGCAGCGGCCACATCGCCCCGGTTGTGCTGGCCGACAAATGCGTCGGCTGCGGCCTCTGCCAGATGAGCTGCTATCGAGTCAACGTCAAGAAGGAGAACCTGCTTGACGGCTCCGCCATCATTATTGAAGCGGGCGAGGGCAAAGAAGACCGTCTGATGACCGGTTCGTACATCGAGCTGCGCGAGCAGGAAACCAGGCAGCGCGAGGCGGAACGCCAGCGAGCACTTGGCGACACGGGTAGCGATTTCTTTGTCCCGGAGACCGATGGCGGTTCATCGGATCCTTTCGGAACGGGCGCCGGGCCGGTCATCGTCGACCAGCCAACAGGCAAGAGTAGCGACGACGATCCCATGCCACTGAAAGTCATTGAAGACGATCCCTTCCACTAGAGCCAGTCTTCAAATACGTAGTGGTGGCTTCCAGCCGCCATTGAGAGACCTGGATTTCTCCGAAAACGTGGCGGCTGGAAGCCACCACTACC
>CAZUAH010000194.1:15279-23316 GCA_964617665.1 uncultured Pirellulaceae bacterium
GGGAACTGCTGGATAGTTGATGGAGGAACTCACCCCCATTCAACCACCTGTTTCCCCCCAAACCGGGGGCGCGGCCACCCCACCACTACCAAATATGGCGCGATTCCTGCTTTCGAAGACTGTCTCGTAGTCGCGTTCTCCGTGGCTGCAGAATCATCGCCAACGTCTGTTCCAGTCAACGCAGCCCGAGACACCACTTCTCCGCTGCCTCGTGCATTAGGAAAGACTCGTGAGGGCTTTCTCAAAGAGCGATTTGGTGTCCGCGTCGATCCAGTCGCGAGAGCCAGCCCACTTGATCGTCGACCGCAACGAATCGTCGTCGGACGACGTAATCCGTTCGTGACAACGGTCCAAGGCGACGGAGATAACGGCGGCATAGAGAACAAATGCGACATCCGCTGGAAGCGATTCGCCGTCTTCCGCGTGCTTGCAGAATTCCTTGACCAAGTCAAGCAGGTCAAGCGGCGGTTGTTCATGGCTCAAGAGACCGCCGAACGTTTTGGTGGTCTCGTCTGGCGCGGATTCGCGATCGCGGAGCTTCTTCGCCAATCGAGGTTCGACCCTTTCGACCTCGTCGACAATCGGCGACGTCAACAAATGCTTGAACATCGCCCCCAACTCATCAGGCTGCCACTGGACCAAATCGTCCGATTCGCACCCCCATAGCCTGGAAAGCCGCTGGGGATCGGTACCGTGCACATTCGGTTCGGTCATGATCGGGGCCCGCTTCGTGAGAGGATGTCTTGCAGATCTCGGATTTCGGCTTCAATGTCGTCTTCATCGTCCGCGTATTCGCTGATGACGCTGCGCATGATTCGGCTGAACATGCGTTTGCCCGTAACCAAGGCGTTGGACGCCTGGGTCGGCGAGGAAAATCCGAAACGCTCGACGATATCTTCATAGGAGGGTGGTTCGGCGCCCTTCAAGATCGGTGCCAACACGCGCACCTGGAACACTGACCACGCGTCGTCGCGACCGGATCGATCGCACTCGGCCCGCATTTGCTTGAGGATTTCTGCCAACACCTCGCGAGCCCAGGCAACGTCGAAGGCATCCTGCGGCGCATCGCGTGTTGCCGCGCTGTGTTCGTAGGCCACTTGATCGAGACTAGTAGCCCGGTCCGGCTCACGTTTTGCTGCGCTTCGTTGACGCATCTGGTTGGCGACGTAGTTGTCCAGCGCCGTGGCCAGAAGACTGCGGAACCGCCCTCGTCCCGATTCGGCCGTCGAAATCAAATCGCGTTCCAGGATCTTATTCTCGATAAATCCCTGTACCAGATCCTCCGCCTCGTTCGAGTCGATCCGCTTCTTGACGACCAGATGGGTCTTCAACGCCGGCCAATACCGCGTCAGCAGTTCGTCCAATGCGTTGCGTCCCGTCGTGTCTCGGCCGACTGCAGCAAGATCGACCAGCGACCAACGGGTGGTTGGAAAGCGGCGGTACTGAGTGCGCCGATCACTCGACATGAACCTCACCTCCGTGACGAGCTATGACAAAGTCTTGCCAAAATGTTACCGGCCGCGTCGCTGCATGGCAAACAGAGGAGACAAGGAATCAACGGCAAATCCCTCGTTTTTCGAGGGATTGCAGGGAGCACGGATCAACTCTGGGTTTTCTGAAATCTTCTGAGAAAAATCTGCAGCCCGCGCAAAATCGCCTTTCAAAAGCGGTATCTACCACTGAACGGACACACGGAAGCAAGAAACGATGGCAACAAGGCAAAACACTCGCATCAGCCAGCACAAACCAGTCCTTGAAGGAGCAGAACGATGGCCAGCCTGTACCGAACCAGTTTCGCCCCCACCACACCCACTCAACTGGACGAAAAGGAACGAAGAACGATGAAAAGCACCCTACTCAAATCGCTGATGGCAGTTACCGCACTCGCAATCGTGCTCTCGGCCTCGTCCGTGGCGACCGCCGAGGAAGGCCAGCCGGGGGCAATCGCTACTAGCACGGCGTATCAGCACGACATCCGCGGCGTCGATCACGTTTATCCGTTCACCTTCCCCGATGCGGAAGATAGAGCCGAAGACCGCGTGAATGAGTGGTTGAACCAGAACCCGAATTGTCGCATCATTTCGCACACCAAGAAGAACGAGTGGATCAACATGAACGGGCAGCAACGGCCGCAGTGCACGATCACATTCTGGTTCGAGGTGCTCCTCTAGTACTTGCACAGGCCACGAAGCCCTCAGTTCTCCAGCAAGCCCCAAGGAAGACCTTGGGGCTTGCTTTTGCGCTTCGACCACGATTTGCGGCTCGCTTCACTTCTCCTTCACACGTCCGCCTCGACCAACCCACTCCAAAGCACCAATCCCCTTCGTCCCGCAATTCCCGCGTAATTGGCTTGGGGCCCGTCCAAAGGTGCGGGCTCGTTAGTCGCCTTGTAGCAAGTTTGACGTGACACGAATGCAAGCCAGTGTCACCGACGGTTGTTTGATTGGTGACGGGTGCCAGCGCGGTCGATATGGAGAAGTGTGCGTATGTCTGCACGGATGCGGCTTTGAACGAAGCTGTCTGCCGGTGATTCGCGACGGATGCGAGCCTTGCGCCCCCAATAATAGCGGTGGTGCTCGATTCTGGCGGATACGGAAAAGACTCCGAAGGCCGCGCATATGTATTCGTCGCGTTTCGACAGCGTCCTCTCATCTCGGTCCATCTGCCGAACGATCTTCAGCGTTTTCATGCTTGGGATTGCGGCCCTTTCGTCGGTCGTGGCGTTGGCTCAGCCTCCCGCACCGTCACCTGCACGACAGCGGGCCATCGCATTGTGGGGAGAGATCCCACTCGAAGCCCCTGTGCCGTCGTCTGCACGCCAACGCGCCATCGCGTTGTGGGGAGATATCCCATGCGATGTTCCTGATGCCCGGTTCGACCCTGCGCAGACCGCACCTCAGCAAACCGGCAATAGCACGATGCCGATGGGGTGGCCAATTGAGCCTCGCCCAGGCGTCGACAGACTAGAAGGTCCGGCGAACCGGTCCTGGCCTGCCACAAGACCAAGATCCCTCAGCAGCGAAAGGCGTGAGCCTCCTTCCGAACCGCAGCATCGTGATATGTATGTGATTCCGAGGTGGAATCCAATTCACTCTGAAGGGATACGACTACCACAACACATCGACGGCCAGTTCGACCCTGCGCAGTGGGCTTCGCAACAAATTGACGAAGAGAGGATGCCCGCGAATTCGGCAATTCCGTCCGGCCAAACCAATGAACAGATCGCGCTTCCAGATCTCGACTTGGAGGCCACTTTCGAACCAAGTTCCATTGGGGATCGGGAGAATAAGGAGCCGCCCAACCCGCAATCTAATCGCACGCAGTCAACTGAGTCAGAGCGTCGACCTGCTGAGCCTGCAGGAACTGAAGACTTGCCGGGACGCTCAGTCCTGCCCGATGGCTCAACTCCGGAAGATACCACGTCTATTGATCAACCGGAGCTTTGTCCACCAGAACCCGCGGACCCCAAGGTCCAACGGCAAAGCTCATTCCAGCCAGCAAGCCCAACCGTGCCACGTACGGAATTCGTTCGCCACGCGTCGTCGACCCCGAGCGATTCCACAGGCACGTGGTGGGAGGATCCATTACACGAGCAGATGCGTCCGGATTGCGAATCGTTGCCGACGACCCTCGAATCGTTGATTGTCCGCGCGCTCGAACATTCGGCTCAGGTCCAAGTCATCAGCGACCTCCCGCTGATTCGCAAGACAACCATCATGGAAGCAGATGCAGCATTCGATTGGCGAGCATTCATGGAGACGCGCTGGGATGATATTAGCGAGCCGGTCGGAAACGTGTTGACCGTGGGACCCGGCCGCAATCGATTTCAGGATCACTTATGGAAGTTCGATGCCGGCGTGCGACGAAAGAATCGCTTGGGTGGCCAATTCGAGATGTCACAACGACTTGGCTTCGAAAACAGCAATTCCGTCTTCTTCGTCCCGCAGGACCAGGGGACAACGCGATTGTCGATGAGCTACACACAGCCCTTGTTGCGTGGTGCTGGCGAAGTCTACAACAGCAGCCTCATCATGCTGGCCGAGATCGATACCGAGGTCGCTTACGACGAATTTGTCAGTGAACTCCAGACGCATTTGCTGGAAATCACCCGAGCATATTGGACGCTCTATCTGGAACGTGGCGCATTGCTACAGAAAGGACGTCTGTACGACCGCGCAAAGGCGGTCTTGAGCGAGTTGGAGGCGCGAGCCGAAGTGGACGCCGCCGCCAGCCAGATCGCCCGAGCCCACGCCGCCGTCACACAGCGAGAAGCCGACTTGCTACGTTCGGAGATGGCGGTACGGAATGCCGAGGACCGTATCGCGGCCCTGGTCAACGATCCAGAATTCAAACGCGTACCCGAGATCGAGCTAATCCCGCTTGATGTACCTACTTGTGGTCCGCTTCCGCTGGACATGCAACAAGCCGTCTCGACAGCATATCGCGAGCGTCCGGAAATCGATCAGGCCTTACAGGAGATTAAGGCCGCGTCAGTGCGTTTGGATATGTCCGAGAAGGAAATTCTTCCGCAATTGGATCTCGTGCTGGAGACCTACGTCAGCGGCTTGCGCGGCGAGACCGAGATCGGCGGTTCGCTCGGCGACCAGTTCAGCGAGGGCCAACCGGCCTATTCCGTGGGGCTGTTGTACGAGGTGCCCATCCACAACCGGGCCGCGCATGCCAAGCACGTACGCCGGCAGTTGGAGTTGCGGCAACTGCAAAATCAGTTTCGCGCAACCGTCGAGACGCTGATGCTGGAGGTCAAAATGGCCGTGCGGGAAGTGGACACGGCGTATCGTGAGATGCTCGCCAAAAAGCGTTCGATGCAGGCGGCCGGGCAACGGTTGGATTACATCGAAGAACGCTGGCAGCACTTGCCGGGCGAGGAACGTTCCGGCGGGCTGTACCTGGAAGATCTGCTGGTAGCGCAAGAACAATTGGCCGCGGCCGAGTACGGATATCTGATGGCATCGACCACGTACAGTCTGGCCTTGATGAACCTAAAACGTGCCACAGGTACGCTTCTTCAGGACGAGCGTATTTCGCGCGCCGTCATCGAGGTGGACGGGTTGCCGTCAGGAATACTGAACAAAGATCCATTGCCCGAGCCCTCCAGCGAACCCACCAGCGAGCCCGATCTGGACAGTCTCCCTATATTGGGCGCGCCTGCCGAAAGAAAGCCGGAATCCGTACTTCGCCAGGAAGCGCTGGTACCCCTCGATATCGAGGAACCGCTCCTGAGAGACTGACAATCGGCCGCGCGGCGAGGAGTCCGCACGTTTCGTTTGACGGCAAGCCGAAGGCGTCGGCGAGTGTGTCACGATTCAGGTCTGCCCGCATCTCTCTACCCCTTTGGGGCACTCGAAAATAGCCCAGCACTTCAGTGCTGGGACAAGGAATCCCCATGATTCCCATCTGTAGTCCCGTAGGGACGGCCGAATTGTGACGCTGGAAGATCAGCCGTCCCTACGGGACTAAACGCGAAGGTCGTAGCCCTTCCGTACCCAGCGATGAATCGCTGGGCTATTATCAGAAGTCCCTCCGGGGCGAAGTCAATGTGAGTCCCGCATCACACGACGTGAAAGTGTGGGTAAAGACAAAGGCCCCGCCATGTCCAACGCCGAACGCGAATTCATGGTTTGGCTTCGCCGCGATCTGACAGCTTCTTCAACGCCTCTTGGATTTCAGCATCAACCGTGATCTCGCAGTTGCGGAGTACTTGCTTCAGCCCGGCTACGCCTTCCGCGGTCACATTGGTCTCTTGCAGATTGAGTTTCGTTAGCAGGAGGTTCTTTTCCAGGTGAATCAGCCCAGAATCGTCGATGGCAGTACCTGCGAGGGAGAGCGTTTCCAGATATCTCAGCTTTGCCAGATGCGCCAGGCCGTTGCCCGTGATCTTCGTACGATCAAGTGCCAGACTCTTGAGTAGGCGTTGACTCTCCAAGTGTCTAAGGCCTTCGTCCTTCAATTCTGTGTCCGACAAGCCGACCTTTTCCAGTTGGTTACCAACCATAATATGGTCAAGTCCATTTCCCGAGATTCTCGCCCACGCGAGGCTGAATTCCTTCAGGTTGGTGAGCCCGGCCAGATGTGCGAGTCCTGCATCCGTGATGTTCTCGCTACCAAGCGACAGTGTCTTCAGTTTCAGTAGCTTGCCAACATGTGCGAGCCCGTCATCGCCATACGTCTTAGGCTTGCCGGGGCGGAGCCCAATACTCAGCTCCTCAAGTTCCGGCCAATTGTCCAGTTGCTTCAGGTCGCCATCGGTCACCGACGCGGGAAGGCAGAGAGTGATTGACTTGAGGTGGGGCGAATCATTCAAGTGGGCCAAGGACGCTCCGGTGACGGGGCAGCCATACAAGAATATCGATTCCAGGTGGGGCATCGCAGGCAGTTCTTCGATTCCGAAATCCGTGATTCGCACATTGTTCCCTCGGATGTGAAGTGATCGCAGGTTGCCAATATTCCGGAGGTGTGCGAGTCCAGCGTCGGTCAGCTTGTCAGTATCTGGAAGCAGTGTCAAGCTTTCGAGTCGAGGTAGCTTGCTGACGTGTACGCAGGAGGCATCGGAAACGCAATCGCCTCCCAACCAGAGAGTTCGCAAATCCTGTAGCTGCGTGAGGTGACTCACTGCCTCCTCGGTACACGGGCAGTGGTCGAGACGTAGTTCGCGGAGTTCCGGGAATAGCGTGAGGGACGAAACGAGAGCGTTGTCGAGTTTGTCGCCGTAGGCCATGACGCCGTAGAGAAAGAACGGCTCGTCAGGCAGTTGTCGGCCCTTATCGTCAAAGGTGCTCGGAATGTACTCCTCTGGTTGGGGCTCCGTGGACCAACTCAGGCCGCACCCCGCATCGATAAAGGCTTCTGCCGCCTTGCGCCGGGCTGCCACGTCGCCGGGTGGAAACTGAGCAGGCGCCATGTCCTTCGATTTGGCCGCATCACTCGGGGGCGCGTCTGTTCCGGTATCCGTCTCCAGTTTCGCCAGGGCCTCTTGGATTTTGGAATCGACTGTGGTTTGGCAGTTGCGGAGTACTTGCTTCAGCCCAGCTACTCCTTGCGCGGTCACTTTGGTCTCTTGCAGATTGAGTTGTCGCAGCAAGGCGTTCTTTTCCAGGTGAATCAGCCCCGAATCGTCGATGGCCGAGCCAACCAAGGAAAGCTCATTCAGGTATCTGAGGTTTGCGAGATGTGCCAATCCGGCGCTCGAAATCTTGGTGTGGTCGAGCGACAAAGTCTTGAGAACGCGTTGGTTTGCCAGATGTTTCAGCCCCTCGTCGTTTATCATTGTGGACGACAGTCCGATACTTTCCAACTGGTTGCCATTTGTGATGTGGTGGAGTCCTTCACCAGTTACTTTCATATCGTTAAGCGATAGCTGCTTGAGATTCGTTAGCCCTGCCAAGTGGACCAGTCCAGCATCCGTGACCCGACTGCTGCGAAGACACAGATCCGTCAGCCTTGATAATTTGCCGACATGTACCAGCCCATCGTCGCTATACGTCATCGCGGCTTTTGGCCAAACATCGAGCGTCAAACTCTCAAGGTCTGGCCAATTCTCAAGTGATTTCAGGTCATCGTTCGTCATTGAGGTTTCTACGTAGTGTATGCGCACTGAAGTGAGATTGCTCGATTCTTTGAAGTGTGCGAGCGACGCTCCCGTGACGTTGCAATGCCAGAACTTGAGGCTCTCCAAATGAGGCATCTTGGGTAATTTCCTGACTCCATAGTCCGTAATCGGCAAACGGTTGCCCCCAAACTGAAGCAAGCGCAAGTTGGTGAGGTCTCTCAGGTGTGCCAGGCCAGCGTCGGTCAACTGATCGCCTCCCAGCGCCAGTTCATGAAGCTGAGACATCTCACCAATGTACGCGCACGACGCATCGGTAACCGCAAGGTTTCCCAGCATGAGTCTTCTGAGGTTGTGCAGGTCCATAAGATGTTTCACGCCATCTGTTGTCATCATCGGGCAATTGTCGATTCTCAGTCCACGAAGTTCGGGGAACAGCTTCAGCAGCGAAGCGTCGTAGTCGTCAAACGTGG
>CAZUAH010000195.1:0-23267 GCA_964617665.1 uncultured Pirellulaceae bacterium
CAGAACGGTAGAATCTGCATGCCCTGCGGGAGTCTTGTAGCACGGGCCCCCGGCCCGTGTTGCCGGGCCACGGGCCGGGGGCCCATGCCACATCTGGTCGCGGCCGAACTTAGGCAATTCCCAACGGAAATTTGTATACATTGCCGGCCACGCACCATAGAATTGCCGGGAAGGAGGGCCATGTCAATGTTCAGAAGTCTACACCGACGCTTTTTGTGTTGTCCGTGGCGTTCAGCCCATTTTGTAGCCTTGCTCGTTGCCGCTTTGTCATTTTCGAGCGGTAGGTCACGGGAGCTTCTGGCGGCGGAAAGCCAACCGTCTGCCGGACCGAGCCAAGCCGCCAAGGTAGCCCGCAAGGTCTTGGCGGACAAACGTCTTGTCGACCCCCTTCGCACGATCGCCGCGGAGTACACTCGCCGCACTGGCACCACAATCGACATACGCCTTCTTCCGGCTGCGGAAGTGAATCGGCTGGTCGAAACGAAACAAGCCGACTGCGATGCTGTGTTCTGTATGGCCAAGAAGGGAGAGAAGACGCCGGTGAGTTCGCTATCTGAAGCGAAGAAGGTTGCCTGGAAGCATCCGGGAGGCGATCCGGTCTGGGGGGCCATTGTCGGCGACCATGCTGATGCGGAGGAGGTGGTACGCTTCGTTGGCGGACCGACGGGCCATCGGCTGTGGTCCGAATCGTCGGCTGGTTTCACGATCGTCTCCGGCAAGTCGCACGCTGAGGCGTTCAAGTGGGTTGCCGACAACCGCGTATCCCACACCTACCCAATGACCGCCATGAGGATTCTACGTGAATGCGGTGGTCGCACGGAAGGAATCTGCATCGACATCGGTTGCGGTCCGGGCAACCTGGATGTTGAACTTGCCAAGCGATCCAAGCTCACGATCACTGGTCTCGATATTGACGGCGATATGAAGCCATTCTTCGAGGAGAAGATGCGCAACGCCGGTATCCAGGACCGTGTCCGATTCGTGGAAGGCGATGCGCAGGAGTTGCCGTTTCCGGACGACTACGCCGACATGATCGTCAGTCGCGGTACGTTGACCTTCATCCCGGACATCGCCAAATGCCTTCGCGAGGTCGACCGCGTGCTAAAGCCTACTGGCTTCGCGTTTCTGGGCGGTCGATACGTCTACACGCCGCACTCGTACAAGATAACGAACGAAAAGCTAAAGCAGATCGTGAAGGAATCGGGCGTGGCCGGCACGCAAGTCATCACCGATCGCGGCCAGTGGGTCAAGATCATCGGCCCGAAGGTCCCCGAGGCGGCTCGGCAGGTCCACAAAGGTCCGCATCTGCTGGCTGGCCGATTCATCGCCGACTATGCCGTTACCGAAGGCGATTGCCTTCTGCTCGGTCAAGGCGATGGCGCAAAGGAACACGCCCTGCTGAAAGGATTCAGGGAGATGACTGACGTGAAGATTACGGCCCTGTACGCTAAGGAAGAAGAGGCGGCCAAGGCTCGCAAACGCATCCGCGAGGCAAAACAGGAAGATCGCATCACCTGCGCCGTGGGCAGTGTCCACAATTTGCCGTTCGAGGACAACTCATTCGACGCCGTAGCCGGTACGGGGCCCATCCTGCTCTGGGGCGAACGCGAGAAAGGCATGAAGGAAATCTACCGCGTCTTGCGCACCGGCGGAGCCGCCCTGGTCGGCGGCCGATACCTGTACATGCCCGAATGGCGTAAAGTCCCTAGCGAGACGCTCCGCGCCAGCGCCACCAAAACAGGCATCCCGTCGATCCGGGTAATTGACAGCATGGGCCAATGGATCGAAATCCGCAAAGGCATCAAGGACCGCGGTTTTCGAGATTAGCTAGTCCAAGAAGTCTTGATCCTCGAGACGTTCCGGCACGTAGGTCTCGGTAACGTAGCTGATGTCTTTGCTGATCAATGCTTCCACTTCAAGTTTGAAGCCGTTTTTCAGCATCGCTTGGATCTCTTTTTGCCACGGCTTCTTCTTTTCAAACCAAGGATACTTGGCGATCTGTTTGACCCGCTTGATGTCCGTGTCTTTGAGTGCGATTGTCACGCTGGGCGAGAGTTCGCAGCGATCGAAATCCTTGCTGCGCAGGCCGATGTACTTGGCGTCGGGTATGGCCATGCGTTTCGATTCGAACGCCAAGTTGATCGAACCCTGCTTGATGACGCTGTAGATGTAATACCCCCACGGGTCATTATCCAGCAGACAGTAGACCGGCAACTTCAATTCGTCGTGCATGCGGTGCAACAGCCGCCGTACGCCGCGCGGAGGCTGCCCGCCACCATGGGTCAGGATGCATTTGTGCGTGCGCCAGAACTTGTCCTCGTTGAATCGCCGCCAGACCGTATCTTTTTCGACATGCAAAATGAACTCGGCGTCGCATTCTTTGAACTGCACGATTTCCGGTTCGCAAATCGACGGAATGCTGTACCCACCGGATCCCATGTGGGCACAATCGATCTGGTCACCGCTGTCGTTCAGTACAATCGGTCCGACCATCGCGCCGGCATTCTTGGCGTACAGGTGCAGCTCTTCGCGCAACGCGCTTAACGTCACCTCGACATCTTCGATCACCGGGTCGCAGTCGGACTGATCGTCGAACGTCTCCTCTTTGGCCCCCTCGATGGTGTGCTTCAAGAGGTAATACAAACCACGAATGCTGGTCGTCTTTCCCTGCTCGATAAGTTGCTTGCACCCACTGCTGACAAGCACGGTCTGCATGTAGCTCTTGGCCTGGGACAAGTTGAACAGCTCGCGGCGGTTCTTACCGCTGCCCATCTCGATAAATCGTTTCGTCTTGTTGTACCGGACGTTCGATAGGGATCGAGACGGAATGTCCAGGTGCGGAGCGCGTCCGCGATCGGCCGTCTTGACGATGTTGTTCGCCAGGCCAACCAATGATTTTAGCGTCTTCCGGTCGGCTGCGCTCGGTTTCGGCTTCTTGGTGGCGGTCGTTCGCTTGCTTACCTTCTTCTTGGCCATCAGGTGTCAGATCTCTTCGTATATGGGATGTGTTACGTGCGTGGTCGCGACGCTACGAAGCTACCAAATCTCTCCATTTCGCCAAAGACCACTCGGAATTCTTCCTTGACCACCCGCGACAAGGTATAAGGGATAATATCTGGGCAGGGCGGGCAATAACAAGCGGTCATTACGAGGGGATAGCTATGTTCGGTCTACGCAAGGCGATTATCGGGACACTCCTGGTGGGATTCCTGGGCACGGCACTGTACGCCGCAACGCCAAAAGTGCCAGACCAGATCGGCCAATTGATGCAGGATCGGAAGTATGCCGAGGCAGTGGCAGCTATCGACAAGGCCGCAAAAGACAAAGAAGCTGACCTCGACTATTTGGCCTATCTGAAAGGCCGAGCGTTACACTTCCAAGAGAAGTACGACGAGGCAATTGCCGCTTACGACGTTGTCAGCAAGGATTTCCCAGACAGCGAATGGGCCCGCCGAGCGAGATTTGCCAAGGGCCTTTCCTACGCGCGCAAAGGCGACTACCGGAATGCCGAGCTAACGTACCGGGCCGAGGCACAGTATCTGTTCTCGGAGGACCGCAAGCAGGAGATCGCCGACATCTACCTGGAATACGCGAATGTGTACTTCAAGCCGCCCAAGGAGGAAGAGAAACCGGACTACAAAAAGGCACTGGACTTCTACCAGCGCGCTCTGAAGGTGGGCCCCAAGCTGGAAAGCCGCGTTGTCATCGAATTGAGGATCGCTCAGTGTCAGCAGAAACTGGGCAACCATGACGAAGCTGCCGAGCAGTACCGCAAGTTCATTGACGAGCACGAAGATCACGCGTTGGTCGTCGAAGCCCGATTTCGTTTGGGCGAGACGTTGATGGAAAGCGACGAACCGGTCGAAGCTCGCAGTGCGTGGCGGGACTTGCTGGACCTGCACAAAGGTGCCGAATCCGACCTGCTACCTCAAGCGGCGTTCAAGATTTCCGAGACGTACAACATCCCCTCACCGGAAGATGACGAACAGCTATCGCTGGGCGTGGCCGCGCTTCGCAGCTTCCTCCAGCAATACCCAGAACACGAACTGGCGCCCAAAGCCCACCTGCACATCGGCCAGAGTTATCACCACGTCGGCCGCTACGAGGACGGAGCCCAGTCGCTCACTCAGTTCTTGGCCGACAAACGTTATGCGGATACCGAACAGGTTCCGGCCGCGCGAAACCTGCTGGGCCACGCATACAAGATGCAAGGCAAATTCGACGAAGCGTTGGCCGCCTGGAAAGAGTTCCTCGGTGCCCATCCCACCGATCAGGCCTGGAGCCAAGTCCAGCAGGAAATCGTTAACACCGAATACGCCAAAGCTGCGGATCGCTACAGCAAGAAGGACTATGACGCCGCACGGCAGCTTTGGTCCGAGTTCCTCACCAAACATCCTCTGGATGGTCGCAATCGGAAGATCCAATACTATCTGGGCCAGATGAACTTCGCCCAAGAGAAATGGGACGCCGCCATTGCTGATTGGCGGCGTCTGGTTTCCAAGTACCCCAAGACCCAGGAGGCTTCTCAAGCCCAATACATGATCGCCTATACGCTGGAGGAGAAGCTCGGCAAGCTGGACGAGGCGCTCGACGAATACCGCAAGCTGACTTGGGGGAAATATGTCAAGCAAGCCAAAAGACGAATCAGTCGCCTCACGGCAAAGACAATGAGTATTGCGACCGAGCGCATCTTCCGTAGTGATGAAACGCCTCAAGTGAAGATGGCGACTCGCAACATCGAAAGCGTCACCGTAAATGTCTACGTCGTCGACATGGAGACCTACTTCCGCAAGATGCACTGGGCCCGTGGCGTGGAAGCGTTGGACATCGCTCTGATCGACCCGGACAAGACATTCGAGTTCAAAATCCCCGACTACAAGCAATACCAACGCCACGAGAGCCAGATCGACGTGCCGCTGCCTGTGGCGGATGACGCTGGCAAAGGCGGCGTGATGGCCGTCACGGTCAACAGCAAGACGCTGGAAGCCACGACGATGGTCGTGCAAAGCGATTTGGACGTGATCTTCAAGAGTTCGCGCGACGGGGCGTTTGTATTTGCGGAGAATATGCGAACGGGCAAGCCCTGGCCCAAGGCACGCGTGCTGATCTCGGACGGCAAGCAAGTATTTGCCGAAGGCGAAACGGGCGACGACGGCGTGTTTCACAAATCGTTCGAGGAACTGAAATCGGCCGAAAACGTGCGTGTGTTTGCCATCAGCGGAACTCACACGGGATCGAACCTGGTACGGCTGAGTGGCTTGGGTGTTACCACAGGTCTGAGCGACAAGGGCTACATCTATACCGATCGTCCAGCCTACCGTCCGGGACAGATGGTCCATGTGCGTGGCGTCATCCGCAAAGTCGCGGACGACACGTACACAGTGGCGGTGGGCAAGAAGTATCAAGTGGACGTGTACGACAGCCGAAATCGTCTGGTACGCGATGGCAGCATCCAGTTGAACGACTTCGGTTCGTTCCACACGCATTTCTTGCTGACCAGCGCCGCCAGCCAGGGCGAATACCGCGTGCTGGTCCACGACGAAGACCGCGAGAACTATCAAGGGACGTTTTCGGTCCACGACTACAAATTGGAACCCGTTCGCCTGGAAATCGAAACGCCACGCGCGGTCTACTATCGCGGTGAAGAGATCGAAGGCGTGATTCGGGCATCGTACTACTACGGCGCCCCGCTGGTCGACCGCGAGATTCGATACGCGTTTGTCGATGGCCGCATACGCACCGCCCGAACCGATCAGGCCGGCGAAGTCCACTTCCGCCTGGAAACGCGGTTCCTACGCGAATCGCAGCAAGCCACGTTCTCTGCCGAACTGGCTGAAAGGAATCTGCTCGCAACGAAGACCTTTTACCTGTCGACACAGGGGTTCTCGCTCTCGGCCGCAACGGTACGCCATGTCTACCTGGCAGGCGAGACGTTCGAGCTGAAGATAACAGCCTCGGATGCCGAAGGCGAACCCGTCCAGCGACCGCTCACTCTAAGTGTGTTGCGCCAAACAGAGGTGGACGGTGAATATGGCGAGGTGTTGGTCGAGAAGCACGAAGTGAAGACCGACGAAGACGGCGTCGTGCGACAGACCCTGCAGGTCGCGGAAGGCGGCCAGTATATGTTGCGAGTGGCCGGAGTCGATCGCTTTGACAATCCGATCGAAACGGAAGCCCAGGTGCAGGTATCTGACGACAAAGACAAAGTCCGCCTTCGCATTCTTGCCGACCAACACACCTTCAAGGCAGGCGATACGGCGAATGTGCAAGTGCATTGGCGCGACGAACCGGCTCTCGCGCTGGTCACGTTCCAAGGCGCCAAGATCTTGGACTATCGGCTCGTAGAGTTGAAGAAGGGTACCAACAAGCTGGCCATTCCAATGACCGCCAAGCTGGCCCCGAATTTCGATTTAGCAGTCGCCGTGATGACCGACACTCGCCCGGCCGCGGACGAGAAGGGCGAAAACGAAACACCGCCTCGGCGCTTCCACGCGGCATCCAGCCCATTCACGGTCGAACGCGATTTGAACGTCGCGGTCGCGATCAAACGCAAGGGCGCCGACGAGAAAGCCGCGAAGCAGCCGTTACAGCCAGGCGACGAGGTGGAAGTGACCGTGTCCGCCACCGACCCGCAAGGCAAGCCGGTCGCCGCCGAGTTGAGTCTGGCCATGGTCGAGCAAGCCCTGCTTGGGCGGTACCCTTCGGTGGTCGCGGCGATTGACGATTTCTTCCGCGGCGCGCGTCGACAATCCGCCGTCCGCACCACCTCTACCATCACATTCGCTTACCGACCAACCACGCGGCGGATCAACCCGCGACTTCTGGCCGAAGACGAACGATTGGCGATCGAAGAAGAAGAACGACGCGTCATGGAGGAACTGGCGGAAAGGAACATGGCCGGAGCGGAAGAAAGAGTGGCCACTGGTGACGAAGAGGATCCGCCGTTTGTCACGAGCGTTGTTCCTGTCATCGACGGTGGCTCCGCAGACGCCGATCCATTCGGCGCCCCACAAGTCGATGTCGACTTTGGTGCCAACGGCGTCGCACAATTCGGAAGCGGCGTGCCACAGATCGGAGGCTGGATGGCCGGAGGCATGGGCGGCCAAGGCGGTGCCGGTTACGGCGGCGCGTTTGGTGGGGAGCGGCGGTTGGGCCACTACGTCGAACAATTCAACGAGTTAATGGACGAAGAGCGGTTTGCCGAGGCAGACTTGATTGCCAAGCAGGCACAGGAGTTAGAGCCCGATTCCGAGGTGGCGCGTCTCATGATGCACCGCGCGGAGATTGGCCAGCGAGTGGACAGGCAGGAGAATATCAGAGCCAACGCCGAGCATGGTTTCTACTATGCCATGGAATCCGTAGATGAATCCAAGATTCCTTTCGACGACCGCGATCCTCTCATTTTCGCTGAATCGCAGAAGTGGACCGAACTGAGTGCGCGTAGACTGAGCAGGCGCGGCAATGCCGGGCGGGGCCAGATTATGCCTGGCTACAACTTGGGACTGCCGGGCGCAATTAGCGAACTGCAGAAGAAGAACGCTACCGGGGCAGTGTTCAGCATTGCAAACGGAAATGTTCCGGCAATCGCAAATGACGGCTCTTGGTTCATGGTCACCGGCAATGGACGCGATCAGGATCAGGTGGCGGCGTTGCTGAATGACTTGGCGGAACGAGGCACTGCACTAATGCCGAACCTGCCGCCTCACGAAACAGGTTACTGGAATCCGTCGGTGGTCACGGGCGAAGACGGCAAAGCGACGGTGACCTTCGAACTGCCGGACCGATCGACCGGCTGGTCGCTTCTGGCGAAGGGAGTGACGAAGGACACGTTGGCTGGTGAATCAAGTCACGATCTTACTGTCCGGAAGGACCTGTTTGGCCAGCTGAAAACGGCATCTGCCTATACAAACGGCGACAAGGCGCAAATCGTCGCATTGGTCCACAACAATGCCGTGGACGAAGGCAATATCGAAGTCACCTTGACAATCAAGTTGGGCGATAAGGCAACGACAGAACAGAAGAAACTGGAGGTCAAACAGAAGGGCATCCAGGAGATTGTTTTCGAGCAGACGTTGAAGCTGCCCGACGAGGCCACTCGAATCGGAGCACCGGGCACAACCGCTGAATTCGAGCTAGTAGTCAATTCCGGCGATCAGCGTGACGTTGTTCGCCGCTTGGTTCCTGTACGACCGTATGGCATGCCGGTCTTCTCGATCGCGGGCGGTTCGGTTGCGGGCGATGTGTTGGCGATTGTCGAGCAGCCTGAAGGAATGACTCTAGATTCGCCACGCCTGCAGGTGATCGTCGGGCCAACTGTCGAACGCAGCTTGCTAGACGCCGTATTGGCCCCGCCCACTTGGTGTCAGTTCGAGATCGGGCAAATCGCGTCCGACACGGATTCGGCCGTGGCCGATTTGATGGCGTCGCTCGCATTGCAGGAACTGCTGGGCGCAACACGCGATGCCGCCGGCCCACACGCCGAATCGCTGGATGCACGTGTTCGTTCGTCGATCAGCCTGCTGATCTCGCTGCAGAACGACGATGGCGGCTGGGGTTGGGCCAATACGGGCAAGAAGACCAGCAACCGTTACCATTCCGCCCGCACGCTCTGGGCGATCAGTCTGGCGAAGTCCGCAGGATATCGGATCACGGACGAGGCGTACGACAAGGCCGTGAACTTCGTGCAGACGAAACTGACCGAATCCGCCGTGACGGATTACGAAACCAAAATCGTGTTGCTGCACGCGTTGACAGTGGCGGATCACAGCGACTTCCGGCTGGCCAACCAGCTTTACCGCAACCGCCAATCGCTCTCGCCGGCCGCACTCGCCTATTTGGCTCTGACGTTTGCACAGATGGATCGAAAGCAGACGGCTGCCGAATTGCTCAGTCTGCCGGGCAAACAGGAGTGGAAGGCCGGATCCATCGCGGTGAACTGCTGGAACAGTTCGGCCACCGAAGTGCGCTCGATCTACGCCCTCGCTCTGGAGAAGGCCACTGCAGGCGACGCTCGTCTGAAGGAGCACATCGACTGGTTGATGGCCAATCGGACGGGTCATCGCTGGTCGCCGGATAAGGCGACGGGGCCGGCAATGCTGGCGGTTTGCCGTTGGTTTGCGCGTACACAATTCAACAACGAGAAGTACAAACTGACCGTTTATGTCAATGACCTCTTGGCCAAGCAGTTGGAGATCGACGCCGATTCACGCACGCAGACGATCGACGTGCCCTCCGAACTCCTGGCCGAAAACGGACAGAAGCAACAAGTTCGTTTCGAGTTGGAAGGACGCGGACGATTCACTTATCAGTGCGTGCTCGGTGGCTTTGTGCCGGGCGATGCCCTGAAGAGCACGACGACCGCCTGGGAAATCACACGTTACTATCGGCCGGCGCAGAAGGAATTGGACGGCCACGTGATTCCTCGTGGATTCGACGTGGCCGTGCCGAACTCCTACGAGCAGTTCCGCAACGAGCTCAACAACTTGCCGGTGGGGGGTCGCGGATTGATCGAATTGCATGTTCGACGCAACCAAGTGCAATCGAACGCGACCGAATCGCGGCTACCGTATCTGGTAGTCACCGAACCGCTGCCGGCTGGCACGGCTGTGGTCGACAATTCGGTGCGCGGCGGATTCGAACGGTTCGATGTCGAACCCGGCGCAATCACGTTCTACATCGGCAGCCGTCGACATGTTTCGACGATTTCCTACGAGGTACACGGCTACACGTCGGGCGAGTACCGCACGACGCCGACTCTGGTGCGGGATGCCTTCCGTCCCGATCAAATGGCCGTGGCCAAGCCGAAGACGATGACCGTACTGCCCGTAGGCGAGCATAGCACCAATCCATACCGCTTGACGCCACGCGAATTGTACGAATTGGGCCACCGGCAGTTCGAAAAGCAGAACTACGCCCAGGCCGCAGGACATTTGGACGACTTGTTCAACAATTGGAGTCTGAAGCCGGAGTTCTACAAAGAGACCGTACACATGCTGCTGAACATCCACCTGGATCAGGGACCGGCCAGCCAGGTGGTGCGATATTTCGAGATCATCGTGGAAAAATTCCCCGATCTGGAGATTCCATTTGCCAAGCTGCTGGCAGTGGGCGACGCCTATCACGAAATCAGCGAATTCGAACGCAGTTACCTGGTCTTCCGTGCGGCGACGGAAGCCAGCTTCATGCGCGAAAGCCGCTTGGCCGGATTCCTGGAATCCCAAGACGAATACCAGCGCAGCGTCGAGGTGATGAGCGGCCTCTTGCGGCAGTATCCACCGGAGCCTTTCCTCGCAACCGCCACGTACGCCTTGGCCCAGCGAGTTTATGCCAAGGCACCCGAAGCCGCTTCGGATGCCAAGCTGCGCGAAAAGAAGATCACTCGCGTCGAGCTGATCCGCGATGCATGGTCGCGGCTGGACGCATTCCTGACTGCCAATCCCGAGGATCCGGCGGCCGACGAAGCGTCGTTCTCGTTGGCAAACGCGCTGTTGGACTTGGAACTGTACGAAAAAGCGATCACCCAATGCGAACGTTATGCTGCCCGGTACACGGACAGCGATTTCTTGGACAGCTACTGGTACATCGTTGGTTACTGCCACTTCGCCAGCGGCGCTCACAAACAGGCTTTGGACATGTGCAACATAGTGGCCGAAGCGAAACGCAAGAACAAGAGGAGCGGGCGTTTGGAGGACAGCCCCAACAAATGGCAGGCAATTTACATCCTGGGGCAGATCCACCACAGTCTGGGCGCGGCCGAGGCGGCGATACGCGAGTATGAACGGGTAAAGGACCGTTTTGCCGACGCCCTCCAAGCGATTGACTATTTCGCTCGAAAGGCCATCGAACTGCCCGAGGTGACAACATTCGAGCCCGGCGATGTGGTCGAAGTAGACCTGAAGTTCCGCAACGTGCCTTCGGCAAACGTTACCGTGTATCGCATCGACCTGATGAAGTACAGCCTATTGCGCCGCAACCTGAGCGATATCACCAATATCAACCTGGCTGGCATCCGGCCTTACCATCAGGCGACGGTCGAATTGGGAGACGGCAAGGACTATCGCGATCGCACAAGCGCGTTGAAGCTGCCGCTGAAGGACGAAGGCGCATACCTGGTGGTCTGTCGTGGGGAGAACCTTCACACCAGCGGCATGGTTTTGGTGTCACCGTTGACTCTGGAAATCCAGGAGCAGACCGAATCGGGCCGCGTGCGCACAACGATCCGCAACGCGGCCGAGAAGAAATATATGTCCGACGTCCACATCAAAGTGATCGGCACGCGCAACGAGGATTTCGTCAGTGGCGAGACCGACCTTCGCGGTGTGTTCGTGGCCGACGGCATCCAAGGTCGCAGCATGATCATCGCCCAAGCAGCCGGCGGCCGCTACGCCTTTTTCCGCGGCGAAACCGAACTTGGGCCACCGCCTGCCCAGCAAGCTCCCGCCCAGGAGGAAGGCGACGCGAGTGCAGCCGCCGACCCTGTAGTCACCGGCAAGGATGCACTGCTGAAAGGGCTGAAAGAATCCAACGTGGAAATCCAGATGGAGCAGCAAGAACAGTTGGAGGACTTCTACGAAAACCCAGTCGAAGAAGGCATCGGCGGCGGTTTTGGCGGCGGTATCTTCTGATTGGCAACACGTGGCGAAGCATTACGGAGAGGACTTGGCGTACATTCACGACGTCGGCTTCGGGCATTTCGCTCGCGATGCAGCGCCCGGTCTGCTAGACATTCTGCGTCGCGCGGGAATCGTGGACGGCCGAGTGATCGACCTTGGCTGCGGCAGTGGCTTGTGGGCACGGGAATTGTCACGGGCTGGCTATGAGGTAGTGGGGTGCGACATCTCGGCGGCGATGCTCGTTATGGCGCGTGAGCGTGTGCCAGAGGCCACGTTCCGTCGGACTTCGTTTGTCAAAGCCGCGTTGCCGTCCTGCGACGCAATCACGGCTATCGGGGAAGTGTTCAGCTATCTGTTCGACGACAACGTCAGCGAACAAAAACTCAAAGAACTCTTTCAGAGAATTCACAAGATCTTGCGGCCCGGTGGCTTGCTGATCTTCGATGTTGCCGAGCCCAGCCGCGGCTCTGCCAAGGGTCAGCAACGGCAGAATTGGAGTGCCAACGACTGGGCACTGATGTTGCAAGTTGACGAGGATACAACTCGCCGCGAACTGACTCGTCGTATGACCATCTTTCGCAAAGTCGGTCGACTGTATCGGCGAAACGAAGAACTCCACCGTTTGCGTCTGTACAAGGCATCTGAAATGACTACCATGCTTCGTTCAGCGGGTTTCCGAGTCCGAACGGTTCGCAGCTACGGCGACATGCGATTCCCGCATGGTCTGGTAGGGTTCATTGCCCGCAGGCCATAACCTAGCATCCGGCGAGTCTTCTGAGCTTCCTCCCATTCCCGGAGCACGCCACAAGTCGGGCAGGGCGTTCCTCAAGAGAACAAGTCGTCCGCTGGGACCACGCGTTCCTGCTGCCGAAACGGCCACCAACTCACCGAACTTCCGCCGTGCTTCTTGTGCTAGCATCCACTCTCCACTGAGCCCCGATCTCGCTAGGACGTCCGACATGGAATCCGTGTCCCAACCAGATGCAATCGTCGGTTCGCGCCCTTCCAGGATCGAATTCCTCACGCCCAAAATCGCCTGGACACATCTTGTCGCCTTACTTATCCTCTTCGTACGGTGGACGTATCACATCGCAACGGCTTTCTTGTTGCCTTACCCTTGAATGGGCCGCATAGTCATGGACGACAGATGTGACACAACTCGGCGTGCTGCCATTACGGGCATTGGGGTCATCAGCCCCATTGGGTGCTCGACCGATGATTTCTGGCAATCGCTCGTCGAAGGACGCAGCGGCATTTCCTCAGTCGAATCGCCATCTCAGCCCGATGAACCACTTGCTTGTGCGGGACAGGTCCCGGAATTTGCAGGACGAATCTCAGATTTCGAAGGGCTTGCGCCCGATGTCAAGAAACGGCTGCGCAAGTCGCTGAAAGTCATGAACCGCGAGACCCTGTTGGCTGTCGGTGCTGCCCAACAGTCGCTCGCCGACAGTGGACTGTCGACCTGTGATATGGACCCCGAGCGAATCGGAGTGGCTTTTGGCACGGGCAATGTGCCCATCATGCCCGAGGACTTCATCGAGGGCGTGCAGGCGTGTGGCGATGGTGCCGACGAATTCGATTTCGGCCGCTGGGGCACCGACGGTATACCCAACGTCGCTCCGCTTTGGATTTTGACGTGTCTACCCAACATGCCGGCCTGTCACGTTGCCATCTGCAACGATCTGCGCGGACCGAATAACTCGATCACTCAGCGCGAAGTGGCGGCCAACTTGGCCGTCGCCGAAGCCTGGCACGGGGTTTCCGAAGGCGCCGCCGATGCAATGGTCGTCGGCGCAACGGGCACGACGATGCTGCCAAGGAACGCCGTACGTGTTCTGATGCAGGACGAGATTGCACCGGCCAGCAACGATCCGACAGCCATGTCACGACCTTTCGATCAACGACGTTGTGGCTATGTCGTGGCGGAAGGGGCCGCTGCGATTGTCCTGGAGGAATATGAATCCGCGGTGAGTCGCGGGGCGAGGATCTACGGCGAGGTTATTGGTGCTGGTTCCTCGTGCGTGTTGGATCGCAGCTATGCACCGCACAACGATACTGCTCTGACGAACGCCATGCACATGGCCTTGCGAGCGGGCAACTTGACGCCCGGCGACATCGACCACATTCACTGCCACGGGCTCAGCACACGGCGCTCGGACGTGGAGGAAGCCCGCGCCATTCGCCAGATCTTTGGCCGCCGAGCCGACACAGTGCCCGTCGTCGCCGCGAAGAGTTCTCTGGGCAACGCGGGCGCAGGCGCAGGCGCCCTGGAACTGGTCGCCAGCCTGCTGGCCGTACAGCACGGCCGGCTGTTCCCCGTCTTGAATTACGAGGAGCCAGATCCGGATTGCCCCATCAATCCCGCCGTGTCGGCGGATGTGGAAGCGGGCAGGTGCTTCTTGAATCTCAGCATGGCGCCCTACGGTCAAGCCAGTTGTTTGGCTGTGCGGGCGGCCGCTTAATACAGTTGCGAAAACGGGAGACCCGAGTGTGAAACAGCGTGTCGTCATCACCGGCGTGGGATGCGTCACACCGCTCGGGGCGACCGTCGAGCAGATCTGGGAACGATTGATGGCGGGCGGGTCCGGAGTCGGGCGTCTGACCTTGTTCGACCCCGACAACTTCCCCGTGCGAATCGCAGCCGAGGTCCACGATTGGGACGTGTCGGCCGTTGGCGAGGATCCCGCACGCTGGCAGCATTGCCCCAGACAGACGGTGTTTGCCATCGGAGCGGCCAAAGCGGCAACGGCCATGGCCCACGTGCCAACTGCTCGGTTGGACCCGTTACGTTTCGGAGTCTATCTGGGATGCGGAGAGCCGTTTGAAGACTTCACGCGGTTCACGAAGTCGATTCGAGCAGCCAGCCAAGATGGTGAATACCATTCGGAGCGGTACGCAAGGACTGCCCGTCGCGTTTTCGACCCCGATGCGGAACGCGAGTTTGAGCCGCACATGCCGGCGGCTCATCTTGCGGCGTTGTTCAATGCGCGCGGGCCAAACGCCAACTGCATTGCTGCCTGCGTTTCCGGCGCACAAGCGGTCGGCGAAGCCGCGAAGACCATTCGGCGAGGCGAGGCAGACGTCATGCTGGCCGGAGGCGCTCACAGCACCATCCATCCTTTCGGACTGACAGGGTTCCATCGTCTATCAGCACTCAGCACTCGCAACGACGATCCCGAAAAGGCGTGTCGCCCCTTTGACCGTGACCGTGACGGGTTCGTTGTCGGCGAAGGAGCCGCCGTTTTCGTGCTTGAAGAATTGCGGCACGCCCTTGGTCGCGGCGCGGACATCTGGGGCGAGCTGAAGGGATACGGCTCTGCTCAGGACGCCTACCGCATCACCGACGCTCATCCGGAGGGACGAGGCACGGCAGCCGCCATTCGCCGAGCGTTGAAGGACGCCGAACTCGATACGGACGGCGTCGACTACATCAACGCGCACGGCACGGGCACGTTGTTGAACGACAGAATCGAGACGCTCGCTATCAAAGATGCCTTCGGTGCCGACGCGTACAACGTTCCCACCTCCAGTTCCAAGAGTATGTTGGGCCATGCCACGACGGCCAGCGCCGCGATCGAGATGGCCGTTTGCCTGATGGCGATTCGCTTCGGAGCAATTCCACCCACAATCAACTACGAAACGCCGGATCCCGAATGCGACCTGGACTACGTCCCGAACGCGGCTCGCGAACGGTCGTGTAACCACGTCCTCAGCAACAGCATCGGCTTTGGTGGACAAAACGCTGCCTTGGTCATCTCACGCTACGACGAACGCTCGCCCGGCGCCAGCATGCCTCGCAAAGTGGCGTAGACGCTGTGGGAAGAGACACGCGGGCTTCGGATGATAGCAACGGGTCACCTTTACGTCCACCAATTGATTGCGACGCACGGCCGTCAGAGACTGTGCGCAACTTCGTTGCTACCGGTGCAGAAGACCGTAGATCCAGCTTCTGAATCGGTGGCTAGTTCCGCAATTCACAATTGATGGACCACCAGAAGCGATTCTTACCCAGATTGTCACGAAGTATTTGAGGCCAGATTACCTGGTTCCTCTTGACATCAAAACCACGTTTTGGCACGCGCCGTGAAACCAGGCCAATCCAGCTGACGGTGTCGCCGTGTCAAGATCGCTTTTTTGGTAGTCTGGGCAGAGCTTGGCTTTCATGGACTGCTAATTGTGAATTGCGGAACTAGTGCCCTGTCCTTGTCTATAGCGCGCAAGGAGATGAATGTCCGGCTCACGCTTCATCTTCGCTCTCGCGTGTCGTCGAATCACCGGATTCCTTGCTCTTGCTGCTGTCGTCCTGTTCAGCGCGTTGCTCAAGTCTCCGTATGGCATTGCTTATGGCCTCTCGCGCATCCTGCGAGAGATCAGGCCGCTCGCCAGCCAGTTGCAGCCTTTTCACATCCTCCTTTGGTGTCCCCAAGTACGCGAGCGAATTTGCCCCCGCGATAAGCTGATCCATTTCCAGTCCCACGGATACCTGGAGACGAGCCCACCTGGCTTTTGCGCGATGCAACGCTGCATCTGTGACGGGATGTTCTACGACGCCGAGCACATCACAACAGACGTAGTATGCTTGAACCGTGTCGTGCGCACCGTCATAGGCTGTGCGCAGGATCTGTGCCGAACTTCCCTCGATTGTCGCGAGGGCTTCGTCTGAGTCTTTTTTGAGTTTTCTGAGTCTTCTGCGAACGGACGCGCGGGAGAAGAAAGCACCGAGCCCGTACGCACTGGCGGCCAGTAGGACCAGAATAGTCATGAGGATTGAGAACAAACCTGATTGCCACTGGACGTAAGAAAAGGCATCTTGTCTAAGCTCAGCCTCGACTTCGTCGATATGCGCCCTCAACTTCTCTTCGAGAGACTCGATTTCTGCTTGGAGCTTCGCTTCAGTCTTCCGAATTTGCTGCTGTGGCGCATTGTCGTTCGGCCCGGTGCCGTCGCGCCCTGGCGTACGTCCTGGAGCCGCCGCGGAATGCGCGACGCTGCAGCAGAGAAGCACCGCAAACGGAGACAGCCGCACCACTCTTCCGCGATTCATCACTTAACTCCCATCTCCAGGTGCATCCGGAAACATCTCGTTCAGTCGACGTACAATCTCAGACGGCGTGACGGGTTTGATGAGGAAGTGTCTTAATGAACGAAAGCGTTGCCGCAAATCCCCCTCCAAGCCAGTTTCACGGCGTACGGTACAGATGATCGTAGGCACATCGCCGATCTTTTTGAGAATATCCTCAAGCAGCACTGCACCGGTATATTGCCCAGCCCTTGTCCTTTTCCGGGTGTAGTAGTCACTGCGAGGCATCATTAGATCCATCAAGATGCAATCGGGCGGCGGGTTCAAAGCGTTCTGCCTCGCGCTCGCCATCGCTTTCTCCACGTACACCAAAGCTGTTTCTACGGTGAATTTCCTGTTTGCATGCCGCTGGAATTCAGCCTCCGTTTCGAAACGGTCGCCCACCAGCTCGCGCAGCCGTTCGATGATTTCTTCCGGCACTCCCTCACTTTCGAGGTGCGCCAGGGTGTGCTCCGTGATTTCGATCCATCCGCTAAGCACCTCTGAAACAGACTGGCAGTACACTACGTCATACTTTTCCTCTTGCAGACGCCAGACCACTGGCTCGGAAAACATGCGATCATCATCAACAACAAGGATTCTCATTCGTCATCCTCCTCCACGGTTGGTCGCCGGTCGGCAAGCCATTTTGGCAACTCCAAAACAAACGTCGTCGATTCCTTGCTTGAATCGGCTAACTCAACATCTCCGCCATGTTGCCTCGCAATGTGACGTGCAATATGCAAACCAAGACCTGCACCGTACGTCGCAACTGTATCCGCATTTGATCCCTGCCTGAACCTCCGGAAAATAAACTCGTCTTCCCCATCCGGCACGCCGATTCCCTCGTTCACGAACGCCATTCGGTAGGAATTGTCCATTTCACTGAGGTTGATCTCAATTTGGGAATATCGTCTCGAGTACTTTACGGCATTCTCTACCAAGTTGAACACACATCGCTTCATCCGATCAACGCATATATAAAGCCGCGGCAAATCACTAAACTCTGCCCCATATTCGATACTTGCACGTTTCTCGCTGCGAGCGTACGTCCGAAGGGGCTGGACTATCGGCAGAAGCACTTGCGTTTCGAAATCGGATTGAGCGGCATAAAAACTACCTCTCATCGATCCGCCACTTGCGATCAACTCTAGCAGTGAGCATAGGTCTCCGAGCCGGTTGAGTTGTCGCTCGAACTGCGACTTCACGTCCGCATCTGCCTCACTGTTCGGTTCAATATCGTGCTCAAACGTATACTTCAGATTGTCCTGATACCCCTTGATCGCGTGTATAGGCGCAATCAGTTCATGAGCCTGCATTTCCTGCGAAACGGCGCGCTCTTCCTCTGTCACACGCCTGGAAGCTGCCATCGACAGCAACGATACGACACCTTGGAAGGTGTCAATGTGCGCTTGCGAAAATGTTGGAAGAATCGTGCACTGTGCAATCTCGGGGAGTGATTCGCCCTCTCGAACACTCACACCCACGAGACCGCCCATCAGTTGACCATCATCGTAAAACGGGGCGGCTAGAACACTGAAACCTTTCGTCACATACCGACGATCGCGGATAGCACGTGAGAACAACCCCCGCACCGCATCGGGCGCGTCTGGCGAGAGGACGTCGTGACACACAAAAGGCTTGCCGTCGTCGATAGCTTGTCGAAGCACATATTTGCAGAACTTTCGAAAATCGCTGACGCCGAAACAGCCGGAATAGGCATCAGAAAAATGGGTACGTATGGGCCTGTACCCCTCATCGAACAGCTCTGACTTGTACAACACGTAACCGACGACGTTAGGAAGCGTCCTGGAGAGGATCTTGTCGGGGATCGAGCCAAATGCTTCCGACTCCGACGTGAGCAACTCTGTCGCAGTGGAGATGATGGCCTGCAAATGTTTGACCCGATGCCGGTAGAATGCTGCTTCTAACAGTCCGATCGCGTGCGTCACGACCCGAAGCGTGGAATCGGATGGAGTCGGTGCGCCGGGGCGCAGAAAGAGGGCGACTGCGCCGATATGATGACCGGTCCCGGCCACATCTGGAATCGGGATTGCGTGCAGTCGGTCGATCTTCCCCGTCTCGCGTAATGCCGCATCATGAAATTCTGGATCCGTATGCGGGTCCGTATCGATCACCGCGTTCTCACGAATCGCTCGTCCGCACACGCTATCGCTCAGCGGGATCGTCCGGCACCCCACTTCTGCTACGTCAAACCCATAGGTGGCGCGAAGCACGAGTGTCCCTCTGCCATCCTGATACCATAAATTCAAACCGGCCACGCCACGCACCATCTCATGGATTCTCGCGAGTATGTGTCCCACGATCGTCTCCGGTTTCTTGTGCCCGAGACTGACCGTCGACACTAGAAGGTCGAGCAGGCGATGCTCATACGCGTAGCTCGAAATCAGTTGCGCAATCCGGCAGATGAAATTCACCGCACGCTCAAAACGGTGTTTTTGGATGATCGGCACATCGTCGAGCAGGCGGACGTATTCTGCAAGCTTGGCACCGGATAGTCCCAGTTTTTTCTTGGCGAACTCCTCGAACTGCTGTTTCCGTTTTGCATCGGGTTTCTGAAACAGGATTTGCCCAAAAACGAGGCTCGCCACGTGTTCGCCCTCGATGACAACGGGAACCACCGCATCGATGAGACCGGCCCCCGACACACCGGGTTCGTGCCCGTCGCCAGAGCATTCGTAGACGCTATATTTCTGGCCCGATGCCAGTTGTGCGTGCCGTTTTGCCGAGGCGGCACACAGATCCGGCCGGCAGGAGTAATTGAACTTTCGGCATAATTGAGTGTAGCTATATGGTCCGCAAATCGTGTTCCCGTCGACGTCCGTCAATCTCATCGCGACCCGTGACGCCTGCGAAATGCCCTTGACCAAGCGATCCATTTCATCGCGTTTGATGTAGTCGAAAATCCGCACGTCCGCTTCTGCAGAGCCTAGTTCTTCGGCGCTCATGGTGCTACCTCAATGCGACGGATTCAATGTACAGAGTACCATAGGATGGAGATTTTCGCCTGCGGTTCACTCGCCGACGACTCGCAACGATGCTAACCACCCGATGGCTCTATGCGTCAGGCCCCGTTTCTCAAGGGGAAGTGAACAGGGCAGGTCTCATTTCGTTGTTTGCTGTTGGTTACGAGGCTGTGGTTCAATTCGCTGAGACAGACCACCCCTCTTTCTTTGCCCGTCTAGTCACCGCCTCCCGACGCAAAACGAGTTGCGGTGTCTTCCGCTAGTCTGCCTCCTCTCAACCTACGATTTCCCAGCTTTGGCCATTGGAGGCCAAAAAAACGGCGTTCTTCATGTATCCACCGACGTTGAGTCGGGTCGTCCGCTACTGTCTAAATCGAAATCGGCCTAGAAAAGTGGACATGGTAAAGGGCAGAATACTGAAGAAATGCGAATTCGGCCGAAATCCCCAGGCGCATTTGCCCCGGGCGGGATGGCGTGAGCAGCGAAAATGAGGAAACGGGAGGAAATCCTCGGAACAGCAATCCGAGCCTGGAAACCACATCGCGGCCGGCAAGGCCACGATCTTGCGGGCGCAAGTCCTTTCGCAAAACGTCAATACTTGACGATCGCGGTGCAATTGGGATTGAAGTAGACACTCACTTTTGGCGTCGCGGCCGTCTCGGGTGAAGGCCAAACACGCCCGCTCTTCCCCCAATAGCCCACTGCGAAATCGCGACCGCGGTCAGCAAGGCAATGGCAACGCGTTTCATTCGAGTTGCTCCGGAACGGATGGCCACAGCACGTTAGGGATTGGGCTCGACGCCGAGTTCAATTTGAGCGTCAGGCCACGGGCCGTCGACTGTCAGCTGGACTCGTGTCTTGGGGCATCGTGTTGCATTGGGGATTTGGTTGATCTCGTCCAACGGCGGTACGGCATGCCAGTTTGCACATCTGGGGCAATACAGTCCGGCCATGAGCGTCCGGTTACCCGTCTGCGGATGGATCGCCGGTGTGGCAGTGACGTCACCGACGTACGCTAGTCTGGTCTTCGTGTCGACGTAGACCATTTTGCCTGCCTTGGGATCCAATTCGGGATCGCTCCCACCGCAGCCGGCTAACATGGCCGTGGAAAGGAGCGTCACGATTATCGGGTAGGTTGAGTATCGGTACATTTTCGGGAAACCTGTTTCTAGAGCGCGTATCAGATCACTGTAGGGTAGTTTCGTCCGTTCTCATTGGGATTCACGCCGCCGCGACCTCCAATCGTGAGTGCGACACGCACTAGCGGCGATCGTACAGTTCGTCTTGCGTAGCGGGATCAGTAATCTCAGCGTTGTCGATGACGTAGCCGAGCCACTTCTCGCTCATCAGATCCGCCTGGTTAGCAGGAATGAAACCTGTGGAATCGATGTGGAAATGCCGATCTCGGGCTTCTACGTGGCCGTCGACGAAAGACACATTGGCTACGCCCATATGGCGAAAGTGAATGTCCGGGTAGTTCCGGCTGGGTGGGGACAAGAGCCACGTTTCTTCGAAACTCAGATTCCACTTCACTTGCGCGGCGTCGGCAAAGGCCACTGTCTGACTCGTGGTTAAAACATCGCCGAACCGACGAGTCAATGGCTGTTGGCTGGGAATTGCAGACCATCCCACCCATTCCACGCCCGAGGATCGCGACAGGTAGTAGCCGTTGTAACCGAAACCAGACGCCGGTTCACCAAAACGGACGTTGTCCATCATCGATGGTCCGAAGTCGGG
Organism: uncultured Pirellulaceae bacterium; assembly: GCA_964617665.1. GTDB lineage: Bacteria > Planctomycetota > Planctomycetia > Pirellulales > Pirellulaceae > JADHUC01. Next base: position 21,396 of record CAZUAH010000195.1, read on the forward strand.
GCACTGGAACGTCTGGTAGTTCGTTTCCGTGTACGGGGCAAGCGGCCCCTGCGCATAGTCCAGCACGTCCGGAGTGGCGTCGTGGTCGACAACACCAAACCAGTTCCGGTGTGAGAAACTGCCCGGCCTCGCCGCAGCTGAACATTGACAGGAAACTCGGCCCGACAGTTACACGTCAAAGGTGTCCTTCAGTTCCTCGTCCCACGCGTCCCACAGATAGGCTTCTTCTTTGCCGTCAGCGATTAGGCGGAATGCGTATCGTACTTGCTCTTCGTAGAACTCGCAAAATGCCCCCGTCTGCTCCATGCCGCCGTTCATTTCGTGGGCTTCGGCCGGACACGGGGATCCGCAGAAGTGCCGTATTGCGCAGCGGTTGCACGGATCGATGTCCTCGACTTTCCTCTCGGTGACCAAGCGGAAGGCTGGTGTCTGGAGCACATCTTCGACTTCGTTCTTGAAAAGGTTCCCGCCTTTGAATTCCTTGAGCCCGATGAACTCGCTGCACGGAAACATGTCGCCGTTTGGCGCGAGGGCGAAAAAACAACGTCCGCCTCCGCACGGCGAGATGTCACACATCAGGCGGCGCGCCGCCGGTGCGACAATCGCGAGAAGGATGTTGGCAAAGTTGGCCACTGGGAGCTTTCTGCCGGTCTCTTGATACAGTTCGTACGTGCGATCAAGCGCGGCCAAGAAGTGCTTTGCTGCAGAACGATCGGTTGGCCTGACCGTTCGGGCGCCAGGCAGGGTACACCGCACGATGTTCATCAGGCATGTGGGTACTTCCCGCGCGTGCAAGAAATCCACCAACCGCGTCAAGTGGCGCAGGTTTTCGCCGGTCACGGTGCAGATAACGCTCCAATTCTCGTAGCCGAGAAGGCGATCCATGGCATCCAGCACGTGCTGATAGACTCCGTGTCCACTCCAGTTCTTGCGCGTACGATTGGCGGCCACGGCAGTGGGGGCGTCCAGTGAAAGCCCAACGCTCACCTGTCGAGACGTGAGGAATTCCACGGCTTCGTCGTCCAGAAGCGTGCCGTTGGTTTGGACGCCGAAGCGAAATTGCTTGCCATAGCGCTCGATCCCCGCAAAGACGGCATCGCGGTTGAGCAAGGGCTCCGCACCGTGAAAGACAATCTGAGGTAGCAAGCCACGCGGTACGGTCCGCTTGAAGTAGTCGTGGAGCCTGTCAAGTGCCTCGAAGAGTCGCTTCGTGGACATATGCCGCCCGCTGCTGCGCATCTTCTCCGGGATGTAGCAGTATGTGCAGTTTAGATTGCAGCGTTCTGTAGGGTTGAAGTAGACGGCCGAAGGCTTCAGGCCAAATCGGAGCGTTTGCATCTCGTCGGTGAACTTCCCGGCTTTCTTACGATAGGCCCGCAGCAGTTGGCCATCGGTCAGGATGTCGGCAAGTTTGTCGCGCTTGACCAGAGACCAGAAAGCCGTATCTGGCTCGACGACCGCAATGTATTCTGAATGGCCAATGTCCAGCGGCTGGAGTGCCGGGCCATTGCCGGAATTGAAAAAACGGCCTCGCGAAGAGGCCGTTGTGTCGGATGGAGCTTTGTTCATTTTGCCTATTACTTGCTTTTCTTGTCCATGAGGATGTAGTGCGAAAGGCCCGTCCCCTTCGGCTTGCAGCTCTTGCGGTAGGCAATGACGTCCTTTTCTTTTTCCTTGACCGTGGTCTTCTTTTCTTTGTTCATTACGTGTCCTTCTTTCATTGGAAACAAACAAATGGGTGGCAAAATAAAAAAAGGGTTTCGGCAGACGCTCGACGTCCACCGAAACCCTTTACCGTCAGGTTTCGTTCTTCGTTTGTCTCACCAGGTCTTCTGGCTTTCGGGTCGTCAGTGCCTCAACGCCTTCCCACCG
>CAZUAH010000196.1:0-23108 GCA_964617665.1 uncultured Pirellulaceae bacterium
CGAATCCCGTACCTCGAATCCCGTACCTCGAATCCCGTACCTCGAATCCCGTACCCCGAGTCGCACCCATGGCAAAAACCAAAACGAAGACCAAGACAAGAACGATACCCGAACGCAGCCAAGTGAAGACGGCCGACACCTGGGATTTGGCCAGCCTCTTTCCGAACGATGAAGCCTGGGAGAAAGCTTTTCGTAGGTTCGAAAGAGACATCGCTGGCTACGAACGATTCCGAGGCAAACTGGGCAAGGACGTAGGGACACTGGCCGCCTGCCTGCGATTTGACTGCGATATGGATCGCTTGGACGAGCGGATCGGCGTATACGCGTTGCTGAAATCCACGGAGGACCAGGCCAACAGCCAGTATCAAGGGCTGGTCGCCCGTTATCAGAACGTGGCTACTCGCGCGGGACAAGCGGCCAGCTATATCCGCCCAGAGATTCTGGCAATTCCGGCTGGCAAAATGAAGACGCTGCTTGACGCGAAAGAGCTGAAGCCGTTTCGGCTGCTGCTGGAGCGAGTCGTTCGATTCAAGAAACATACGCTTGGCAAACGCGAGGAAAAGCTGCTGGCCATGCAAGGCGAAATGGCTCAGGCAGCTAACAAGGCGTTTCGGCAGTTGCACGACGCAGACCTGAAATTCGGATTCGTCACCAACGAGGAGAGCGAGCGCGTCGAACTGACCAATGCGACTTACTCGGCACTGTTGATGTCGCCCAAACGCCGTGTCCGCCGCTCGGCGTTCCATCAGTACTACGAACAGTTCAAGTCGCATGAAAACACACTGGCGGCCACACTGGGCGGGTCGATTCAGAAAGACATCTACTACGCACGCGCACGCAACCACAAGGGTGCACTGGCCTCGGCACTGTACCCGGACAACATGCCGCATTCGGTCTACGACAATTTGATCGAAGCCGTCCATGGTCGTTTGCCGGCCGTGTACCGATACTATGACGTGCGGCGTCGCAAGATGCGGCTGAAAGACATTCATCACTACGACACCTACGTGCCGATCCTGAGCGGCCTGCAAACGCGTCGCACATGGCGACAGGCCGTGTCGCTGGTCATCGGCGCACTAGCGCCGCTGGGCGACGAGTACACAGCCGTACTGGAGCAGGGGCTGTCAAACCGCTGGTGCGACCGTTACCCGAACCGCGGCAAGCAAAGCGGGGCGTTCAGTTGCGGGTCGTTCGACGGCGACCCGTACATATTGACGAACTACAAGCCGGAACTGCTGGAAGACGTCTTCACCCTGGCTCACGAGGCCGGCCATTCGATGCACTCGTACTACTCGGCCCGCCACCAGCCGTTCCAGTACTACCAGTACACCATCTTTGTGGCCGAAGTGGCCAGCACGTTTAACGAGCAGTTGCTGTCCGGCTATATGCTGGGCCGAGCCAAGGACGCTATGCAGCGTGCGTACCTGGTGAACCGCGAGATCGACAGCATCCGCGCGACGGTCATTCGGCAGACCATGTTCGCGGAATTCGAGAAGATCACGCACGAGATGGCCGAAGCGGGCGAACCGCTGACCGTCGAGGCGTTCAAAGATGTCTATGGCAAGTTGCTTGAGCAGTACTTCGGCCCTGATTTCGTCCTGGACGACGAACTGCAGCTCGAGTGTTTTCGCATACCGCACTTCTACCGAGCGTTCTACGTTTACAAATACGCCACAGGACTATCGGCGGCCATCGCACTGAGCCAACGCGTGTTGGCTGGTGGGAAGCAAGAGCTGAACGACTACCTCGGTTTTCTGAAAGGCGGCTGCTCGAAAGACCCGTTGGATTTGCTGCGCGATGCCGGCGTAGACATGGAAAGCCCCAAACCCGTAGACACCGCGCTCGCACGTTTCGAGAGCTTGGTTGACGAGTTGGACGAGTTGATTTGACAGCGTAGCGGGGACACTTCGAGGCTGCACAAGAAACGTCGTGGTGTGTCTGGCGATCAATGTCAGGTTGGGTGGCCGTCCTGGAGCGACCTTTGGGAGTGAAACCCCGGTAGCCTTAGCACCGGGGCTTCCCTACGGTCCAGCCCCGGCCACACAAATAGGGTCCCAAGACTGCCTCCAACAGAAACCAACTCGCCGCGGCTCATACCTCCTTGGGCACGACGTATGGCTCGCGGTACTCGGGTTCGTTCAGCATCGCATTCGCCTGTTCGTCATTCAGGATCTTTTCTTCCTCTGGATCGAACTCCAGGCAGCGTCCGACTTGATAGGCCGTACGTGCCAGAAGGCACAAGGCCATGGACTTGTGGCCTTCCTCGATGTCGGCGTTCAGCTCTTCGTGGTTACGATTGCGGATAGCGGCGATCCAGTTTCGGAAATGCGGCGTGTCCGCCATGGGATGCCCTTCTTCGAATTTGAAGGGGCCTGGTTCGCACTTCGGACCGAAGAACGTGCGGTAGCTGCTGTAATCCGGGAAGATCATGTACCCTTCGGTTCCGAAGAACATGGTGCCGACCGGGTAGTTCAATTGCACAAACGGATATTGGTCTCGAAATCCGGCTTCGCTGTTTGTGTACCATGACCGATGCTCGTAGGTGACCATCGGCTTCGAATCGCCGAACTGGTAGGTAATAGCCACGTGGGTGGGCGAGGTCCGATCGTCCTCGTGAACGAATTTGCCTCCGGTCGCCGTAACGTGCGTCGGGTGGCTATCCAGCCCGAGGCCCCAGCGGAGGATATCCAATTCGTGGACGGCCTGGTTGGCGAAACAGCCGCTTGAAAGTGCCAGATTCCAGTACCAGCGACGATGCCAGAAGTTGCTGTACGGCTGCATCGACGTGGGGCCAAGCCACATGTCCCAGTCCAGCCCCTCCGGCGGCGCCGGCTGGGGGGTGATTCGTCCCAAGTCGGGGCGAAGCTTGTAGTCGATGCCTCGTGCCATATACAAATCGCCGACGACGCCTTCTTTCAGTTTTTGGATCCCTTCCATGATATTCGGACTGGAACGGTTTTGGGTCCCGTGCTGAACCATCCGGTTGTACTTACGCGCGGCCGCGAGCATTTGTCGGCTCTCGAACAGGTTGTGCGACCCCGGCTTCTCGACATAGACATCCTTTTCCGCTTGGCAAGCCCAAATAGTCGACAGCGCGTGCCAGCGGTCCCCCAATCCATTGGCGACCGCGTCGATCGACTTGTCGTCGAACATCTTGCGCATGTCAGCGTAGGCAGTCAGGTCCTTGCCCTCCAACTCGGCGTAGATCTTGGCGGGAGCTTCGCGCTTCTTACGATCGCAATCGCAGACCGCTACGATTTCCACATTCTCCTCGGCCAATTCGACAAGGGCGCGAACATGAGATCGCATTCGTCCACCCAGGCCAATCAGCCCCACACGGATGCGGTCGTTGACACTTGCCCGACTGCTTGCGATAGCCGGTGCAGCAAATGCCGCGCTGCCCATCGCCGCGGCCGATCCTGCAAGAAAACTCCGTCGATTCGTTGTTCCCATGACGACTCCTCCCTCAGACGTTTGACTATCCTGTTGGTGTGATTCCGAAGCGTGAGCCAAGCGGCACATCTAAGTCGCAACGCACATTCTCGACGGCTGCGCAGGCAGATGCAAGCGACGCTTCACTAGGCGGGCAAATTATGATCTTGCTCGCGCGTGATTTTGCCCTGCTATCCTTTGGCAAATGACTATCAGGCAAGATCCTTCGGGGATTGAGATGACTCTGTTATCGCGCGAAGTCGTTGGATTTCGTTGTTCTACGTACTAATCCGTTTTTCGGCGGTTTTGTTTTGCCGTATCGAACGCCTCGCCGAAGTCCCGAAACAGGTTCGTTTTTCATGTGAACGGGATTTCACATCTTCGCGCATTATACCCCCGTCCGACAGTTCCGCCCGACCACACGTCACAGCGGCCGAAGATCCAAAATCATCCGTGGGTCTGCCATGCCATCCGTGGGCCATTCTCTCTCCACTCTCCTCTTCTCGGCTTACGTATCCCGGCCGCTAGCTTGCGAACGTCTGTTTGGAGGTCCAAAATAGTTCCATCAAACTCATGCTATAGGAGCTGACGCCAATGAGACTCTCCAATCAGCCTTGCCGCATTGCGGTCATTTTGGGAGCGTTGTTGACCTTGGTCGGCGACCGTGTGGTTGACGCCGACGAGCCGTTCGACTACTTCCGAAACTCCTGGAATGTGATCGGTCTGAAGGACTACCAGGAAGGGACTCGCATTACGCCTGACAACCGTCTGCAATTGTCGGGTGGTCGCGAACTGCAGATTCGTGTCGGCCGCGAACTGGTACCGCTCAGCCGCAAAAACGTCAAGACGCTGCAGGACGGTTGGATGCCGATCATCTTGCTCACGGTCAACGACGGGCCAGTGAAATACGCGATCAAGATGTGGTCCACGCCGTTGCCGACTGTCGAAGACTGGCAAGCTGCGTTCGATTGGCCGACCGAGACAGAGAATTTCCTGAATTGGATCACAGTTCACGCCTCCAATACCGGCACGGAGCAGGTCGAGGCGAGATGCTCGGTTAGCACAGCGGATTCGCCATCTGCCAAGGTCGCCGGTCGCGATTGGCAACTCGCGCCGGGCAAGTCAGTCGAGGCGGTTGTGCGAATTCCATTTTTACCGGTCGACGACGAGACAGTCTTTGCAGAAGAAGATGCAGAGCTGTGGCTGAAGCGGACAGTCGACTACTGGCAAGGTTTGATGGCCCCCGCCGCTCGCATCGAAGTACCCTGCTGGAAAAGTACTGAAGCCCTGCTGGCCGCTCACGTTTGCCAATTGATTGCCAACGACCATGGCGAATTGCAGGGCGGCGAAGGGTTCTACGACAACTTCTACATCCGCGACGGCGGATACCAGATCATGGAACTGGAGGAAGCCGGACTGTGGGATGCATCCAAGAAAGCCATAGATTACTATCTCCGCCGCCAGCGTCCGGATGGCCGCTTCGAGACTCAGAAGACTCAGTTCGATGCCAACGGCCAAGCGATTTGGGTTCTGTGGCAGTACTACAAGATCACCGGCGACCGATCGTGGCTCGAAAAGGCCTACCCACAAATGCGACGTGCTGTCGACTGGATGATGAAGACCCGCCGCGAAGCACCGGCCGACGGTCCGTTTCCCGGGTTGTTGCCGGCTGCACCAGCCGACGGCGAATACCTTTGGGACGGCACGCATCACATTGTCGGCTACGACGTGTGGAACCTTCGCGGCGTTATCTGTACGGCGGATGCAGCCGAGGCTCTGGGCTGTGCGGAAGAAGCGGCGAAGTTGCGTGCGGAAGCCAAACGGTATCGCGAGGCAATCGACGCGGCGTGCCGCGAGACCGAACTAGCACACTTCCCGCCGAGTTGGGAGAAGGAGGGGACACACTGGGGCAACACCGAAACGCTTTGGCCCACTGCCATTTTTGAAGCAGATGATCCGCGCGTCGCGGCGACCATCCATCACGCTCGCCACGTTCACGGCGACGGGTTCATCGAAGGCACGATCCAGTGGCTGGGTCGATCGCCAGCCATTCATCCCTACATGTCGGCCTACACCACGATGGCATCGTTAAGACGTGGAGAACATGAACAGGTCGTCGAGGACTTCTACTGGTACCTGATGCATTCCACCGCCGCACACGCTTTTCCCGAAGGCATCTTTCAAGCTCGTCGTTTCGCTTGGAGTCATACCATCCCGCACGTGACCGGGGCATCGAACTACGCCTTGTTGCTGCGGCACATGCTGGTTGACGAACGCGGGGACGAGTTACACTTGCTGCCGGCAGTACCCGACTGGTGGTTGGCCGAGGGTGAGTCGATCTCGGTGCTGCGCGCTCCGACGTACTTTGGCGAAATGAACTTGACGGTTTGCGGAACGGCCGACGGCGTGAAAATCGACTTTCAGCCGCCGTCACGCGAGCCTCCCAAGAAAATCGTCCTGTATCTCCCGGAATCGCGTCCGTTGTCCGGTTCGCTCGAAGGTGTGGATGTCGTCGTCCGCAGCGATCAACAGAAACGCTGGGACTTCCCCACGGTGGTCAAGCTCTATCAGGAAACAGCCGGCCCCGCCGCCAAGCCGATTCCCGGTCTTGTCGAGCTGCCCTTGGCGACGCGACCTAATCGTGACGCATGCACAACGGTGAAACTCGACGCGGTCGCCAACACCGATCCATTCAAGGCTCCCTTCGGCGTCCCCAATCCCGGCAAGTTCCTGTTCACCGGCTTGAAGGCCGGCGATCAGACATTTCAGGGCATCCTGTTCCATGTCATCAATCCAGAAGAAAACGAAGGTCGCAGCTTCACTGTCCTTCAGTCGCCGCGAGGCCCCGCAAATATCAAGTGGCCGAAGGAAGTCACGATTCCGGTTGGTGCCAAAGGAAAACGCCTGTTCTTCCTGGGCAATGTCCACGGCTGGTCTTCCCACGATCCCGGTACGGGGCCTTGGGGAGCGGTTGCCGAATACGAGATTGTGTACGCCGACGGCGAGAAGCAGACCGTTCCCTTGATAACAGGTCGTACGATCGACGAATGGGCGGCATCGCCAGAGGCGGACGAAGTGGTGGTTGCCGCGCGGGGCACTCCATGGCACCTGAACATCTTAGGAGTCGATGTGCGGGACGTCGCAATCGAGAAGATCGTGTTTCGCGATCTGAACACTCTAGCCGCCCCTGTGCTGGTGGCCGTCACGCTGCAAAGGGAATAGGAGCCGACGCGCGTTAGCGTCAAATGCTCCCGGGCATCCCTGCAACGGATGTCGAAAGCGGCTATGATACCCTTGCGCCTGCCCGCCCAAGGGCCCTCGAATGCTAGGCAACGTCTGGCACGCTCGGACACACAAGGAAACTGAAAGAGATGAAACTACGCATCCTGAGACGTGACGACATCATCCAACTGCTGCCAATGCCGCAGGCGATCGAACAGATGCGAATAGCATTCGCCAGTTTGTCCGCTGGCCGTGTGGTAATGCCCATGCGGTCTCGCATGGATATGAAGGAAGGCGACATGCTGTTGATGCCGGCTTGTTTGGAGGACTCGGTGCTGTGCCTCAAGGCCGTAATGACTTATCCAGGCAACCGCGATCGAAACTTGCCAGTGGTTCAAGGCTCGCTGATGGTATTCGATCCGGCAACCGGCACTCCGCTTGCTTTGATGGATTGCGAGGAGCTGACATCGATTCGAACGGGCGCTGCCGGTGGATTGGCGATCGACCTGCTTTCTCGGCCGAAGAGTGAATGTCTAGGAGTCATTGGGGCCGGAGTTCAAGCCCACACGCAAATACAGGCAGCGATGGCCGTGCGCAAAATCCGGCAAATCCGTATCTTTGATATGTGCCACGAATCCGCAGTGTCACTACGAGACGAACTCTCCAAACAACCCGAGGCTCGCGAGATCATCTTGGCGAAGGACTCAGAAGATGCCGTGCGGTCCGCCGATATCGTGATCACGGCAACGACCTCGCCAACGCCGACGTTCGACGGTCATGCTCTGCGACCAGGTACACACGTCAACGCCTGTGGTTCCTACCGACCTGAGCGGCGTGAAGTGGACACGTTCACCGTGGAACGGGCGTACGTCGTGGCCGACTCGCGCGAAGCGTCCATGATCGAAGCCGGCGACCTGATCATTCCCGGCCGAGAACCCGACGCGGAACTGGGCGAAGTGGTCAATGGCACCAAGCCGGGTCGAACTGACGACCAGCAGATCACCTTCTTCAAGTCCGTTGGCCTTGCCGTGCAGGACGCAGCTGCGGCCGCTTGGGTGCTGAAGCAGGCCGAACAGCTCGGCGTCGGCGAGCTGATCGACATGTGAGAGTTGGCCTTGGGCAAGCGGACGGAGCTAGCATCCCGTAGCCGAACTCGCCAGAGTTCGGAAGCCGGGAGTCTGGCGACTTCCACTACGTCTTGCGGGCACATCAAAACTGTCCGCTTGCCTTAGGATGCAACAACCGCGTCGACGGTGCGATTCGAACCGAGGTGCCGTCTTACGGCTCCACAATTTCAAAAGGGATGGCTGGCAACATGCCCACCGGTATGCGCCGTTTGTTGACGGGCTGCGTTCCTCCTGCACGGCCGAAGGCTCGTTCGATGAACGCCTTGACGAGCAGATTGCCCTTCAGACCCGGTTGGACCTTGTCAGCATCGGCCTGCAGTTCGATGGTAACGCCGCCTACGACACGCGATACGTCCTTGATCTCGACGCCTTCCGGCGGGTCGCTCAACTCCAACTGAATCTGGTCTAGGATCGGTGCCCTGGGTGCGGAGATTCGCGCTCGTGCCGTTCCACCGGCCGGCAACTTCACTGGGTTTCGATCAAGAAGTTTCAACGGGGATCGGAAACGGCGGCCTTCGGTCACGGCGACCATCCAGTCCTCGGCAAGGACCAGATGCCGGTAGATGAACGCCTGCATCATGTCTTCGGCCGGGACGGCCTGCCGACGAATCTCGCGTCCTCCGATCATTGCGCGTCCTTCCAGATCCACGCTGACGGGCTCTTCGGGTGCCGTGGACGGAACCGTGAGCGTCAACCGCACTTTGTCCTGGCCGGCCGGTACCCATGCGCCGCTGAGTGTGAACCCTGGCGGCGCGTCCTTCAATTCGAGCTGGATATCGTCGGCGAAGCCATCTTTTCGCAAAGCATATACGGTGATTGGCACCGTCGTGCCAGCCTGGGCGTTAATGCTGGCTGGCACGACTCGCAATTCGTAGTCAGGCCGCTGGGCATTGATGTGCAGTCGATAGGCGTAGGGAGCGCCGCCTTTGTGTTGCGTGTCGCCCAGGTGGAGATAGTAAAGTCCGTTCTCGGGAATCGTGACGCTAAGCCGAGAGTCCGCGTGATGCGTGGTCAAACCGGCGCCCTTATCTTCGTGATCGTCGTTCACCGCCAACTGTCGGCCGTTTGCGTCGGTCAGCTTGAGCACGGAATCCAGAGGCGAGTTCAGTCGGCGAGCTTTGACCTCCGCAAAGATTTGGCCGCCCGCGCGGCACTCGAAACAGAAGACGTCCCAATCGCCGGGCTGGTCAATGCGACCGTTGACAATCAACGGCGGCGTGACTCGCTGCGCGTCTTCCACCGCGTTGTTTGGCTCCTGTTCCAGGCAGTCCGGCAGCGCGTCCACGGCAAACGGCACACGATTGACAATGCGCTCGTTTTCGAGAATGGATATGGGGTGCACTCCCAGCCCTCTGTCTCGGGCGTTCAACTCGAGTTTGTCCACGGGGAGATTCCAGCCTGTCAACTCGACGCTAGTAGAATTCCCATTGCGACCGCCAAGCGGGAATACGTTAGCGACAAAGGGCACTTCGCCCAGCGTGATGCGATAGACGAAATCCTCGCGACCGCGATAGATGGCGTCTTTGATCTCCAGGATATATTCGCCTGCCTCGGGGATCTCGTAGTACAGGACCGGATCGGGGTGGAACCGAAAATCGTCGTCGTAGGCTACTTCCTTGCCATCATCGTCGTACAGTGCCAGCGTCGCTTGAAACCAACCGGGAACAGCATCGGCCAAATAGGGAATCAGTTCCCGCGCGCTGGCAGCGACGACCAGTCGTTCGCCCTTTCGTGCCTGAAAACGAAAACGATCCACGTCACCAGGTAGGATCTGGCCATTTACAATGGCGGGCAAAGGCCCTTCGATTGCCGTGTCCGCGGTCTTGTCGTTCGGTTCGGTTTCCTGGAACTCCGGCAATTGCCCGACGTGAAAATAGAAGGGATTCGACAACCCAGAGGCTGTGACAAGTCGTATCTCCCGCTCGCCGGGCTCAGCATCGGGTGTAAGGGTGACTTGGAGAGTCGCCTTTTCGGCGATTTGCGGATTGATCTGCCGCTTGGGATCGTTGAGCTGTTTTCGCAGATCGGCGAGCGTCCTCAACTCCTCGGCCGATACGCCCAGTTCTTCTGCGATCTTCGCAAACGACTTGAAATCACCTCGTTGACCAAACGGTTTACCCCTGTTGGCCTCCACGCGTTTGCGTGCCTCTTGCACCTTCTGGCGTAATTCGTTGATCTGCTTCTGCGTCAGCGGTTTGGTGTGTTTGATGACCGTGGCCTTGACGCCCTTGCCCGAGACGATCGCATCGCTCGCACCGTCCAGATACTGTCCGCCCACCGTGATTTCGAACGTCGTTCCTTGCTGGCCGCCGGCCGGATAGACATAGCCGATATGCGGATCACGCGGCCCCAGCGGCATCCTCTGAGCCCACGCGCTAGGCGCAACCACAAGTGATACAAGCAGACAAAGAACCGCATTCCAATGGAGTGAACACATAACATTCTCCCAAGGGCGGCCGGCCCACAGAAACTGTCGAGTTTCAAGTATCCAGTTTCGAATTTCCAGGTTCCAAACGCTCTACATGATTTCCTTCAAACGTCCGCCAATCTCGACGCCATCGGCGGCGGTCGGCGTAAGACGGACCAGTTGGCCTTGCGGATGTCGCAACGTCGCTTCGGGGTCGATGCCGAGCAGTTCGTACATGCTGCCGATCAGGTCCCACGGATAGACAGGCCGCTCTTTCACCGTTTCCCCTTTTGCGTCCGACGCTCCCACCACTTGGCCGCCTTTGAAGCCGCCGCCGGCGACCACGGACGAGAAGACCCGGCCGTAATGGCCGCGTCCGCCGTTCCACGGTGGTTCCCATTGGACTTTCGGTCGACGGCCAAATTCGCCGCTCCACCAGACGATCGTGCTGTCCAGCAGTCCTCGGTCGGACAGATCCGCCAGCAACGTCGCCATGCCTCGATCCATCTCCGGCAGTTTCCGCCGCATGGTCTGGAAATGCTGCTTGTGCGTATCCCAGCCCTTGTAGTTGATAGTGACGAAGGGGACGCCGCGTTCGACCAAACGGCGTGCAACCAGACAGGATTGTCCGAACGTGCTGCGTCCGTACCGATCTCGAAGGTCGTCTCTTTCCTGCGACAGGTCGAACACCTTGCTGCCTTCGCCAAGGATCATGTCGTAGGCACCTTTTTCGGCATCATTCAGTTCTTCGATCCGCGGGTCACCCGTCATGGCGTGCTTCAGCGTGTTCAGCCGATGGAGCAGATATTGCCGTTTGCGCTGTCGCTCGTCGGTCATGCCCGGCGCGACGATGCCTTCGACGGCAAACCGCTGTTGGCCCGGATCGCCACCGGTGGCGAACGGCTTGTACCGCGTTCCCAAGAAACCAGCCTCGGAGAATCGGCCTTGCGGCTGAGTCAACACGATGTAGGGCGGGATGAGCCCTTCGTATCCGGCACCATATCCTTTGAACCGCGAGACCACGGCGCCAGCGCACGGGTAGACCACTCCGTCGCCGGACATGCGGCCGGTTTGGGTCATATAGGACGCAGTTTCATGAGCGTTCACATTGTGTGTCATGCTGCGAATGATGGAGTACTTGTCGGTCTGTTTGGCCAACTCGGGCAGCAACTCACCAATCCTGATTCCGTCCACATTGGTCGAGTTCGTGTTGCTCAAGGGTCCGCAATAGTCATAACCCGCTTCCGGTTTCGGGTCGAAGGTATCCAGGTGCGACGGACCGCCCCACATCCAGATCTGAATCACAGACTTGGCTTTGGCGGGCAGCGGAGCGGCCTGGGCGGGAAGCCCCAGTTGGTCCGCGAGCACCAATCCCGCCGCACCGGCAAGACCGCTGCGCAGGAAGCCACGCCGAGACACTGTCGATCCCGAATCACTCTTCGTACTCATATCTGTCACCTTGCACTAAGCGGACTCTGATATTGTTTGCACTGTTCGATGCGAGTTGAATGCCGTATTTCTACCAGATCCGGCACGAGCTACCGCGCATTTATTTCTAAGCACTGCTTAGTGGCGGTAAAGGAACTCTGCACTATTGATCAATGCCCACGTCAGATCTGCAAATGTCTCCTGCCCGGCCGGGCTTCCAGACTGGGCATAATCCCGCAGGATCTCTAATTCCTCTTCCGTCGGTGGACGCGAGAGGATAGTCAGGTATAGTCCGGTTACGGCCTTCAGCGGATTTCGACGACTGGATTGCATTAACATTCGTAGCCGTCCGCTCCGTTCGATCTTCTCCCGGATATGGCTGGAATTCAGCATGTGCAGTCGTTGGGAGGCGGTGGAGCGATTGTTTCGTTCGGACACAAAGCCGGTGTCGCGCGGCGGACGTCCGAACATCTCCAGAAACGAACTTGTGATACTGCCATCAGGCAGAGCGATCGAGCGTTGATTCTCCGGGATAAACGTGAAGGGTTCGGGGATAGGACTCGAATACTCTTCGGTCGTGCCTGTGATCTGGCACAACGCGTCAATCAACACCTCCGCATCCAGCCGGCGCAGCGGATAGTACGCGAATTGGGCTTCCGCCTCGGGATGATCGGTCGGAGGAATAGAGGCGAGCTGATACGTTTTCGAATTCAGGATCAGCCGGTAAACATGCTTCAGATCGTATTTGGCGGCGACCAGTTCCTTTTCAAGGTAGGCTAACAACATCGGATTCGACGGTGGGTTGTCCGGGCGAATGTCATCCGGCTCGTGCACAATGCCGCGTCCCAACAGCCAGTACCAGATGCGGTTGACGATGCTGCCAGCGAAGTACGGATTGTCCGGCGTGATTAACCAGTCGGCGAAGACTTCGCGCGGGTCTTTGTTCGGCGGCAGTTTCACTCGCGTCCCGTCTGGGAGGATCGCCGAGCCCGGTTTACTGTCCGTAGCCTTCTCGGCAGCCTTCAACGCATCGAAGAAGACAATCTCCTCTTTCCACTCGCCGGTCTGCTTGTAGCCAATCTGCGAGAAGAACGTCGCCATGCCCGACAAGCGGTTTTCCGGCCAGTTCTCGGCTCGCGAGCCCATAAACGTCAACGCCACGGCTTGAGCGAGGGCTTCGGGCTCTTTGCTCTGAACGGCTCGATAGAAATTGACCGGCGGATCGCGGAAATTGCTTCCGTTTGCGATGAGTATCTCCCGCACGAATTGATCATACGGCTTGTTCTCTTTGATGCTGGTGTGGATCCAACGGTGATATGCCTGCACTCCATTCGGCCACAGATTGATGGGGAATTCGGCTTTGACTCGCAGCAGATCGCACCATTTCATCGCCCAGTAGTCGGGGAACTCCTCCCGTTCAAGCAATCGGCCGATCAAGACGCTACGTTTCTTCGGATTCTTGTCCGAGAAAAACTCCTGCACCTCGGCAGCCGTGGGAAGCGTGCCAATGACATCTAGATAGGCCCGTCGAACAAATACCTCGTCCGAACACAACTTGGCCGGCTCGATCCCTAACTCCTCCAGGTTGTCGAAGACCAGTTCGTCGATTTTTCCCGCAGGAGTCAGTTCGACACGGCTCTCGAAGGTGGGCACGAGCGTTTCTTCTGCGTCCGTGGCCGTTTGGGCCGTTATAAGGAGAAGTACGGATATCAGGGATGTGTTCATATTCACAGCCTAGCATGATTTACGAATTTCGGCCCAGGCCTGTCCCGACGCCTGCGACCAGCTAGAGGATCTAACCCCGGAAACAACCAGAAGTACCGCTAGCCTTTTGATATCGCGAGGAATCGGCCGGATTCATTGCGGCAAATTGCGATACCACGTGAAATACAATGCGATAGCGGCTGTGAATGCTGCTACAGCGCAAACGAGCGTCCATCCGTACCAATGGCCTACTAGGTACATCGGCGCGAGGTAGGCGCCGATTACCACGACGCTCGCTAGCACCACGTTGATGGTCGTCAGCCACATGCTCTCGGCTGGGTCACGAAGCTCTGCCTCGGACATACCGCTTCGAGCCGCGATCGGCCTCCAACAGCCGAAGGGGCGGACAGTCTGGAAGAAAGACACCAAAATCGCCTCGTCCGTCGCCCGGGTCAGCCACGTCCCCAATAAGCATCCGACGATCGAAAGTCCGCACACGATGGGGAACGCGACATACGGCAAATTCAGCGTTTGCACCGCCGCCAATACGGCAGGCACCGGCGCTTCCGGCAGCGGCGGGCCGACTGACTGCGTGACAACTTTCAGCGTGATTGGTAGCGCGAGCGCCGCGGCCATGCCGACTAGAGTCCCGATCGCATAACCCCAGCCGTTGAGCCGCCACCAGTACCAGCGAAGGACATTGGGGACGATGAAGGCGCCGCCCAGTGCCATCATGATCCAGTCCCACACTTCACGAATGGACTCCGCCTGAAATCCGATCGCCGTTCCCGCGACGACTACGCCGACGGTTGCCACCCGGCTGACTCGGACTAGGTGACGTTGGTCGGCCTCGGGGCGAACGAATGGCTGCCAAAGATCGCGAACGATGTACGAGGCCGCGGCGTTGACCGTGGCACTGAATGTAGACATGAACGCGGCCAGCAGGCCAGCGATGACCAGACCGCGCACGCCGGGCATCAGGTAATCGCGCAGTACTGCTGGCATCACCCGCTCGGCGTCGAATCCTCCATTGCCCGCCGTCCCCGCGGCGGCGACCAACCCGGTCAGAGCCAGCAACGCAATGCCCATGCACATGGCCCAGCGAACAATCAGAAAGCCGCTCCAGGCGGCCCCCAGCTTCGATGCATCGCGGGGGTTCTTGGCAGCCAGGAACAATTGGAAGTCGTACATTTGTCCTGGCCCACCGGCATTCAGCAAGAGTCCTTTGATGACCCACACGATGGCCAAGGCACCGAACAGGTGGTAGCCTGCGTAGCCGGCATCGGCGATCTCCTGCGTCACCTCCACTTCCCATGCGGGCACCATCGAAGTGAAACCGGCCGGGAGCTTCTCGTCCAGCAGTTCGGGCGTGACCTTGCCAAAGGCAATGGCCGCGATCAGTATGCTGGCCACGGTCAGAATCACGGTCTGAATAACGTTGGTGATCACGACGCTGTACAGCCCGCCCAGCAGCACGTAGAGCGTCGTGATCGAGAAGACCAGAATCGCGCAGATCGGTGCAGCCTGTTCGGGCGTCAGGCCGAACGTGATGTACTCGGATGCAAACTTGCCGATTCCCTGGAACGCGTAGCCAACGAAGGCAGTCAGTGTGATTACGGCCATCAACGTGTAGGCCAGCCGGGCGATCCGGCCGTCGCGGCCGCTTCCGAAGCGTGTGATCATCCACTCGGCGCCGGTCATCACGTTCGAGCGGCGGACCCACTTGCCCATGTAGGACATGAAGAAGGCCGCCATCAGGAAGCCCCACATCCAGTGGTTCCACATCGACTTCATGCCGAACAGGTAGATGATCGTGACGATCCACATCGTGCCGGTGATGTCGAACGTCGAGACCGAACCCGACATGGCCATGGCCAGCCAGTGCATGCTCTTGCCGCCCAGGAAGTAACTGTCGAGGTTCCGGGAGGCGATCCGCTGATAGGCGAAGCCGATTCCGATGACCACTACGAAGTAGATGACAATGATGACGTAGTCGAAGGGATGCATGGGCTGCTTTCTAGGATAAGCACTTACTCAGCTTTCTTGAGCACGAACGGCTTCGGGGCAGGCGGTGGCTTGGCTTGCGGGTTGTATCCTCCCCATTCCTTCGCGAGCCTCAAGAAGTTGCTCATGATCAGACGTGAGTTTTGGGGCGTGCCTGGCAATTCCATGTGGAATTGAGCGGCATAGATGGGGCGATCGCTGACGCGAATGCACTGGTTGACCGTATGGGCGCCGGGACCTTTGGTAACAAGTCGCGTCCAGCCCTGCGGCAGATAGGCGATTTGTCCGATGTGGCTCTCCATGATTTCGAATACCTCGGGCAAGCCGTCGAAGGCGGGATCGACGGCCACACGGCGCATGTTGAACTTGCCGCGTTCGCCAATGTTCTTGCTATAGTCGCCACATTTGGCTCCGGCCGTGTGCCCGATGTGCGAGTAGACCGGCGACTTTGGATCATTGGGATCACGGCAACGAGGGCAGTCCCAGGGCTTATCCACACCGGTTTCCTGCAGGATCGCCAACGCCTGCGCGCCGCCGCACGCGCCCCACATCGGCAGATTGCGATTGCCGAGCACTTTTTGGACGCCTCGCCACGGTTCGCGAGTCCGCTGGCACCATTCCAGGCTGTTACCCGTGAGAAATGCACACAGAGGATGCGGCTCGGCAGCGACGAATCCTTCGTCGAAGTCGCCGATCCAAACTTGCTGCACCGGAACCTTTTCCCAACCTTCACACTGACGCGCCAGATTGACGAACAAGCCGGTGCCGCCCGGTAGAGCAGAGTTTTCGCCTGTGCTCACGACAGTCAGCCAGTCTGGGAACTCGATCTTTGCCGAGGGATCAGCATAGAACTCGACCTCGCGTAGCGTGGAGCATGTGCCTTCGGCCGCAAGAACCTGCAAACGCAGGAACCGAGCGGTGGTTGCCTCTGTTAGGCGGTGGACGCGGTACAATCGGCGTTCGTTTTTCGTCTCCGTCTCGTCGAGGTTGCGCCAACTCTTTCCATCGCTGCTTGTTTGCCACACATAATGCCGCGGAGCGTTGCGCAAAACGCCGGGATGATCGCCGTTGATCTGCAGGATGGCACCGATCAAACGCGGCTTGTCAAAACGGACCTGCCACCACCAAGTCTCCGCGTTCTCTTGTCCTTTCCACAGCGAGTCGGCGTCGATCGAGAAACGATCGCCGTCAACAGCACCGCGGGCCGAGCCGGCAGCCGTGCTGGACGTCTGTACTTCAGCCTCCAGTGGTTCTGCCGACGCCGGAGGCAACCATAGGCTCACGACGAGCAGAAGCGCGAGTGAAAGAGCCGCGAAACGCTTCGCGGCGACGCGGACGAATCTGTCGCAACTCGACATGCGTTGATCCTCTGCGACTCGGCGGCCAGCCCCAACGGGGCGATCCTAGACTAGCCCAGGGTGGAGCGACGTGAGGTGAACGAACGTCGCGCAACCCTGGGTTGGGAGGACGATTGACGCCGAAGCCCTGAAAGGGCGACCCTAATCGTGGAAGAAACCGACGCTTACGGCCGCCCCGTTGGGGCTCTTGTCTATTACTAATCTCGTTTCCCAGGGTTGCGCGACGACCGTTGTCACGCTCATCGCTCCACCCTGGGCTGACATAGGACCATCCCTTTGGGATTGATGCTGGAAAAAGCCTTACGGTGCGTCCCTCAGGAACGTCTTCAGGCCCTCTTTCAACTTCCCTAGGGTCGCCTGTGCGGCTGGGTCGTCGATCACGTTTTTCATCTCGTACGGATCGGACTTCAAGTCGTACAATTCGTCCATGTTCTCCAGATCCGTGTAATGAATGTACTTGTACCGTTCGGTGCGGACGGCTTTGTAGCCCATCTTGAACACTCGCGGGAACACCGTGTCGGTGTAGTATTCGATTACGAAAGAGGTACGCCAATCGCCAGGCCGTTCGCCTTTCAACAGCGGGGCCACGCTGCGGCCGTCCATGGTTTGAGGCGGTTCGAAGCCGGCCAGCTCCAACAGTGTGGGGGCCAAGTCGATGCTCAACGCCATGTCGTCGATCAGGCTGCCGGCCTTGACCAGCCGCGGGTAACGCACCAACAGCGGAATTCGTGCGGCTTCTTCATACGGCAGCCGCCGTTCGACGCTCAATCCGTGTTCGCCATACCAGTAGCCGTGGTCGCTGGCAAATACGAACACCGTGTCTTCCAGTTGGCCCTTCTGTTCGAGTGCGTCCAGCAGTTGCCCCACGCCTTCGTCTATTGCTGCCAACATACGCAGGCGGTCGCGGATCGTTTCATCGGAGGTCCCCGTGTCTGGTCCCAGCGGCGGCAGGCCGGTGATCTTTCGCTGCAATGCGGGTTTGCCCTCCAGCGTGTCGGTCACGTTGAGCCGGCGAGGAATTGGATCATCGGCGTACAGGTCCTTGTGCCGTTCGGCCGGCATGAATCTTGCAGCCTTCGGATCTGAGATACTGCCATCGTCGTATTGGACAAGCTCGGGGTGCAGGGCCTTGTGCGCGAAGTACAGGCAGAATGGCTCGTCTCGTCGCTTCTGGACAAAAGCCACTGCTTTTTCGTTCAAAACGTCGGTAGTGTGGCCGGTATAGCTGTCTCGCCGACCGTCCTCGTTCAACTCCGGATGGAACGACGTTCCTTGGCCTTTCATGCAGACCCAGTAGTCGAATCCGGGACGAGCGGTGTCGTCGTTGCCCATGTGCCACTTCCCAACGTATCCCGTTTCGTAACCGGCGGCCTGCAGGATGCGAGGGAAGGTAACCAAGCGATGGCTCAAGGCGCTTCGATTCGTGTTGTCGACGACACCGTGATGGTGAGCGTACTGGCCGGTCAGAAAACAAGCTCGGCTGGGCGAGCAGAGCGGCGTAGTCGCGAACGCATTCCGAAAACGGGCTCCTTCGCGCGCAATCCGATCGATATGCGGAGTCCGAACGAAGGGATGCCCGGTGCAGCCCAATTCGTCCCATCGCAAATCGTCGACCAGAATCACCACAATGTTCGGGCGTTCCGCGGCTCTGGCGGCACGGACAACGTTGTCAACCAAGCATAATACAGCAATCAGCAAAAGGAATGCGACTTTTCCACGCATAACAAGCTCCTCAAGAAAGGCACACTCGACGCCGAATTCTCCAATATTGATAACATGTAGGACCGCGCGCCGCGAGTATTGCACGCGGATCTTGGTCGCATTTACTGAAACAAACCGCGAGGTCGTCCATCACCATACTTGCGTGCTTTGAGCACAGCCGACAGACTGGTAAGATAGTATAGACGAAACCATCAGTGTTCCGTTCTCGATCTGGCGTTCTTGATTGATACCCGACTCGTTTCGCGAAAGGGCCTTTCCATGATTTGCAGTGCACTCTTGGCGCTCGACGCCACCGAGGCCAGCGCGGTAGCTCAGGAGAAAGCAATCAGTTTCTGCCAATACATCGGCGCGAGGTCCGACGGATCGGGTTGTCCCATTCAGCTGACGGGCGTAGCGGTTGTGGATCGACCGGAGATCGAGCGGCGTGAGCCAGCTCCGATTGGCGCTGGCGGGTTCAAGCTTGATCGCGACGAGACGCTGTTGCAGGACGCCCGCGAAAAGGTCGCCAAGATTTTGGACGATTTTGAAACGAGCTGCCACGAAGCCGGTGTGCCGTGTTCGACGGTCCGGGGTGAAGGCCATCCTTACGAGCAGATCGAGCGTGCGGCATGCCAGCATGACGTGATACTGATCGGCCGCGACACGAACTTCCATTTCGAGACCAGGGAAAAGTCGGGCGACACGCTGCTGCGGTTAGTCCGAGACCATCCTCGGCCAATCATTGTCACGTCCGACAAGGACCTTGGCGGCAGGAGCATCGTCATTGCGTACGACGGCAGCCTTCAGGCATCGCGAGCCCTGCACATGTGGATCCTTCTTGGCCTGCTGCGAAAAGAGACCGAGGTTCACGTCATCAGCATCAATCGTGACGAAGCGGAGGCCCAGCGGCTGTGTGACGAGGCCGTGGCGTTATTGAGTCACCATTGCATTTCCGCAGCGGCGCACCCGATCGTCACCAAGGAGAAGGTGTTCTCGGTGTTGAGCGAGCATCTACCGGCCCTCGAACCGAGAATGGTTGTCATGGGCGCCTTCGGCACGGGCGGACTGCGGGCGCGTTTCTTCGGCTCCACGACGATGGCGATGCTCAAAGACTGCCCCTACCCACTGTTCTTGAATCAGTAGGGGCATCGCGTCCAAGGCGAGCGGCAGATGACTTCATACCCACCGTAGCTGAAGGCGACGACGGCCTGTTGATTTACGGTAGGTCAGGCCCAGCCTGACCAGTTCAATGTGTGCAGCGTGTTTTATCCTGTTTTTATAGCGCCGAATGCGATTTTCCGTTGGGCTTGAGTCGTGATTCCCAGGTGTTTCTTGCACCAAGCGATGACGTCAGCTGTAGTTGTCGCTTGGAGGGCTGTTTTGATCGTGGCTACCGCCTTGTGGCCGACGATCGCGCCAATACTCAGAAGCATGGCAGTCATGCCTCCCTTGCTGTGACTGCTCTGCAAACGCTTGTACTTGCCGATGATCGATTCCAGCACTTCCGTGGATCCAATCAATCGCTCGCCCTTCGGCAGTGCTGACGATTGATCGGCGACGAAGTTCAGTAGTGCATTGCGGAGCCGACGGTCTGCTGGCGTAGTGACCAGGGGTTGCAGTCGCGATTCCAATTCCTCGCGAATCAACGAATGCACCCCTTCTTCGTGGACGTAGTCTTCTGCCGCTTGGGCGATCGCAAGCAGGCCTGACCAACGCTTCAAGGCTTGTCGATATCCACGCAGCCACCCCAGCTTTTCTCTCAACTTCTGGCAATCAACTGGCTGGTCTGAAACTGCCCGGGGATCGTCGAGATACGCCAGAGCCTGCAGGCCCCAAGACACCAACCTATCGAGATTCATGTAACGGGCCTTAGTCTTGAGGCTTGGCGGGTTGAGGAACGCCAAGGAAGTCTGCGTTACTCCCAGCTTCGTCTTGTTTGCTTGGCCTACAAACGACGTCCAGCGATCGTCGCCTTTGAGTTCCCGTTTTAGCAGCGTCGCATTCTTGTGTTTCATATCACAATGTTGATGGCCAGCAGCATGTCGGCAAGGCGAAAACGCAACCGAATGCCCAGACGTCGCCCCTCCTCATCACCGCTACGGCGAGGCTGCACAAAGCGAATGGCGGCCAGCGATGCAATCACGACGCCAGCGTGCGCCATGAACAGCACGGCTGGCTCGTAGGTTCGCGGCGGCAAGAGCAACAGCAGGGCGGCAACCACGACGGCCGCGCGAACAAACCAATGCCTGCCCGACAGTCCCGCCCAAACCGCCACGGCACTGTAGAACGAGAAAACCGTCGACAGCACCAGTGCCGTCGAGGCGACAGGCAGGTTTTCTGATATCCACGTCCAGGGCATGTCACTAATCTCATTACAACGCGACGGCTTGGTGCCGTCAACAGAAGGCTCCGCCCTCAACGGAGTTTTCTATCAATCCACTGTGTTTCATGCCCGCGGCTTTCGGGGCATGATCCGGATTTTTCACCATCGGGTAGGCCGCACAATTTGCCTCATTGCGAAAGGTCGGCTTGCATACGTTTGCTCGGGACGTAACATGAGTCACGTCGATGCGTGTAACCGACGTTCGCCAAATGAGGACGCAAATCCATGAAGCGACCTTGCATTCTCGATGTGTTTCTGTCTGTAGTTGCAATCCTGTATCTGTCATTTTTTCCGGCACGAATTGCTCGGCCGGCGTTTGCGGGTGATAGCCGCGAATTGGGTGATGAAACTTTGCAGTTGGCCTGGACGTACCGGGCAAATCAACCGCCGTCGCCTGCGTTCAAGGGCGGATTGGCACCGTCGCGCCGCGTGCCTCGCGTCGAGCCAATTCGGTACGACTACGTCTATCACCCGGTGGTAGGCAACGGCAGGCTGTACTTTGGTTCCTCGACCGAAGAGGCCATCTTCTGTCTGGACACACAAACGGGCGAACGGAAATGGACATTCTATGCCAACGGCCCAATTCGGCTTGCGCCGACACTATGGAAAGATCGGCTCTACTTCGGGACTGATGACGGCCACGTCTATTGCCTTGACGCCGCATCGGGAAAACTCGCATGGAAATACCGCGCGGCACCGGGTGCCCAATGCGCAATCGGAAACGGTCGCATCATTTCTGCTTGGCCGGTGCGCACCAGCGTGGCGATTGCCGATGGCGTGGCGTATTTCGGCGCAGGCTTGCTGCCGCCCCTGGGTACACACCTGAACGCGGTCGATGCAAGCTCGGGAGAGCCCATTTGGCAACGGCAGATTCCATATTCGCCTCACGGCCGGATTCTCGTCGACGGCGACCGTTTGCTGGTGGCTACGGGGCGCACCTGCCCCGCCGAATTCCGTCGATCCGACGGAGCACCGCTGGTAGAGAAGCCAAACGCTCGGCGCGCGCAAGGTTCCAGTTTCGTCGGTCGAGCGGGCGACATGGTGTTCTGGGGACCCTGCGAATCCGGGCTATTGCACATCCGCGTCTCGCCCGAGCCGATGGACAATCTGCCACGTGGAACGGCGGACGCCGTGATCGCCGGTCGGGTCACGGGATTGAAGGGCTGGAGCATGGCTGCGGACGAGCGCGTGTATTTGCTGCGCGACGAGGAGTTGCTCGCGATTGATCGCGACACCTTCCGCCGTTTGGCTTTGCCGCACTGTCAGGCGTCACCACGGTACTCGAAGGACACTCAATGGACCGGACGACCATGGGGAATCGCTGCCGCCGGCCTGCCGTTGAAAGAGCATCAGGCGTTACCTGAGCAATTGAAAGAAGCAGCATCTTGGTCGGCTGCCAGTGAGCACAATCTGAGAAGGCTACTCTTGGCCGACGGGAGAATCGTGGCTGGTGGCGAGGACGTGGTTTCAGTATTGGATTCTTCCGACGGCACGACGGTTTGGACATGCGAGGTGGAAGGCAACGCGTTGGGCTTGGCGGTCGCGGACGATGGCCTTTTCGTGAGCACTGATGAAGGCCAAATCTACTGTTTCCGTTCCGGAATTGAGAACGAGCCAAAGACCCATTCACCGAAACCGACCTCGCCCTATTCCGATTATCCGTTATTGGCCGAGGCCGCCACAACCGCGCTGGTTCATGCAGATACCGACAAGGGATTCTGTGTCGTGCTGGGCGTCGACGAAGGTCGATTGGCTTACGAGATAGCCAAACGGTCAGATTTCTTCGTCGTCGGTCTCGACCCAAATCCAACGAATGTGACAGCGGCTCGCGAGAACCTGACCAGAGCCGGTTTGTACGGCAGGCAGGTCGTCGTGCACGAAGTGAACGCCGAGGATCTCTCTTATCCCGAATTCTTCGCCAATCTGATTGTTTCCCAGGCGTGCTTGCGCACGGGGCAAGTCCCGTATCGAGCCAAATCCGTCCTGCGTATGCTCCAGCCGTACGGCGGTACGCTTGCGCTTGGCGGACCGCACAAAATGGCCGGTCTATCGGAGTGGCAAATGGAGGGACTCTCCGAATGGACCTCGGTTAGCGGCAAGAGTGGAGCGACATGGCATGTTGCGCGGCGGGAAGAACTGGCCGGCGCGGGCGAGTGGACTCATATGTATGCCAATCCAGCGGGCACGGTATCGAGTGACGACCGTTTGGTTACGGCCGATCTTGCGCTACAGTGGCTTGGCCCGCCGGGCGCAGAAGACGTTGTTGAACGACACGCCGTTGCCATGCCTCCGCTGTTCAAGAACGGAAAGTTGTTCATCTCCGGCTTGTACGACACGATCCA
>CAZUAH010000197.1:0-23107 GCA_964617665.1 uncultured Pirellulaceae bacterium
TCACGGCCTCGGCGGGCGGTTACGTGGACGGCGGCGATACGCTGGACGTGACGGACCACGAGACGCTGACGGTGGCGATTGCGGCGGCTTCGATCGCCGAGAACGCGGGCCTGGCAGCGACCACGGCCACGGTGACTCGCAGCAACACGGACACAGGCGCGGCGTTGACGGTGACACTCGTGAATGGCGCCGACACGGAGATTGGTATTCCGGCCAGTGTGATCATTCCGGCGGACGAGTCATCGGTCACGTTCGCCATCGACGCGGTGGACGACGCCTTGTTGGACGGCACTCAGACCGCGACGGTCACGGCTTCGGCGGGCGGGTATGTAGACGGCAGCGATACGCTGGACGTGACAGACCACGAGACGCTGACGGTGGCCATTGCGGCGGCTTCGATCGTCGAGAACGCCGGTGCGGCAGCGACCACGGCGACGGTAACCCGCAATAACACGGACCTCGGCGCGGATTTGGTGGTGACGCTGACCAACGGCGATGACACGGAGATCGGTAATCCGGCCAGTGTGATCATTCCGGCGGACGAATCGTCGGTCACGTTTGATATCGACGCAGTGGACGACGACTTGCTGGACGGCACACAGACCGTGACGATCACGGCTTCGGCGGGCGGGTATGTAGACGGCAGCGATTCGCTGGACGTGACGGATCACGAGACGTTGACGATGGCCGTTGCAGCGGCTTCGGTTGCGGAGAACGCCGGTCCGGCAGCGACCACGGCCACGGTGACTCGCAGCAACACGGACACGGCGGCGGCATTGACGGTGAGCTTGACCAACGGCGACGACACGGAGATCAGTATTCCGGCCAGTGTGATCATTCCGGCGGACGAATCGTCGGTCACGTTTGATATCGACGCAGTGGACGACGACTTGCTGGACGGCACACAGACCGTGACGATCACGGCCTCGGCGGGCGGTTACGTGGACGGCGGCGATACGCTGGACGTGACGGATCACGAGGATCAGGATGGGGATGGCGTATTGGACCAGATCGAGGACGGAGCACCGAACGGCGGTGACGGGAACGACGATGGCATTCCGGACCGGGAACAGAAGAACGTCGCTTCGCTGCCTTGCTTCACAGGGGAAGGATACGTCATCTTGACTGCTTCCCAGGAGATCTCACTGACTGATACAGACGCGGCGGACAACCCGTCACCGGGCGACGCCCCAAACGGCGTGAGTTTCCCCGCCGGTTTCGTCGAGTTCGGCGTAGATGGGATCGCACAGGGCGGCTCCGTCGTGGTTACCGCATATGTCGAGACGACGGCCAACACGTACTACAAGTTCGGACCGACACCGGGCAATCCGGCGCCTCACTGGTATCCGTTCATGTACGATGGATCAACCGGTGCAAAGATCTACTCGGACCGAGTGGAGCTTCACTTCGTGGACGGCGAGCGTGGTGACGACGATCTGATCGCAGACGGCTCGATAATCGGCGTCGGCGCTCCTGGCGCAGCGGATTATCCATGGCAGAACCCGATTTCTCCTGAAGACGTGAACAACGACGGGCTGGTTTCATCGCTCGACGTACTCGCATTGATCCAGCGAATCAACACGAGCGGGATCGGGCAGTTGCCGCCGATACCGAGCGGCAATGACTCCATACCATCCTTCTGGGACGTGAGCAGCGACAATCAGCTCAGCCCGGTGGACGTCTTGGAGGCGATCCAATACATCAATGCGAATACGGGCGGCGAAGGCGAGCCAAGTGGCGAACATGCACATGCTCAATGGGAACCACCTGCTCGCGAGACGATACATGCCGCGTGGCACGGCACGTCGACAATGCCGCCCGTCTCGATCTCTGTGACTTCCAGCTCTGGGGACCGTTTTCTCGATGCTGCAAGCGTTCATGGGTCCACGGCGATATCTGCTCGCGGAATGCCGCATAAGAAGGCCGGGCTCAACGCGGCCAGCTGCACCAATTGTGCAGAGCCGACCCCGAAGACCAATGTGGACGCTGTATCAGAAATCTCATCAGAACAAGAGTTGGGATCCGATCTCGATGACGATTTGCTGTCCCTGCTGGCTGAAGACGGATTACGCGGATAACGGCAGTGACGAGGCTGTTGAGTGCCGTTGCAGTTAGGATCACGCAAGCCCATCTAGTTCCGCCACCGATTGAGATTGACCGAGGGTGGGATACACTACATATTCTCTCTCGCTTCCCGCGAGTATGGAACCCATGGAAGCGATCGAGCAAGTGAGCAGCATTGGAACTACCCGTGTACCTCGGCATAGAAATCGGCGGAACGAAGCTGCAATTGGGCGTCGGGGCTGGCGATGGCTCCGATTTGGCTGCGTTGGAGCGTCTGGAAGTCGAGCCAAAACGCGGGGCTGCGGGAATTATCGAGCAGATCGAGAGGACGGCTTGCGAACTGATCCAGCGATTTGGCGTCCAGAGCATTGGCATCGGCTTTGGCGGGCCGGTGGATTCGACATCTGGAACCGTGCTCAAAAGCCACCAAATCGATGGCTGGGACGATTTCGAGTTGGCGGCTTGGTGCGACCGTAGCTTCGGGCTTCCGACTGTCATAGGAAACGATTGTGACACCGCTGCTTTGGCCGAGGCCAAGTACGGGGCAGGGTGGGCCAAGGGTTCTCTTCTCTACGTGACGGTCGGCACGGGCATCGGAGGCGGCTTTGTCGTTGATGGAACATTGCATGGTTCGGGGCGTCCGGCCGTCGCGGAAATCGGGCACCTTCGCCCTGGCTTGCACGCCGATCGCCCGGATGCCACGGTGGAATCACTGGCCA
This sequence comes from uncultured Pirellulaceae bacterium, assembly GCA_964617665.1. GTDB lineage: Bacteria > Planctomycetota > Planctomycetia > Pirellulales > Pirellulaceae > JADHUC01. Next base: position 2,784 of record CAZUAH010000197.1, read on the forward strand.
GCGGATTGGGAATCGCCGCTGCGGTCAAAGCGAGGATCAGTGGTGGAGTGGCATTGTCATTCGAGGCACGCCAGCGGACCAGGTTGCGTGTGAGCCATCCCACAGATGGCGAGGTAACTGTGACGGACGATGTCGAGGAAGAATACAAGCTGGATCTACTAGAACGAGCGGGGGGAGACATCGAGGAGTTGACGGCCAAGATCATTGGCCAGGCCGCCGTCGAAGGCAACCAGATTGCGATTGAATCGATTGCGCACGCCGCACAGGTCCTCGGCTGGGCGATCGCCCAGGTGATTACGCTGTTGGCACCAGAGGTTGTCGTGGTTGGCGGCGGGGTTTCGCTGATAGGAGAGCAGTTATTCTTCGCGCCGCTGCGCGAGGAAGTCGAGCGGTACGTGTTCCCTCCACTGACCGAAGCATATCAGATCGTTCCAGCTTCGTTGGGCGAACTAGCAGTCGTCCACGGCGCAGTAGCGTTAGCGGTCTCGGCAATAGAAAACGATTGATCCAAACGAAGGAAGTGGCGTCACGTGGCGGAACAGCAAGACGAAAATGACCAGGAATTCGGGCCCGAGGCGTTTCGTGCCGCATCGCCGGACGACCAGGGATTGTCTCTGGACGAGTTGAGTCAGGCTTACGCAGATTTGCTTGACGGTGGGGACGATCCATTCGCCGAAGCATCGGAATCGGAAGAATCGACCGGTGTGGCAGCCGTCGTTGAGAAACTGGCGGACGAAGAGGAGGAACAGCAGCCCGAAGAACAAGAATCGTATTGCGAGATCTCGCCTCGCAGCATTCTTGAGGCCATGCTCTTTGTCGGGCACCCGGACAACAAGCCGTTGACCAGCGAAAAGGTCGCTTCCTACATGCGAGGCGTTCGTCCGCGGGAGATTGACGAGTTGGTCAAGGAGGTTAACGAGAGCTATGAAGACGACGGCTCTCCCTACCGAATCGAATCGGTAGGTGCCGGCTATCGTATGGCGTTGTTGGACGAATTCAGTTCTCTGCGTGACAAGTTCTACGGGCGCAACAAGATGGCGAAGCTTTCGCAAGCGTCCATCGACGTATTGGCAATCGTTGCCTACAAGCAACCGCTGACACGCGACGACGTGGACTCGCTGCGCGGCAAACCCAGCGGCACCATCCTGACACAGTTGGTCCGTCGTCGATTGCTGCGCATGGAGCGTCCCAACGAGAAGCCGCGCACCCCACGCTACCACACGACCGACCGCTTTCTTGAGTTGTGCGGGCTGGAGAGCATTCGCGACCTGCCCGAAAGCCTGGACTGACAGCAGTGCTCTTTTTTCCTCGGAGGAATCGTTGATGAAGACACCAGGAGTTTGTGCCGTTTCCGCTCTCTTCATGCTACTGGCGACCAACACACCTGCAGCCGAAGTGAAATCGCCGGACGGCGATGTGGTCGTCGCGTTCAAGACCGGCGACCAAGGCGAGCTTTTGTATTCCGTCGGGTACAAGGGAAAGCTCGTTCTGCTCGAGTCGCGTTTGGGACTGCAATTGCAGGACGCTCCGTCGATCAATGACGGCTTCCATATCGTTAACGTCGCGCATGGCACGCACGACGAGAGCTGGAAGCCGGTGTATGGCGAGAGGAGCATGGTACGCGACCATTACAATCAGATGTTGGTCGAATTGTCGGACAACCGACAGCCGCCGCGACGTTTGTCGCTGACGTTCCGGGCCTACGACGAAGCTGTAGCATTCTGCTATACGGTCCCGAAACAGGACCATGCGAAAGAAATCCACATCACGAAAGAAAACAGCGAGTTCCGTTTTGTCTGCGATTATCGGGCCTGGGCTGTGTACAGCGCGCAGGGCAAATACGAAGAGACCTCAGTTGGCAACATCAAGGCGGGATGTGAGCGTCCTTTGGTCGTCGAGATCGACAATGGGACGTATGTGGCCGTTGGTGAAGCTCGTCTGGTCGACTACGCCCGCATGAAACTGGCGCCGCTCGACGGAGCCGCGTTCGCTTTGGTGAGCCAGTTGAGCAGCCACGTGAGAACCAAGTTGCCGCTGAAAACTCCTTGGCGAGTCGTGATGGCAGCCGAAAGTCCGGGCGAACTCTTGGAAAATAGCGATGTCTTTCTGAACTTGAACGACCCCTGCGCGATCGAGGATACGTCCTGGATCAAGCCGGGCAAAGTGATTCGTGAAGTGACGTTGACCACCAACGGCGGAAAGGCGTGTGTCGATTTCGCAGTGCGGCACAACCTGCAATACGTCGAATTCGACGCCGGTTGGTACGGACACGAGTATTCGGACGAATCGGACGCCCGGACCGTGACTGTGGATCCAAAACGATCGCCAGGCCCGTTGGATCTGCCGGAAGTGATTCGCTACGCCGACGAGCGCGGCATCGGGATCCTGTTGTACGTTAATAGGCGTGCCCTCGAGCGGCAGTTGGACGAGATTCTGCCTTTGCTCCAGAGTTGGGGGATTAAGGGTGTGAAATACGGCTTCGTTCGCGTCGGCTCGCAAGAGGCAACTGCATGGTTGCACGAAGCCGTACGAAAGGCCGCGAAGCATCGGCTGATGGTCGACGTACACGACGAGTATCGACCGACGGGCTATTCGCGAACATACCCAAACTTCATGACGCAGGAAGGAATCGGCGGCGACGAAACAAGCCCGACAAATCGCCAGACACTGACGATTCTGTTCACTCGCATGCTCGCCGGAGCGGGCGACAACACGATTTGCTACTACGACGCACGTGTCGGCCGCAATGCCTGCCATGCCTATCAATTGGCAAAATCCGTTTGCCTGTACAGCCCCTGGCAGTTCTTGTACTGGTACGATCGCCCGCCGAGTTCGCCGCAGGAGAAAGGCGGGGCCGGCGGCTCGAAGCATCTGATCGGTGACGAACCGGAGTTGGAATTCTTCGACCACGTGCCCGCAGTCTGGGACGAGACGCGCGTGATCCACGGCAAGATCGGCCAATACGCCGTGATCGCACGGCTAAGCGGTAAGCAGTGGTTTGTTGGTCTGATGAACGCCGACGAGCCGCGTACGCTGGAAGTGCCGTTGGACTTCCTGTCGAAGGATGAAAAATACACAGCTCACATTTATCGGGACGACGAATCCGTTGATAGTCGCACTCACGTGCGCATCGAGAGACGCCCTGTGGATGCCAAGACGGTATTGACGGTATCACTGTCGGCCAAGGGGGGACAAGCGATACGAATCGTACCCGCGGCTGACGGCTCTTGACGCCGCCGCGATCTTGCCACTCGTTCCCGAGTTCCGTTTTGGGAACGCAGACTTGAGAAGCTCTACTTCCCAGCATCCGAAGCGGAGCTTCGGGGATATGGGTACCCAAGCCGGAGCTTGGGTACCAGTGTAATTACCCCGCCAAGTACGTGCGCCACTACGAATCTCATCTGTTCATCGCCGTCCCCGACAGCGACTTGGCCAGGAAGGACGCGACGTTTCGCGTCGAAATCCAAGAGAGATGGTAGGCGTCACTGCACCGAAACGCACGGTAGGCAGCGTTCGTCCGGCTAACGGCAACTCACTCGCCATGGGATATCACGCGGTCTCCGCTGCTCGACCTGTGACAAAATGGGTAAGACAGCCAGTCTTTTGCTGTTGCGTCGACTCTTCGCCTGCCACAAGAAGTCCTGATCGAAACGCCTGTAATAGTTCGATCAGATAATCCAATGGCAAGGATTGTGCCCAATTTGACGATCTGTGCGATTAGCACGGCACCGCCAATCGGTTGATGGATTCCCTTGAAGTCGGGTTTGGAGTACCTCGCATGAAATCACAATATCCTATCTCACTATTCGTTGTTGGCTTGTTGGTATTCGGGGCGACTTCAAGTGCATGGTCCCAGGACTGCTGCAAACGCGTATACCGCCCACCGCTCAAGGTTTCATACGGCTATGATTCCTGCAAGACGTGCTGCTCGAATCCAGTGATCGAGTTGCTAAAGGGCATAGATTGCACATTGCAGAGATTACTGCCCTGCCCCAAATCTTGCTGTAAGACGGCTTGCGACGCGAAGCTGATGCCCAAAGCCAAGCCGAGTTGTGGCTGTGGAGTTCCCGCCGCTCCAGGCCTGATGGAACCTAGCCCAGATCCGTTCATGGACGATGAACTTCAGCCACCTCCGGTACCAGCCATTGAGGCGAAACACACGCCGGAAGACTTCAAGGTAGCCCGACGTACCAGCCACAGTGCACCTTCTCGAGCGTCCAGCAATCTTCCGCAACGGTTCAAACCGGTGAACGCGTCGCCGTTATCGAAGGCTCTGGTAGGGCAGAAACCAGTTGTCGACAAAGACGCGGCGACCGCCGCGGAAGATGAGGTTGAGAAAGGAAGACGACCACTGTTTAAGTCCGTTCGTTTGGCCGAATTCGTTCTTCCGTAGGCCCATACGGCGGAAGAACCTGATGCGGGTTGATATGGCGAACACCCGGCTGCGCAAGCAGCCGGGTTGTTTCTTGCGCCGTCTCACAAGTTGGCCAAGACATACAGAAGAAAAGCGATACAAACGATCGCCACAACAAGGCCCGCAAACCACCGCGTCGATTGGCTCTCGGCCGACGGCTCGGCGTGTTCCGGAAACTCGCGGTTGATGAACTCGTCGTAGTCGAAATCGGTGTCCGGAGCGTAAGCCTCCGAAAATGCGCCAGCTATCCCATCGTCATCATCCCATCCGGACTCGTCACTGGCACCACACTCGCGGCAAGAGGCTGCGCCGGTAGGCACATCCGAACCGCAGTGGGGGCAGACGAAATAGTCGTCCTCTTGGCGCTGCTTTCGATTCATATCTGCGGGGATTCTTGAAGTCTCGTCAGAGCCTCATCCGCCCACGGGCTGTCGGGGGCAAGCTCCAGGAACTCGCGCCAGTGCTCAACGGCCTCGTCATCGCGGCCCAATTCGTCCAGCGTGCGAGCTAAATGGTAATGCACGTCGGGATAGTCGCGGTGGTACTCAAGCGCGCCTTGAAAGGCTGATACGGCCAAGTCGTACTTTCCCGTCTCGGCCAACACACATCCCAGATTGGCTCGGGCTTCGACGAAATCTTCGTCTAATTCGATGGCCATAAAGTAGCGCTCGCGCGCAGCCGACACATCGCCCAGCCGATACAGAAGCTCGGCGAGTTGGAAGCAGATATCCGGACTCGAGCCGCCCGCATTTAGCGCGACTCGATACATATCGACAGCCGCCTCCAATTGGCCGTCGTCCTCCAGGTAAGCCGCATACCGCGACATCTCGTCCGGAGTCGTTAGATCGTACGGTTCCGAGACGTGACTGGCCAGTGACAGAGTCGATTCTTCTCCGGTCGATGCGTCACCATCTTCGTGTTCTCTTTCCAACGCATCGAAGTCGATTCGCAACTGGCCGCCCGGTTCGATCAGCCCTTCGCCTTGCCGAAGCAGAATCTGTCTCCCCTCGACGATCACCGACAACTGGGCCAGGGGCCGCTCGACCTCCGGAACGAATCGCGAGAGTTCGGCCAGCTTCTTCTCGATTGCCGAAGGTGACGCGCCAGCAGCCAGCAACTGAGCCAGTCGTCGAGCTGTTGCCACTTCTTGAAAGTCAAAATACGGCAATCGGCGAACTTCACGCGCCGGAACGATCAGACCCCGGCGATGCCACAGGCGAATCGTGGATACAGAAACCTCCAAGAGATCCGCTAGCATCGCAGGCGTATACAGCCGACGTACATTCTGCTCGCTTTCTACCATGCCCAGGCGTTGCCAGAGCTGGGTTTCGCTGATGATCTCCAGCCTGCCCTCGGCAGCGGCTCGCCGTGTGGTCTGGTCCAGCAGTTCGTCCTGATCGCCCAATGGCAACTCATCCGCGCCCACCACGATCAGATCTACGTCGTCACTTGGTTTGTCGACCGGTACGCCGCCTTGTTGACGCACCAGTTGTTGAGCTTCGCGTTTGGTAACGCCGCCCAGCTTGCCCACAAAGGCCACGCGGTGTCCCGATAGCAGCAGGGCGTCGTCGTCGGAGACTGTGGACATGTATTCGATCCAGTTGAACTCGGAATATCGGCAGTAGGCTGCGGGGTGCCAAGCGTCAGTGTCGCCAAGTTGACGCCCTCTGTCAATAAACGCCATCACCCAACAAATACAGGGCTTCGCGTCCGACGGCGCCATCGGCCAGCGCGTCTCAACCGCACTATCGCCGATTGAATGGTGTGAGTAGAATCCAAAATCCGTGATTGGGGCACAATCATCACATGTGGAGTTGATCGAAACAGATGCTACGCTACTGGACGGCCGGGGAATCCCACGGAAAAACGCTGCTAGCTATTGTGGATGGGTTTCCCTGCGGGTTGAAAGTCGAAACCGAGACGATCGACGCCGAACTGCGTCGCCGACAGGGTGGCTATGGACGCGGAGGACGCCAGCGCATTGAAGCCGACCACGTGGAGATTCTGACAGGCATCTGGAGAAACATGACGCTTGGCAGCCCCATCGGACTGCAAGTGATCAACAAGGACTACAGACTAGAAAAGCTGGATGATCTTGATCGACCACGGCCGGGGCATGGGGATCTTACCGGAGCCATCAAGTATCTGGGGTCGATTCGGGCCATACTGGAGCGTGCCAGCGCTCGCGAAACTGCGATTCGTGTCGCTGTGGGAGCACTGACCAAACAGCTTCTCGCACAGTTCGATATCCGCACAATCGGATACGTTGTCGAAATCGGCGGTTTGGGCATCGAACCGAGCGTGGCTTCGCTGGAAGAACAAGCAAAGCTCCGGGACGAGAGCATCGTCTATTCACTGGACCCTAGCCGCGACGATGAGATCAAAGGCCTGATCGACAGAACTCAGAAGCAGGGCGATACGCTGGGCGGAGTGGTCGAAGTACGTGTCGAAGGCCTGCCATTCGGACTCGGAACTCACGCCCAGTGGGACGTAAAGTTGGACGGCCGCCTTGCGCATGCGGTGATGGCAGTGCAAGCAATCAAAGGCGTTGAAATCGGTATGGGTTTCGAAGCCGCTCGACGTCCGGGCTCACAGGTACACGATCCGATCCAATATGACGAAAGCCAGAAGGACGGTCCAACGCTGGGCTATGTCCGGCCGACCAACAACGCCGGAGGGCTCGAAGCGGGTATGACCAATGGCCAACCGCTGGTTGTCCGCGCCGCTATGAAGCCAATAAGCACGTTGGCGAAGCCACTCGAGTCGGTGAATCTGAAGACCAAACAGCCGGAAGCGGCATCCTACGAACGCAGCGACGTGTGCGCGGTTTCGGCCGCGAGCGTAATCGTCGAAAACGTGGTGGCTTTCGAAGTGGCCCGCGCTCTGGTCGAGAAATTTGGCAACGACAGCCTGGAGGAAATGAAAGCCCGTTGGAATCTGTTCCATCAGATGGCCAGCCGACGTTAGAATCTCCAGTCACAGCATGCCTGCAGTTCGCAGGGCGGATTGGCGGTCGGTCCTGCTTGCCTGCGGCCCGAGGCTTCCTTGGGAACACGGATGTTCGCCATGCACAACCGAACACGTCGAGTACTCTGTCGGATCGGTTTCTTCACGCTCTGCGTCGTGCCCACCCTGTTTGTGGCTGGATTGATCTGTGTCGTACGTTCGCCAGTCTATCTAGCGTATCGGAAGTCTGCCCTTGAACGTTCGCTTTCCGACGGGCTGGGGTTGGTCGTCTCGATCGAAAACATCCAGTATCCCGTTCGCGGCGTTGTGGAATTGCAGGGGGTAGAGCTTGCCGACCCCGAATCGGGCGATCGAGTTGCCCACGTGCGTCGAATCGAAACAGGCCGCAGCGGCGACGAACTCGTGCTACTGGCATCGCAGGCGGAGATTCAGGGCGAGAAGATCTGGCACCTGTGGGAAGTGCTTCACGACCGCGTGCTTCGCAGTCACAGATCGTCCGAACTGCGCGCCCAACTAGTGGCTGGTGAGCTGACAATTCACCGAGGTGACGGTGTCGAGGCCACAACGTTGACGGGCGTCCGTTGCCGACTCGTGCCAACGGCCGAGGGGCCTCACGCGTTGATTGAATTCCGCGATGCCGCACAGCAAGTGGACGAACCAGCGCAGCTACACGTCACGCGCAACCGCCAAATGTCGCCACCGGCGACTCGATGGAAACTGCGAACGGGCCCTACCGCATTTCCTTGCGTTATGCTGGCCGATCATGTCGATATCCTGGCTAGTCTGGGCGAAGAAGCGACGTTCCAAGGAAGCGTCGAAATGACGTCCACCGGTCGAGGCTGGGAAGGCGATATCGCGGGCCGTTTTCGTCACGTCGATTTGGACCAATTGGTGACGAACCGATACGACCATCAATTGAGCGGCACGGCGGAAATCGGCTTTCAACGCGCCACGTTCGCCAAGGGGAAACTGATCGACGCCATCGGCGACGTGACGTGCGAAGGCGGGGTCGTCAGTTGGTCGCTTCTGGATCAAGCTCGCGAATCATTGGGGCTGCTGGCTGATGTGCGGCTACGATCCACCGTGGTGGATTCGCTATGGCCGTATCGCCAATTGAGATTCGGCTTCAGCCTCAACGCCGAAGGCATCGACATCACTGGGCACTGCGATTCGGTCCGTGAAGGGGTGGTCTTGGCCGACGATAGTGGGCCGCTGTTGGCGGACGATCCGCAACGGATCGCACAGGTGGTCGCGTTGGTGCGCACACTCGCCTCCAAAGGCGACGAGCAAGTCCCGGCCACCCCCGAAGCGTCCCAATTGCTGCATGTCTTGCCTATTCCTTCTGGTGCCAATGAGCCTGAGCTCGCTACGCCACGCCGCATCCAGGCACCAGTGCGACTCGAGCCTGTCCCACATTGAAACTGTTGTCCTGTCTACCGCGATTCCTCTATGATGAAAGAGACAGGTTACCTGCCCTCGCCCAGAAACGGTTCGCAGCCATGCAGATCTTGCCCGCTCGATTCGACAAGAGTGAACTTCCCCTGATGCTCGCCGTCTTGCTTGTGATCATCGCCATCGCCGGTTGCGGTGGCGACGGCACGCGCACGGCAGAGTCGCGACAACCACCGAGAAAGGCACGGACGGCGAGTAAATCTACGGCTGCACCAAAATACCCAATTGGCGGTGCAGGTCAAACCGACTCGAAGCCGACCGTCACCAGCAAGCTGCCAACGCCAAAGCTGGATGAAACCCGATCGCTCGCGGATCTGGTGACCGACGGCCCAGGCAACGACGCAGACGCAGCAGCCAAGACACCCGTCGTCTTGACAGTGACCCCACGTGGCAAGGGCCTGCCCATCAACGACAACAAGGCTTTCGCGACGGGAATTCGGAAGCTGACGAGCGAGCATTTGACTTTGTACACCGATGTGCCGCCAAGTTCTGAAGTTGATGAACTGCCTGATGCGTTCGATGCCGCCGTGCCCCTTTGGTGCGAGTACTTCGAGGTGGATCCACTTGATGTCATGGACTGGCATATGACCGGCTTCGTTATGCAGGAGAAAGCCCGCTTCCAAGGTGCGGGAATGCTGCCGGCCGATCTGCCGGCCTTCGCCAACGGATTCCAGCGCGGACGCTACCTCTGGCTGTACGACCAGGCGGACGCATACTATCGACGTCATCTACTGTTGCACGAAGGCACTCACGCCTTTATGGGTCTGATCGTCGGCGGACTCGGGCCGCCATGGTATGCCGAGGGGATGGCGGAATTGTTGGGGACGCATCATTGGCAAGAGGGCAAGTTAACCCTCGCGTACATGCCCAAAGAGAAGACGGAAACGCCCGGATGGGGCCGGATCAAGATCGTCAAGGACGAATTGGCTGCGGGACGCGGGATGATGCCGGACAATATCATGGCGTATAACGCTCAAGCCCACCTCCGCAACGAGCCGTACGGATGGTGCTGGGCTTTGGCCGCTTTCTACGATTCTCATCCGCGAAGTCAGAAGGCATTTCGGCAACTGCGCAAGATGGTCCGTACTGCAGGCTTGACGCAGTGGTTCAAACAGCAGGTGCGAGATGACTGGGCCGACCTCTCCGAAGACTGGCAACTCTTCGTGATGAACCTCGAGTATGGCTACGACGTCGAGCGTTCGGCCATTGTGCGAAAGACGGCCCAGGCAATGCCGCCGTCGGGAGCCACCGCGACGATTGCGGCCGACCGCGGATGGCAGTCCACCGGCATTCTGCTGACGGAAGGGCTCAGCTACGACATCCGCGCCACTGGCCGGTATCAGGTTGCCGAAACGAAAGACGACGTTGCCCAGACAAGCAAGATCTGGTGGTGCGAGCCTGGAGGGGTAACGATTCACTATTTCCAAGGTCGCCCGCTGGGCATGTTGTTAGGCGCTGTGCGAAATGACGCAGAGCCATTGGGCGGATCAACGCCACTTCTTGCACCGGAAACGATTGGCTTGGGCAAGATCTTCACGCCGCAAACCAGCGGTACGCTCTACTTGAAGATCAACGAGTCCCCCGCCGATTTGAGCGACAATCAAGGTCAGATCACCGTGCGGGTACAGCCCGCCCACGAAGTCCCGGATCAGTAGGTTTCGCATTCCGTGCGAACCTGCTCGTTAGAGGGGCTTTCTTTGGGTTTCTGGTCGTTTTCGGTTTATGTTGCGCGATGCGTAACGCACAATAGAATGGAGAGTTAGCCTCCTCGCGCTCGGAATCCGCGTAACAGTCCATCGGGCCTCCTGTTTTCCGCTCTTTCTACCACGAGAAGACTCTACCATGGCCGAAGTGCTCGGCATCTTGTGTGTGATTGGGATCATCTTGGCAGTTGTCACGGTGGTCGGGCACGGTCTGTGGTGGCTAGTCGCGGAATCCTTCAAATGGCTGTCTGGAAGCGATGTGGCAAGGACGCATGCCGGCCGCCGATGTCCGCAATGCGGCAACGCGATGGCCCTCGGAGACCGCCGATGCACCGCGTGCGGGTTTGAAGGATCGCTTGGGCGACCTCCGACTCTGACGGATGACATCGAAGCGACCATTCGGCAGTTGAATCGGCTACGCAGCTACGACCTGATCGGGGCCGATCGTCACGCCGAACTGATGCGCCTCCTGCGCGAGGGTGAAGCGGGGTTGGGACCAGCAAAACCCACAGGGGAACCAGCAAAAGGTGAAGTCCCAGCCACTCCCGCTCCACCGCCCCGGCCGGTTGCCCCTGCGGAACAACCCGTCGAAGAAGCGGAGATCATCGAAGCTGTACTTGTGGATGACGGTGACACCGAGGCGGCTGGTGTTCAGCGTCCGCCTGAACCGGTCGCACCGGATCTGTTGCTGGGACCGCCGCCACAACGCCCCGCGACTTCGCCGGATCACGCGGCAGCCACGCCGCCGCCGGAGCCTCCTTTCGCTCCTTCTGTTGCTCGCTCGGCCCCAGCATCACACGCGCTGGATCGGGAATATACCGAAACGCCGCCCGCCCCACCGGTGGTCCGGCAGACGTTCGCTGAGTTGCTGAAAGCGTTCATGGCCGAAAAGAACATTCGTTGGGGCGAATTGCTCAGCGGCATGTTGATCGTTGGCTCGGCCGTGGGACTGGTCGTCAGTCTGCATGACAAGCTCAGCGCGATTCCGTATTTCACGGCCCTCGGTTTCATGGCGATCACGTTGGGAATCCACGGGGCAGGCATCTATACGTTGCGTCGATGGAACCTGCAAACGACCAGCCGCGTCATGCTGATCATCGCGTTGTTGCTGGCCCCGTTAGTCTTCGTTGCGGCCATAGAGATGTCTGGGTCTGAGCGTCAAGTGACCGATCCGGAATACATGGCAGCTGTTGTTGTTGGCGTTCTGTCGATTGCTTGGATCACATTCTCGGGCGGGCGCGCATTGCTAATGAAAGGTTGGTGGCGCCTGTCTGTTGTAATGCTGGCGACGTGTGTAGGGCAATTGATCGTCGACCGTGCGACGCGGGGCGATCCTTCGTTGATGCGGACATTCCTGCTAGTTGCTCTGCCCGTGGGTGGATATTTGATTGCCACGCTAACGCAAGTTCATCGGGCTACCGGCTGGCGACGGTTGTCGGCTCGGCGGGCGACGCAGATCTTCATTGTGCTTGGCACTTCGACGTTCGCTCTGTTGGCTCCGTTGAGTTTGTTTGTTTCACGCTGCGATTCACTTCGAGACGCGTTAGCGCGACTGGCGCCGTCGGCCAGTCTGTGTGCGGCCGCTGTTCTGGCAACTGGTCTGCTCGTGCATCGGCGGGCATTGACTCGGCAGCTTGCCGCGATGCGCACCGCTGGCACTGCTCTGGCGGTGGTAGGCGCGATGCTAATGGGCACCGCCGTGGTCCTCGCGTGGCCTCAGCCCGATCTGCTGATTGCAGTTGGCTTGGCCAACTTCGTGGTACTTGCCGTCCTGGCGATAGCAGGAAGATTGCCGGTTCTGCACGTTGCTGCGACTGGCTGCTTGGCTCTCGCGGGATTGGTTGGCTTCCACGTGTTGCAGGGCGGTCCGGACGACACCATCGAGGGCGGTTGGGAGCTGATCGGGCTGTTCGTCGCCGGACGAAGTAGTATTCTTCTTTCGGTTTTCGCGGTCCTTAGCGGCGGTGCGTGGCTTGCGCTCAGTCGTTTGGCACGACCGCGCGATGCGATTGCCTACTTGCAGGCCTGCGGTGGGCTGGCAGCCATCAGCATATGCATCGCCTTGAATGCGGGATACGGGCTCGGTAGTGACACGGAGTTGGCGGCACCGGTCTTGGCGTTCTATGCGGTCGGAGCATTGATCGGTGCGGTTGTCGTTTGCACCAGAAGCGATCAGAACGCGACGTTGGGCGAGATCCTTTCATGGACTGGTATCGGCTTGCTGTTGGCAACGCTGGTTCAGGCATTCTGGCTCAACAAACCGCTGGTCCAGTGGCTGACGGAACAGGGGCTTGCACCACAGCGGCCCGTGCTGGCGGCTGCTCTGTTGCACGCCAATCTCTGCGCACTGATTGCGCTGGCAGTATCATGGAATAGCCTGCGTACACCCATCGGCGAGCGCACCGCGCCGTTGTGGCAGGGCTTGGTCAATCCGCTTGGCTGGTCGGCTTTGGTCATTTCGACCCTTGCGGTGCCGTCGGCTCTTTGGGTCCGCGAACAGATGTTTGGCGTTCATGCGGCCTACATGTTTGGCATTGCGGCGGCGTGGTTGATCGTAGCAGTCGTGCTCCGGTGGCAGGCTGCCGCGTCGGTCGTGCAAGGGCTGACTACGATCGGCGTCGCCTATTTGGTTGCGGCTGTGTGTCAGAACCGAGAATGGGGCGATCGGTGGTGGATCGACCCGCGGCACATTCAGTCGCAACTGGCCGTGCTCGCCGCTTGGTGTGCCGGGTGGAGCGCGACTCGTAGGCTGATCCGGCGTTGGCCAACCACGGAGGGGCTCGCTCGCCCAGCGTGGCCAACCGTGGACCAGGTTGTCTTGGGTGGCTTGGTTGGCGTCGTCCTAATCCTATCTATCACGGCCTGCTGGCCCGGACTTCGAGTGGAATTGGGCGTGGCGGAGCTTCTTCCGGCTAGTGCTCTGCATCAAGAGGCGTACGCGTTCGGCTCATGGATCGCGCTGGGGCTGATTGTATTGGCCTTGCTTGTATCGCTGTGGGAACAGTTCAGCGATTGGGCTTTGGGCGGCATTCTGTTGGCGGCTGCGGCCATTCCGCTGCTCGTCTCCGCACCGTTCGAGGCGTCCGGCGCGACCGTTTCAGCCATGCGTTGGTCATTTGCGTTCTACACGGTGATAACCGCCGCAACCGTGTGGCTCCGTGCGCCGATCGGCCAGGGCTTCCGACAATTGCCTTGGCTCGGATGGGATGAACTTCCGAGTCGAACCGGCAACGTTGCCAGAGAAACCGCTCTACTGGTCGGCGGGCTGCCGGTTGTGCTGTTGACGACGATTGTTGCATGTCGTCGGGCGGCTGGCCTCTCGTTGGGCAGACCGGACGCCGAGTCGCTATTCGGGGGAATGGACACGACATTCTCGTATGCGGGCCCGTTAGTGATTCTGGTGGTGGTTCTTGTTGGCCATGCACTGCGGGAACGATCCGCTACGTACGCGCTGGCCGGCTCGATACTGCTTCAATATGTAGTCTCGCTGGCCTACGTGCTTCACGTATCGCCCAATAGCCACGAGTTTTGGGCAGGTCTACTGCAGTGGAATGCAACGGCACTGGCTGGCTACTCGCTGGTATGGTTGGCGTTGGACTACCGGATTCACCGACCTGAAACGCAGCGAACGCCGCTCGTTATTCAGTTGTCGGCAGCCGGAGTGGCCATCACGGCCTTGACGATCTGGTGCGCGTTGGGCGTGTTCTTGACGCCGGGTAGCGTGACCGACTACGAGCAGCCGCTGGGCGAAGCCTTGAGCTACGTCGCGTGGGGATTGGCACTGGTCGGCGCGTTCTGGTTCTGTATCCGCCAGGAGATCTTTGGTGCGGAAGGGGAGACGCCTGTTCCGCGGGGCTTCTTCCAACGTGAGGAAGTGGAGCACGTTGTGCGACTCGCAGGCTGGTTTGCCGCAGCGCTAGTGGCGTTGATTGCGGCGACCGTTGACCTTAGGGAGCTCTCACGCCATTGGCATGCATACCATGTACTGACCTACGGGTGGCTGGTCGTGGCGGCGGCACTTGCTGCAGCCACTTGGCGTTGGCAGCAATTGTGGCGTGAGGCCGCTCTGATGACCGGAGTGGTTGCCGTATTGGCGTTGCGTGGTGCCTGGTCCGACCCCCATTGGTTGGCGCCGTGGTGGTCAGTCTGCGCGGCGGGAACAGCGGCCGTGCTGGCGGCGAGTCTCGCGTTGCGTCTGCGAAGCCAGTCGTTTGCCTATGCTTCGGTGGCCTTGGTCGGTCTGGCGACGACGTTCTACTGGATTGTCCCATTCCTAAAACCGGGGATGCTGGACGAAGCTCAGGCGTTCGCCAATCTTGTACAGGCCAACCTGATCGCCTGCGTGCTGGCGGCCGGGTTCTGGCTGGCGGTCGAGATATGGTTCCAACGAAGGAGAGGTCAGCACGCGTTTTCACCCGGCTTCCACTTCGGACGTGTCCACTTTGTCGTGGCGCTTGTAGCTACGGTGGTATCGGCCATGTTGCTGGTCGGGTCTTTCGGTCTCAATGTCCTCGCTCGTGAGGCCACCGGATCCGCAGCCATCGAAATCGCCCGTACGGGCGGCGTATTGGTTCTGGGAACATTGGGATTGCTATTAGCCG
The DNA here is from genome assembly GCA_964617665.1 of uncultured Pirellulaceae bacterium. Taxonomy (GTDB): domain Bacteria; phylum Planctomycetota; class Planctomycetia; order Pirellulales; family Pirellulaceae; genus JADHUC01. The sequence continues at coordinate 17,921 of CAZUAH010000197.1, forward strand.
GGTCGCTGTGGGACCGGCGAGGCTACTTCGCGATTCCGTTGTTGTACGTCTGGGGTGCGCTTGTTGTGACACTGGTGCTGGACCGGCTGGAATTGGGCGGGAAAGAAGCGTTTTTCGCCGTGGGCATGTCAATCGCTGGTTACGTTGCCTTGACTGGGCTGATCTGGATACGAGGTGCGTGGTTGGCGTCGGTTGCGGATCGCTGGGCTATCACCGACGCGATCGAGAATCTGAAACGGACCGCCGCATGGCTGCCCGTGGTGAGCATGCTGCTGGCTACGCTGGCAATGTTGATCGGGCTGGTGGTGGTCCTTTTCTTCGAAGAACGCGGGATGCGCATCGGCAGCGGATTCGCGCCGCTGCTGTTGGCTATGGGGTTGGCCGCATTGGCACAGAAGGAGCGCAAGACGCTGCTACAATTCATGTCACTGCTGATGACGGGCGCTGCTGCAGTGTACATGAGCTGGGCCGATCTCAATCCAAAGTGGTCAGATGAGATTGTCTTGGATTACGCCGTCCGTCTGCTGATCGCTCTGTCCGGTTTGGCGTTCATCTACAGCGTCCTGGTCGCTCGTTTCGTTTCGCCAATGGGCGATTGGATGGCGGCCGTTCGCCGGATCGCTGTGACCTTTGGGATCGGCGCGATGATTGCGCTTCTGGGTGTGTTGGCACTGGAGGCAGCTTACTTCGACTCGGAGACGGGAGCACCGATCAATGCTGTTGAGATAGCGGCTGTTGGTGTCGTCCTGGTGGGTTTGATCGCGGGATTGCTTTCGCTCGCCGTACTGCCGGGCCGCGATCCATTGGCACTGACCGAAAAGGGGCGAATGGGCTACGTGTACGCCGCCGAAGCGGTTGGGGCCTTGTTGTTCCTTCACATCTACCTGTGTATCCCCGAATTGTTCACCGGCCGGATTCGGCCCTATTGGCCGTACATCATGTGGGCTATTGCGTTCGTGGGCGTGTTGCTGGGCGAGTGGTTTCACCGGCGCGAAGTACGCGTCCTGGCCGAACCATTTCATCGGACCGGCGTCTTTCTGCCATTGGTGCCGGCCCTCGGCATGTTGGTGATCGCCGCGGAAAAAACGCATTATCCAACGCTGCTGTTCCTGATCGGGGTGATGTACCTTCTGCTGAGCATCATGCGACGTTCTGTGGCCAGTGGTTTGGCGGCGGCGTTTTTCGCCAACCTTGCCTTATGGTCGCTGATGACCGAGCACGATTTATTGCTGTGGCGTAATCCGCAGTTCTGGTTGATTCCGCCGGCCGTGTCGATGTTGGTTGCTGGCCACATCAATCGACACAGGCTGAGTTCGGCTCAATTGACTGCCATACGCTATGCCTGCATCCTGGTGATCTATCTCAGCTCGACCAGCGAAATCTTCATCCGCGAGATGGGTAAGTACCTGTGGCCGCCCATGATCCTGGCCGGGCTATCGGTGGCCGGCGTCTTCTTGGGGATGATGTTACGAATACGAGCGTTCGTCTATCTTGGTACCAGCTTCGTCATGATGTCGATCGTCGCAATGGTCTGGCACGCCCAAAAGGTGATCTTCGAGCACAGTTGGCCGTGGTGGGCTTTCGGTGTGAGCCTGGGCATCTGCATCCTGGTTCTGTTCGGCGTCTTCGAGAAGAAACGCCCCGAGATCACACAGTGGATCGAGCAGTTGCAGCGGTGGGAGAAGTGACGCGTTCGCTCAACCCGGATATTTCACGCCCCTGGCAATTGCGTGACAGGCTGTCGTAGCCACGTTCGCCAGAACGCGGTCGTAACCCCAGACGACATCCCACGTTCTGGCGAACGTAGCTACAAACGAATCGAATGTCCGGGTCAGCCAGCGCGAGACACGGGAGCTTCTGCACGGCTCTGGATTACTTCGCTTGCGATCTTGTAGGTGTCGCCAGCGATCGCAGCTTCCTCGTCGGTAGGTATGACCAGCGTCTTGACTTGGCTGTCTTCCGAGGTGATGGGGCCCTCGCGGCGGTCAACCGTGCACGTATTGCGATCGGCATCAAGAACGATGCCCAGGTTCTCCAAATCGCGGCAGGACGCAGTCCGGACTTCGGGCGAGTTTTCGCCGATCCCACCAGTAAAGACCACTGCGTCCACACGCCCGAGAACCGCAGCGTACATGCCGATATACTTGCGAATGCGATAACAGAAGACGTCGATGGCCAATTGGGCTCGACGGTTGCCATCCGCCGCCAGTTCGGTCAACGTGCGCATATCGTTCGACTCGCCGCTGAGTCCCAGCAAGCCGGAATGCTTGTTGCAGAGTTTGTTCAGGGCAGCCATGCCGTGGCCGCGATCGGCCAAGTGGAACAGGATGGCAGGGTCGAAGTCGCCGCTGCGCGTACCCATTACCAACCCCTCGAGCGGAGTCAAGCCCATCGAGGTATCGACCGAGCGACCGTTGCGCACCGCGGTAATCGAACAGCCGTTGCCCAAGTGCGCGGTGATGCAGTTGATTTCGTATGGGTCGACCCCGATCAGCTTGGCAGCGCGTCGGGCGACGTACCGGTGGCTTGTGCCGTGGAAGCCGTAACGACGGATTCCGAACTGCTGGTACAGCTCGTACGGCAACGCGTACGTGTAGGCTACTTCCGGAATGGTCGTGTGAAACGCCGTATCAAAACACGCAATCTGCGGAATGTCCGGCAACTTCTCGATGGCAGCCCGAATGCCGGTGAGATTCGGGGGATTATGCAGCGGTGCTAAGTCGGCAAATCGCTCGATCGATGCGATTACCACGTCGGTTATCACCACCGAACCAGTGAACTCCTCACCGCCGTGCACCACGCGATGACCGACTGCGTCGATCTCCGTCACATCGTCCAGAGGGGAATCATCGCCGACCAATGTGTCCAGGATCAAGGCCATGCCCTGTTGGTGATCGGGGATCTCGCACTGTACGCATTTTTTTTCACCGTTGTGCTGGTATTTCAGAGCCGCGCCGCTGTCGCCGATGCGTTCGACAAGTCCTTTGGAAATGACCGCCTTTTCAGGCATCTGATACAACTGGTACTTGATCGATGAGCTTCCGCAATTGATCACCAGTACTTTCATAGACTTGTCCGGGTTGGTCATGGTCGGCTCCGGGAGATGTTTGAGCGAGGCAGATGGCCGTTGCGGCGACAATGTCATCGACGCTGGCCCCGCGCGAAAGGTCGCTGATGGGGCTGGAGAATCCCTGCAAAAATGGGCCGATTGCTTTCGCACCGGCCATGTACTGCGTGAGCTTGTAGGCAATGTTGCCCGAATTCAGGTCGGGGAAGATCAGCACGTTGGCCTGGCCGGCGACCGTGCTGGGTTCCTTCACTTTCTTCGCAGCGACCGCCGGAACCGTCGCGGCATCGGCCTGAAATTCGCCGTCGATCTGCAGGTGCCCCGCCTTTTGCCGGGCAATCGCAAGTGCTTCGGTGACGCGGTCTATATGCGGATGCACAGCGCTGCCTTTGGTCGAAAACGAGAGCATGGCAACACGGGGCTCATCGTCAAGGAGCTTGCGGGCGCTCTTTTCGGAGGCGATGGCGATGTCCGCCAATTCTGGGGGCGTGGGAGCGATGTTCACTGCGCAGTCGGCATAGATGAACTTCTTGTCTTTCTCGCCCAGGAATTCCGGAACGATCATCAGAAAGAAGCTGGACGGGACGCTGATGCCTTCGGCCAATCCGACGGTCAGCACACCGGACTGGATCACAAGGCAAGTCGGACTAGCCACGCCGGCAACCATCGTATGGGCGTCACTCTCGGCCACCATCATCCCGGCAAAGCACAGCGGACGTTTCACTACCCGCCGGGCGATCTTGAGTTCCAGATCACGCTTTCGGACATAGGCTTCGGCGTAGGCATCCAGCTTGGCGTTGTTGGCCGGATCGATCGCGACGATGCCGTCCAGGGTCGCTCCGGCCGCAGCAGCGGCAGCCTCGATTTGGGCCGGCGTGCCCAGCACGATCGGCTCGGCGATGCCTTCATCTTTCATCCGACGAGCCGCTGCAATGATCCGCTCGTCCCTACCCTCCGGCAGAACGACTGACAACGACTTCCCTCTGACCTCCTCGACGAATCGCTGGATCATGTTCAATCATCCCTGTTGCGAATGTACCGGTCGGCCCCTCAGATCCTCGCTTGACGCGCTACTACTGTGATATATGGTGTTGCCAAAATGGCTTGGCGGGTGTCTCCTATCCGTGTCGATCAGCCGTGACCGACGCCCCGCAAAATGGGGTGTCGCAGCCTGAAATCCTAGGGATTCCTTCTTGCTGGAACGTGCATCTGGTATAATAGAATCGACATATCCAGTTTGCAAGAACTTCTTTCCAATTTATCGGAAATCGTGAGATCGCGTGTCCAACGAATCCAAGAACTCCGATGAGCAGGCCGACCGTCCTGTTTCCGTTGAGAGAATCACGGGGAAGATGTGTCGTCGAGTTCGGGAGCTGCGGACGGAGCGCGGCTGGTCGCTGGAGGAGCTTTCGTCGATATGCGGTGTGAGCCGGTCGATGATCAGCCAGATCGAGCGCCGTCAGGCGAATCCGACGCTTGCCGTAACGCTGCGAATTGCGCAGGCGTTTGAAATGTCGTTGGACGAGTTAGTCGACGCTCCGAACCCGGTGTCCGCCATCGAAGTGATTCGATCGAAGGATCCAGCGTTCCGTTTCCGCTCCGACACGGATTGTCAGATCCGTACACTATCGCCGCTGCACTTGGAAAAGGACGTCGAGTTTTACGAACTGCGGCTGCCCCCCGGCGGCGAATTGCGCAGTTCAGCACATTTCGATGGAACTCGTGAATACTTGACGGTTCAACGGGGAAAAGTACGCATCGAGTCGGCGGACGAGTCTGTCGAGATTAGTCGCGGCGATTCGGCCAGCTTCCGAGCAGACGTAACCCACGCCATCGTGAACATCGGCCGAGGCGATGCGGTGGTTTTCCTTGTCGATATCTATCAGTAGCGTTCGCGCGAAAGAGAATCGGCACCTCAGGGCGGATCTTCAACGACTCCAGTTCGCTGTAGACCTTGTCAATCAGCGTGTGCCATTTGCCACCTCTCACTTTGTTTTCCAAAAGTGTCGACAACTTCGATCGGTCCAAACGGCACGATGAGCCCACTGCGTGATCTGCGGTGTCCCTCCAGGCGGTGTAGCCGTAAACGGCACTCGGTCTGGCAAAGCTTCTTGCGATTT